>CAZRPP010000011.1:0-21045 GCA_964602145.1 uncultured Candidatus Saccharibacteria bacterium
TGGCCCACTCATCTGCCAGCTCGTTGCCCGGATCACCAGCATGTCCGCGCGTCCACGTTAGCGTAGCCTGGCCGCTACGGTACAGCGGGCAAACCGCCTGCACGATATCTAGGTTTTTGATTTCCCCGCCCTTCTTGCGCCAGCCAGCGCGCTCCCAGCCCAGAGACCATTTGGTGATCACGTTAATCCAGAACTCGCTATCTGTAAAAATTTGGCAGGGCTGGCCGTCCGCATGCTTGAGCGCGGCCATAATGGCTAGGCCTTCCATGCGGATGTTGGTAGTTTCTAGTTTGCCGTCCAGCTCACCGCCCAGGACAACCGGTTTCCCGTTAGAAACGACGGCAAAACCGCCAGGGCCGGGATTGGGGCTAGCGGAGCCATCGGTGTAATAGATAATCATTTGCGCGGTTCCAGCGGGATAATGACCCACATGATGAGATACACGAGCGGCCAGAGACCAGAAAAGATTAGCACCAAAAACACCACTCTAATCAGCGTGCTATCCACTTTAAAATAATCGGCAATGCCGCCACAAATGCCGGCAATCATTTTGTCGCTGCGCGATCTGTACAATTTCTTCATGCTTCTATTGTACTATGACGAGAGTACTCATTGGCACTTGGAATCATGGCAATAGAAATGAATCTCTATACCCTAGGCTTATTACATCTGAATTTGGTCAACTGAAACGATAGTTAAATCAACTGGACGACGGCCATTCGGGATAAAGTGAACATCTTTACCTGCCGTCTTGCCTAACATTGCCATCACAAGTGGAGAAGAAAGGGTAGCGAAATCAAGTTCTTGGTCGTCTGTGGGTAATCTATCTTCAATATCAGAACCGACTGTTCTTGTACTGCCAGTTATATACAGCTTACTGTCATCTTTGTCGCCTTTATAACGGTATGTTACCAAACTCCCCAGCGTGACCTCTTCTTCGTCAGGTGTTGGATACTCAAACACCACACTATTTTGAAGTACTCCGATTGTTTTCTTTGCGCGTTCAGCCAGCACCTTGGAATCTGCTGTAATAGCTTCAGCCGGTGCGTTATCGTGCCATGTTTCAGAAGATTGGTTCATGGCCTCACCAAGTTTTGCACTAAGCATTACTTGTTCTCTTTTGTGTTTTTCAAATTCACCTTCAGCAACATCCACTTCAAAAGGCAAAATTGGCGTCTTGTCAACGGCAAGAACTTCCAATATCTGCTGGTTACGACCCGTACTACTCTCGCTCACAATAATTCTCCCGGTTATAAATACTTTTTAATATTATACACTATATTTAATAATTTTCATAAAATATTTTATTTTGTTTCCATCTCTTGCCTCATTTGGCTATAAACATCAATTGATTCTCCGACAGAGACCTGGCTCGTATCTACACTTATCAGCAAAGGCACACTATCGACGAGTCTTGGAAAAAGCGTTTCCCACCTGTCATGATATGCCTCAAGAAAATCAAGAGAGTTGAAGCCGACAAAAGACTCCATGCGATCACCTCCAGCCTGACGAGAACGCATTCGCTCTACGATTACACTGAATGGCGGAGATGTTAGGACTGCAATATCCGGTATCTCTTTTGGATCAGCAACGTCTTTGCTAACCCATTTACTGATAATTTCCTCGTCGCTCACCACGACACCAAGCTTAACTTCTCGCATTACGGCATGAGAAAGACGAGTCACTAACGATGAGTCGGATGTAACTGTACAGAGGCCACTACGCTCTAATTCCATGACTCGCCTCATTGAAGACCCTGATAGGTCAAGATACATTGCCTCCCGTGCGTCTACGAATTCTGCGTCAATGGGGTGACCAAAATATTTGCGTTTAAAATCCTGTGCTCTTGTCGTTTGAGTGGACTCCGCAAATACATCACCGTGGTGTTTATGAACGCCTTCAATAAATGTAGACTTGCCAGAAGCGTCACAACCCACTACAAGCGTTTTCATTGCACCACCAAAAGAATCTGTTTAATGTCACTGGGCTCTGCCTCAAAAGTCAACTCTTTGACGTTGTCTAAATCTATGCCTTTCTTCTTATAAAGGCCTTGCGTGTTAATACCTGTTATATCCTCGGCCTTGAACCCCAAGAGCCCTGCGATGTTTTCAATTTTATTATGGTCGGCACTTTCGATTTCAATGTAAGGATCAAGGCCAGGCCAGAAATCTATTGTTACTTCATCACCTTCTACCTCAAATAGTAAGCGGTAGTTCTCCTGCACTGCTTTCGGGGAAATGCCAATCTTTTTAAGAATTGTTAGTGTGGTTTCTAAATCAGACACTACAACCTCCCATTCGGATGTGCCCGTTGTGCTGTCGTTCTTGATCTCCTTGGCGGTGAGCGTAGTTTTAGTACCGTCGGTCCTCAGGCGTATCCAGCGTGATTCTACTGATGGAATGGTATCAAAGACATATCTCTTATAGTGCAGCGTGTTAATGAAAGTTGCGTTGATCTCTTTCAGTTTTTTTGCAACATTTTCGGGTGATACATTTAGTATCTTACCCTCAACTTCAATATTGTTTTTTGTCTCACCCATCCATTCGCTCCTTATAATAATCAGTGAGTGCATTATACTCATTATTTCTAAATTCGACTATTTCTTTGCTGACGCCACCTGATACAAATTCTTGCAGAGGTGCGGTCAAGTCCATCCTCTGTAAACATACTCCGACCTTATAGTTTTTATCTTGATCAACATATAGTCTGACACCATAGTAGCCCTCTTTGCAGTCATCGTCATTGTTTATAGTACAGTCTTTACAGGTCTCAGGAAGCGTTGTTCGTCGGATTTGCTTAAAGTAAATTTCTGTACCGTCGGGCAATAGATACCTTACCCTTGAATTTGAGCTACCCGCCTCTACCGTCAAGTCTTGTGGCACGGCACCTATTCCAGCAAGTAGCTCGTATATCGATGCGTTGGAGATAGGGTTGTTATCAAGGTCGTTCAATATTCGCACGCTCACACCCGCACCTGCATATTGTTCTATCACACGCTGCACTCTTTCTGCGTGAGTAGGATCAGACATCACAATATTTGCTGACACCTTCAAGCCAACCTCTAAAGCAGTTCGAATAGACCTATCTAGGGCGACCATTTTTGTTTGAGCAAGCTTTTCGCTTCTAAACTTTTCGTTCTGAACTGACGCAAGTTCCTCTGCAGTAGTCCCGAAGATACTGAAATTTACCTTAGATAGGCCCTTATCTGCACAATCTGGGAGTACTTTTTCTCCATTCTCGCCATTTGATGTCATTCCCACCGTATAGCCAAGACGTGAAGCGATTTCAATAAGCCCAGGCAATGACGGGTGTAGCGTTGGCTCTCCTCCGGTCAAATGCATCTCTGAGGAGCCAAGTGCGGCCTTGATGCCGCCAACAGCAAACTCAAACTCCCTATCGGGAAGCATCGTGCCAGGCAAAAAATCTACACCATTTCTTGTTTCAAAAACAGATACCCTACCCCCCTTATATCTTAAATTAGGTATGCCAAGGTTGATTTTTGCAGCTGCGACGGGCGTGCCCTCATTGTGGCAAAATGTACAAGACATTCCACAGGCGTCAAGCACCTTGGGACGGATACTCTGGTCGACACCAACAACTACTGGTATGTTTTTTTCTTCCTCAATAAGCCCTTGAGCCATCTCGCTAAAATCACTGGAATCTATAATCTCAGCAATTGCAGGCTGAATCTTTAACTGTTCAAAACTACTCATTTATTATCTCCTAGAGTATATCTTGAATTATATTAACTTTTTTTGTTTTGTCAATTATATGGTGGGGCATATGTATGATGCCTATTCAGCCAATCCGCAATCTGCTCTACGGATAAGTGGTCTACTGCAACCTTCACCGCAAAATCTTCAATCTCTCCCTGCTTGGCAGTAATTTGATAGCCATTCTCCCGTAAGATCACGAGCGCCGCCAACATGGCCGTGCGTTTGTTGCCATCCACAAACGGATGGTCGCCAATAATGCCGCGGCACAGCGCGGCCGCTTTTAGTAATACCGTTGGATATAGCTCAGTGCCAAAGATATGCTGCGACTGGGCGGCAATAACAGATTCAAGCCGACCCATATCGCGCACGCCGTTTGACCCGCCGTATTTCTGAATCAGCAACAGATGCAGCGCCAAGAGCTGCCGCAGAGTAACGTGCTTAACGCCCGGCAAGGTTTGTAAAGTCTTGGTTGTAGCGGTCCAGCAGATCAGCAGCGGATTTGATAACCGATGCATCGTTCATTTCCAGCTGGTGCTTCTTAATAGTCAGCTCCACATAGTCCCCCGGCTGCACGCCCATAGCTTTGAGCTGCCTGGCGGGCAGTGTCACGCCAGCGCTATCACCAATTTTTAGAACCTTTTGCGTGAGCTTGTACTGCTTCATTTGGTTATAGTAGCACGTATCTTAAAATATTACAATAAAATTATAATATTACTGCTTATTGCGCACGCCGATTTTGCCGTAAATGAATAGCACCGCAATCGCATTAGCGACAATCAAATATATCGGGAACCCGTAGTGCTGGAAGTCCCATTTAGTTATGGTCAGCGCGGCCATAATACAGGCCGCCAAACCAATCATGAATGTCCAAGGGCTTTCAGTCTCTGGCTGCTTGTAGCCTTTAATGAGGGTGGGCAAAAATGCCAGACCATCAGCCAGAATACTGAAAATAATAGCGATATTTCCTTTGCCGGTCAGCCACCACAGCAAAATTCCCAGGACCGATAACACGCCGCAGACAATGTCAAAACGCTGAATTTTCCACGCTGGATGTTTCACAAAAAAAGTAGTCGCAAAAATCATGAGTGGGCCCAAGCCTGCGCTCAACGTCATAGCCGCTTGGGCCAAATTAACTTGCTGCGAAAGCATTGATGCAAAGGCCACCAACGGCGCAATACTAAGCACAAACCATGTTACGCGGTTAGGACGCGCCTTGCCTTTTATCGTATCAACAAGGTATGTAACGGTGCCAAGCAAATTGAGTACTGCCGCAATGTAGCCCCAGTACTGCGGTATCATTTATGCGGCCCGTAGCTCTAGAGTCAGCGTATCAATCGCCACCCGCTTCTGCTCAGTCGTGTCTCGGTCCCGGACCGTGACGGTATTATCTTCTAGGGTTTGGAAATCAATCACCGCGCACGCTGGGGTGCCGATCTCGTCTTGGCGGCGGTAGCGCTTACCAATGTTACCGTTGTCATCCCACATAACGGCGCCAACTTCTTTTTTCAGCTGGGCGTAGACTTCGCGCGCCTTGCCAACTAGCTCCGGCTTGTTCTTGAGCAGCGGCGATACGGCCACTTTAACAGGGGCCAAATGCTTGGGCAGTTTCAGGACAATCCGCTCGTCTCCGCCCACATTATCGACAGTATATGCGGCGCACAGAACGGCCATAACGGCGCGCTCCAGACCAAACGATGGCTCAATCACGTGCGGTACAAACGGGGCGCTGCCATCTTTGGGCCGGTATTCCATGCTCTTGCCGCTGGCACGCTGGATGTTGCCCAGGTCAAAGTCGGTCCGGTAGGCCAGGCCAAGGAGTTCTTCACGGCCAATCGGGTAGTCGTACTCAAAATCTATAGTGCGTTTTGAGTAGTGGGCGCGGTCTTGCTCTGGCACTTCAAGCTCGTGAACTTTATCGTCTGGCAGCCCCAGGGCGCGGCACCACTCGTGGATCAGCTTGACCCATTCTTCAAAAATTGGCTCCCACTGGTCTGGGTGCACAAAATACTCGATTTCCATTTGCTCAAATTCGCGGCTGCGAAAGACAAAATCGCGCGGGCTAATTTCGTTGCGAAACGCCTTTCCCTGCTGCGCAATCCCAAATGGAATATCCGGATATAAACTGTCCACCACGTTCTTGAAGTTGGTAAAAATGCCTTGGGCAGTTTCTGGACGCAGATAGCTGATGCTTTCTTCTGATGCCACTGGGCCAACGTGCGTTTTGAACATCATGTTAAATGCCCGCGGTTCGCCAAACGTATCTGTTTTACCGCAGGTTGGACATTTGTTTGGATCGTCTAATTTATCGGCGCGGAAACGGCCGTGGCAGTTAGCACATTCTACCAACGGGTCTGTAAACGTATCGACATGGCCGCTGGCCTGCCAGACTTTTTGGTTCATTAAAATAGCGGCGTCTACGCCGTGCATATCGTCTCTGGACGTAACAAACATATCCCACCAGAGCTGCATAATGTTGCGCTTGAGCTGCACGCCTAAGGGGCCGTAGTCCCAGGTGCCGGATAGGCCGCCGTACACATCGGAACCAGGAAAAATAAAACCGCGGCGCTTACACAGGCTGACAATATCTTCTAAACTTGGATTCATGCCCCTATTATAGGGTGCGATGCAGCATGGTGACAAGCGGCGACACATCACCGGCCAGCTGCTCTATGCCCTGCACCTTGCCAATGACGCCTGGCGACGTATCACTAAACAGCAGGCGGAGCACTTTTATGTGACTGCTACTGAACTCGCCGCCAGCCGTAAAACAGACATTGTCATAGTCAAAATTGTAAGTCTGCGCTGCGTCCAGGCGCTGGCCTTCCGTATCTGTTACGAGGTTGGGCGTTAGGCCGGCTAGCTTGAGGAGTTGGGCGGTAAACCAGACCCGCACCAACGGCAGCGGAATCGTCGTAACGTCCAGAGCAGCCAGTGCCGTGGCCAGAAGCGTAAAATACTCCGGCTCCGGCTGGTCTTCCGTGATTTTGTCCATGGTTTGCAGGAGTTCATAGCCTAGCTGCACGCGCGGCAGATCGGTCAGAATTTTACTGAAATGCTTTTCTAGGCGCGCGGAAACGAGTGTGCCTAGGCCGCTGCGGCCACCAGCGTAGGTGACGGAGCTAATGCTCAGTAATTCTATACCGCCCGCCAGCTTAGATTTAGGCCGGCGCACGCCTCGGGCCACCAAGGCCAGTTTGCCGGCATTGGGCGTTAAAAAAGTGACGATTCGGTCCGCTTCGCCGTAGTTGACGCGGCGCAGGACAATTGCATCGGTTACCTGCTGCTTCATGCGGCGGCAACAGTTTGCAAGAGGCGCTGCAAAGAGGTCAAAGGCTTGTATAAATACTCTGTTACACCCAGCCGATCCCTGAGAAGCGGCCAACTGGCCGCAAACTCGCCGGCCGGCACCATGGTGTGCACAATGGCTGGAACGCGCGCCCAGTCTGAGTAGGATCTAAACTCGTGCAAAAACTCCACGCCGGAATGGCCGGGGAGTTGCAGTTCTAGCACCACTACATCTGGCTGGATTTGGTCTGCGGCAATAATCGCTGCCTGCGCACCTGCACACATGGTCACGTGGTGGCCGGCACTTGTCAGAGCCTGTTTGTAGGTGCTGGCTAAAACTTTATCTGGTTCTACGAGCAGAATTTTCATACGAGTGACAGCTGCGGACTCAAGGGCAAAATTGCGCCCAAGCCGTGCAGGTTTTGAAATTTACTGGCCTGCAGCTTCAGCTGCAGAGCGTTTAATAATTGATCTGCCACAAAAATGCCGGCCGCACTTTGGCCGGAAATATCGTGCAGCGGCTGACGGGTGGCGCCCAATAGGCCGCGTCCCTGCTGCAGCGGCACGCTGCGCATCTTAACGCTATCGGAATAGATGCCGGCCACAATGCCGTAGCGACATTTGTGGGCCGCCAAATCGAGCGTGAGCTGCTTGGCATCTAGCGCTGGCAGCGCTTCTATCAGCGCCATACCTAGGCTGGTTAAAGCAGATTGTAGGGCCTGCCGGTTAGTCAAAACTGGGCCATAGCGCCCCGCTACACGCAGGTCCAACTGTACACCGTAAAACTGCGCTGCGCTGGATAAGTCAGCTGCGACATCATATAAAACAGAAGAAACGGATACCGGCTCCAGCGCTAAAGCCAACTGCCCCTCCTGAGCCAGACGCGCTCCTAACACATAGGAATCAATCAGTTTCAGAGCCGATTCCGCGGTGGCCTGCATAGCCGGTACATCGGCCTGACCGGACAAGCCAGCTAGCTCCGCTTGGCGGGCAATTTGCAGCAAGGGCAGCTTGAGCTGCTCCGCCAACGCGAGCAGTAGCGGCTGCGACATCGCCTGTGGCCGGTTGAGATGTATCGCCAAACTCGTAACTCCCCTCGCTACTGCTACCATCTAGTATAAACCCGGCGGCCGGGCCTGCAAACGTTTAGTTAACAACGGCTTGCTATGGGTTGAAACTGAAACCAGGCAGGATAATATTATCGAAGTCTGCTTTAAACTGATCTGACTGCGTAAAAATCTGTAGCGTACTGCCGCGCAAGGGCAAAACAATCATGGAACCGGTTTTATTGGAACCAATCTTGCCATCTACTCGCACACCTACAACCTTAGGGACTTTAGGCAAGGCATAGGGCTTGACAGCTACCCCCTGTTGCCCATTAAAGCTACTGAGAACACTACTGTACGATTGCTGCAATACCTGCACTTGCAAAGCAAAGTTGTTCGTTTGACTGTCTGTGGTTGGCACAAAATCTGGGTGAAAATAGGCATTAAATACGTTGTTGTTGCTTTTGACGTAAGCACTCCAGGTTTTGGGATAAGTTACATTCACGCTGCCAAATTGTTCCGGGCCGGTGTAGGTTTTGAGCGGGTTTTTGGCTTCTTCGGCGTATTTTGTAGCATCGTCAGCTTGCTGTTTCTTTTGAGCACCAGCTACGGCCACAGCAATTTTTTGATCAACGTTGTTTTTATAATCCTGCCGACCACTAAACGCCCAGCCGCCAAAAGCGATAGCACCCACCAGCAAGACACATGCAATAACTAGGCCAATTGCCAGGCCGCTGCCATCTTGGTTAAGCTTATTCATGACTTAATAGTAGCAAATCAGCGGCCATATGTATAGAGGTAGACACCGTTTTTTTCTTGGGTGATTTTTTTACCGGGAATCTTGAACGCAAAGCTCACCAGTTTGACAGAATTATATTTTCCTTGAGTAATCTTTTTGTCCAGCCGGGCCATGAAGCGTGGGTGAAGGAAGACAAAAACCCCTTCGGCCGGCGGCCAGTCCGCTCGCCAAAAATTACCCCAAACAACCTGTACGTGTTTGTAACGACGCGTCCGCAGCCGCGCAATCAGTGCCAGAATTGGGTTGAGTTCATAGCCGACTACTTTTAGCCCCGCCTGCGCAGCAGCAATCAGGACCTTACCATCGCCGCAGCCGAGCTCCAAGAGCATTTGGCCTGGCTTTAAATCTGCTAGTTCCAAAGCAGTTTTTACCTGCGGTGTCAGCGTGGGCACATAGGGTGCACCTACTAACATCACGCCAGCAAAACAGGCCAGCAGCGCCAGGCCCAGCACAATTAGCCAGGTCATTCCGGCAGCTGCACGGTCAGTTTTTTGATCTGATTTTCTGCCTCAGCCAGCTGCTTTTCTAGCGCCTTAATCAGCTTTTGCGCCTGCTCGTAGACCGGCAGGGCTTCATCTACTGTCAAGTCGCCGCCCTGCAACCGAGCCAACAAGCTTTCTAACTCCTCAAATTGTTCGCGGTAAGTTTTTGCCATAATTTTATTGTACCTCGTTTACCGTTACCCGGGCCGAGCCGTCTTGCAATTGCACACTGGCTTCCAGGCCCTTTTTCAATTGCTTAACAGATACGATCGGCTTGCCATCCAGGCGCATAATAGCGTAGCCGCGGCTCAATACAGCCGATGGATTCACCGCCTTGAGCAAGCTTGTTTGGAGCTGCAACTGCTTCTGCGCTCGTTCTACCATAAGCTCCAGTGCCTGCCGCAAGTCCGCCTGCACTTGGTCCAATTTTCTGCGTTCGTTCGCCGCTAATTGTCGCAGGAATTCACTTGCCTGCACGCCAACGCGGCGTAGCGCATGCAGCGCCGCGGTGCGGTCCGGAACTAACAACTCGGCTGCGTTGCTCGGTGTGCTGGCCCGAACATCGGCTGCCAGCTCTGCCAGGCTCAGGTCAACTTCATGTCCAATCGCTACCAGGGTTGGCACGCGGCTAGCCGCCACGGCGCGTGTCACCTGCTCCGTGGAGAAAGCGGCCAAATCATCGGCGCTGCCGCCACCTCTAATTAAGATAAGCACCTCTGGCAATGATGCCTCCGCATTAAATGATTCTATGGCGGCCACAATTTGCCGCGGCGCTGGCTCGCCCTGAACCTGCACATCAATAACATCGATTGTAATGCCGCCCCAGCGCGCCCCCAGCACCTTAATAAAGTCCGCGTAGGCAGCCGACTGCAGAGAGGTAATCAGGCCAATCCGCTGCGGCGGATACGGCAAAGAACGCTTGCGCTCTGGCGCAAATAAACCCTCTTTTTCCAGTTTGGCGGCCAATAACTGAGCGGCTTTTTTGAGCGATCCCTCACCTGCCGGCGTAATGGACTGCACGTTCATGGAAAAGCCGTACAAATTGTGCAGCCGCGGCGTAGCGCGGACCTTGAGCAGCATGCCATCCTCAAGCGGGCCGGGCAGCATAAAAACGGTGCCAAAAAACTTGACGGAGGCGCCATCGTCTTTCAGGTCAAAGTAGACCCACTTGCCTTTTGAGACACGCAGGTTGGCTAGCTCGCCAGTGACTTCTATGCTGGGATAGGCGTAATCCAGCGTCTGGTTTATAAAACCAACTAGCTCGCTAACAGACACGCTCACCGGCTCAGCCACGCCGGCCCGCCAGATGTTTTTGGTACAAATAGTAGCCGGGCGGAATCTGAATGATTGTGTTGAGCACGCGGTACATTACAATCACCGGCACGCTTAAGCTGGCCGGTACCCCGGCTGTAGCCATAACGGCCGCCATCAGGAATTCGTATACGCCCACGCCGCCCGGCAAAACAGATACCAGTCCGGCAAAATTGGCCACGCCGTAAGCTAAAATCACCGCACCAATATTGACCACGTGTCCAAACGCTACAAACACCACATAGACGGACAATATCTCTGTTGTTATGGCCAAAAGCGAGTACCAAAACGCCGCCTTGAGCTTAGGCAAACTATCGCGCAAAAGTTTGTAGTTTTGGTGAAAATCGTCAAACACCTCGCGCGCTTTGTCTAAATTAATTGTCTCCGGATGCTTTGGCCGAACCAGCTGAATCAGCCTATTGAGCCCCTTCGTAATTGCCAAGAAAAAGCTGTTAATGCGCGATTGTCGCCCCACAATGTAGGCAAACATCCCGGTGCCTACTACTAGCAGCGTGCTAATAGTAGCGCCCACTAAAATTGTTAAATTATTAACCCTGCCCATGGCTGCCAGGCTAAACATGCCGGCCAGCAGCAATATTTCATAAGAGACAAACATTAAGACCAGCTTCATGACATGCACTAGCGTGGCCTTACTGGCAGACAGTTCATTATTTTTTAACCGGATATTAAAGTACGATATACCGGCCGCCCCACCGCTAGGAAACACGTGATTGACAAAGTTGAGCTCCAGAGACAATTTGTACAAATCTTTATAGTCTAATTTGTTGCCAACTACCCTAAACATATCCTGATACATCCGCGTCTGTGCGTGGTAATTCAGCAGCTGAATCGGGATCATAAGTAGAAGCGCCCAGGTGTTAACCTTGCCCAAATTATCGATGGTGGCCAAAATATCGTGCCGCGACGCGTAAATGACCCCGCCCAGCGCCAACACCGTGATGATGTTGAGCAGCAGCTTCCAGCGACGCTTCAGAAAATCTTTCATGGTTCTAGTATAGCGCGCTATACTAACAGATATGCAGAGTTTATTGATTTTAGGTCGCCAGCCAGAGCTTGGCCTGGCCGAGCTGGAAAGTTTATACGGCGCCGCTAAAGTTCAGGCCGCCGGCACTGAGGCCGCTATCGTGGATGTTGACCCCTGTTTGCTCACGTTTAATCGCCTGGGTGGCAGCCAAAAATTCTGCAAAGTTTTAACCATTTTGCACGACACGCAGTGGCCTAAAATTGAAAAATTCCTGCTGGGAGTTTCGGCCGGTCACGCGCAGACTATGCCGCCCGGCAAAATGCACTTAGGCCTCAGCCTGTACGATTTCCGCGAGTCACCCGCCCGCATTCAGGCCACTGCGCTCAAGCTCAAAAAAGCTATCCGCGCGGCGGACCCCAATCGCTCCGTTCGTGTCGTGCCCAACAAAGAGGCAGAGCTTAACACTGCGCAGATTATTCATAACAACCTAACTACCCCCAATGGCTGGGAGCTGGTCTTTATCAAGGACGGCCAGCAGACAATCGTGGCCCAAACCGTGAAAGTCCAAGATATTGCCGCCTACGCTGCGCGCGACCAGGGCCGCCCCGCCCGTGACAGCCGCGTAGGCATGCTGCCGCCCAAACTGGCCCAGATAATCGTCAACCTGGCAGCTGGCCCATTAACAGAGGTGCAGCAGACCAACATCTGCGATATCCCAGCCGACCAACCCATCCCGCCCACCATCCTTAACCAAACTGTTTTAGACCCGTTTTGCGGCACCGGCGTGCTGCTACAAGAGGCACTGCTCATGGGCTACGGCGCCTACGGTTCGGACCTGGAAAAGCGCATGATCGATTACAGCCGTCGCAACCTGGACTGGCTGTCCGCCAACCATCCAGGCCTACCTGCTTTCCAATTAGAGGCTGGCGATGCCACCACGCACACCTGGTCACCCCTACCCCAACTAGTAGCCGCCGAAGGCTACCTGGGCAAGCCCTTCACTACCACGCCCCGCCCAGAAACGCTGGCCCAAACGATTTTTGAATGCAACACGATTATTAGAAAAGCCTTGACTAACCTGGCGGCGCAGCTGCCCAGCGGCGCGCGATTTTGCCTAGCAGTGCCGGCCTGGAGCGTAAACGGCAAAATCAGCCATCTACCCCTTATTGACCAATTGCCGCGGCTGGGTTATAATACAGTAGATTTTGAGCGCACAGGGGGCCAGCCGCTGCTATACCATCGGCCAGACCAAATTGTCGCTCGGCAATTATTAGTAATTACAAGGAAGTAATATGTCACACGTCAAAGCTGGCGGTACCGCCAAAAACGTACACGATTCCCCCGGCCAGCGCCTAGGCGTTAAGCGCAGCGGCGGCCAAAAAGTCCGCACCGGCGAAGTCCTGGTCCGCCAGGTAGGCATGACCAAACGCCCCGGCGTTGGTACCACCGTTAGCCGTAACTTTACCATTCACGCCGCCAAAGATGGCATCGTCAACTTCGAGAGCCGCAAAGTCCGCCTCTTTACCGGCCGCAGCGTCCGCCGGACTGAAGTTACTGTTAAATAGTGTGCTTTGATTAATAAAAAATGACCCTCGCAAGGGTCATTTTTTATTCTACGCTAGGCTACTTAACATTGAAGTCTGCGGCACCAAAACGCCTAGATAAGTCCATGTTCTTTTCGAGCTGCTGGTTTGATGCTTTAATCTCTTCTGCCGTGCGAACGTAAGGAGAAGGCTGCTCTGCCGGAGGAGCTTGATTATCAAACAACTTTTCGTAAGGATTAACACCGTCAACACTTGCTTCAACTACTGGCTTGCCCGTGAATTCTGCTAACTCAGGAGTAACCGGCGGACGCGCAGCCTCTGGGTTCATAATGTGGTCTGGTACTTGGTCGACAAATTCGCTCATTTCTTTTTTCCTTTGTTTGTTTTGTTTTAACTAATCACATATTAGCACAAGCTTTATTATTTGTCAATCCCCTGGCAAAATAATGTTATTAGAAAATAAAAACACCGCCCCCTTCCGAGGCGGTGTTTTGGTAAGCAAATGGGGAGTAACAAAAATCTAGTTGGTGGCTAAGTTGCCGTCCAGCTCTGCCTCTGCGCGGCGATCGGCGACAGCCTGCTGGTATGCTTTGAACATACTGACGGCGGCAGCCGCGGCAATCGCTGAAAGGACGGCGGCGCCCCAAACTGGAAACCAGTTGTAGGCGGCATTCCAGACGGGGCTGAAAGGATTGCCGCTCAGGGCTGACGCACCAAAGTACAGAGACTGGCCGGTTAGGGCAATAATGCTGTAATTGAAGCTTCGGCTTAACAACTGTTTCATAGATTAAGCCTTGCTTAGACGCGGTGGCCGGTTACAGCTTTGTAGACAAACAGCAGGACAACGGCGCCAACGAGGGCTACGATGAAGCTGTACAGGTTAAAGCCGGTCACGCCGGTCTTGCCCAGCAGCGACATAATGAAACCGCCCACAAATGCGCCAATGATACCTACAACGATGTTAGCGACAGCGCCCTGACGAGCGTCGGTGCCAGCAATCATACTAGCAACCCAACCAGCTAATGCGCCCAAAACGATCCATGCAATAATTCCCATAATATTTTTCTCCTAAATAAATTAATTAAATTATTTCTCTAACTTCTAGAATCTGACATTTTGCAATTCTGGAAACTCGCGTTGCTTGCGGCTCATAAAAGCCTGAATGCGGTTTTCCAGAGCGTCATTGTTATGACTCATGGTTTTCTCCCCTTTTACTTATTTTGTTCTCCCAACTTGTTAACGAACTAGCTCCAGCATAGCGCGGCTGCGCCGGGTCAACTATGAAATTGGACACAACGTTTTTGTGAACTAGATTACAAATCGACACCGCCACCTCTATACGGTATGATGGAGCGATGGGAATTGTTCGTCGGTTTTGGCAGAAAAAGCAGTCCTCTAAGGATTTGCGGATTATGGCCGTGGTGGTAGCACTCCTCCTGACACTCCTGGGGTCTCTGGCTAGTTACGTCACAGCACACAGTGCGGACCAGCAACATCAAGAAGAGTATAGTCACTTCAAAAAGCAGCAGCTTGATCTCACGGTCGACCACATAAAACAAAAGATTTCTAACTATCAACAAATCCTATTGGGTGCGGCCAGTGTTAGCGATATAAAAGGTGTGGGCGCGCTTACCAAGTCAGACTGGGAGACATTTTATACAAGTAGTCAGGTGGCACAGCGGGCACCCAAAGCCTTAGCGATTGGCTATGTATCTGATATTTCTGCCGCCCAGATGCCCGATTTTATGAGTGAGCGGCAGGCGGATGGCTCCAGTGACTACACCGTGTATCCCGATGGCCAAAGGGAACGCTATGCGCCAATTACGTTCATCGCCCCTTTCAATGCAATAAATCAGCGGGCTTATGGTTTTGATATGTTTACTGATTCAGCACGTCGTACAGCTATGGTTGCAGCCCGTGATAGCGGTGGGTTTGCTGCAAGTGCGCCAGTAATTTTGCGGCAAGATGAAGGCCTGGCCAAACCACCAAAAAGCGTACTGCTTTACTACCCTATCTATACTGGAGCACGGGCCACCGCCCTTGAGCGCCAAAAAAACATTGTTGCCTACGTCTATATAACTTTTCGACTAACCGACATTATGGAGCCGCGCAGCGAAGCCCTACAAAAAGCCAACACAGGCTACCGACTAGCAGACGTAACCAATGATCCACAAGTCATGGCGGCGAGCTCCGCACAGCACTCTAGTAAAAAAACAGATGCTATCACAGCTAATTTACCAACTATTAATCGGCAGTGGCAACTGACGCAGTTTACCCATCCTACCCCCCAAGGCTGGGCCACGCCCACCACCATCTTGCTCAGTGGCCTATGCATTAGCTTCATGCTGGGCAGTATGGTGTATTTGCTGATTGATCGTCGGCTGACCTATTTGCGGCACCGGCACGATCAAGAATTGCAGCGCACCCGCGATGAGCTACTGGCACTGGCCAGCCATCAGCTGCGCACTCCCGCCAGTGGTGTTAAGCAGTATATTGGTATGCTGCAGGCTGGTTATTTTGGGCAACTGGAGGACGAGCAGCAATCGATTGTTGATAAAGCCGCGGCCGCCAACGATCGGCAGCTGGAGATTATTGACCAGCTCCTGTATGTAGCGAAGGCAGACGCCGGCCAGCTCAACTTACAGCGGACGGAGTTTGATCTGCGCGTGATTATAGAAAACTCGTTGACCAATTTGCGAGCAGCCGCAGAGCTTAAATCACTGACTATTCGTTTTCTGGGCAAAAAGCCACAAGTGCTGGCAGCCGATGAGCGGCTTATCAGCATGGTGGTAGAAAACCTGATTAGCAATGCTATAAAATACTCACACAATGGTGGCACGATTAGCATCAGCTTGAGCGGCCTATCTGATCGCGTACAGCTAGTAGTTAGAGATAAGGGTGTGGGCATAGACTCTGCTGATTTTGAAAAATTATTCCAGAAATTTAGCCGGATTCACAACGAACTATCGGTGGCAGAAGGTGGCAGTGGCCTGGGCCTCTACTTGGCGTGTATTTTAACGGAAGCTCACGGCGGTACGCTGGAAGTCGACTCTAAAATACACCAGGGCGCCACCTTCACACTCCGCCTGCCCCGTCAGAACGGCGGCAAAAATGTGGCCCAGCTCACAGACTAGTACCCCAAAACGAGACTATACTTTTATATATGTCACAAATCGTGCTCTTAGTAGAAGATGATAAAGCCCTAAACGATGCCTTCAGCTTAATGCTCACCAAAAATGGCTACCAAGTGGAGTCCGCATTTGATGGCCAGCAAGCACTGGACAAATTGGCAACCATTAGGCCGGATGTTATTTTATTGGACCTCCTCATGCCAGTTTTAGGCGGTAAAGAATTTTTGCAGCAATTTGACAATAGGGCTAATATACCAGTGATTGTCTTTAGTAATTTAGACAGTAAGTCAGAAATTCAAGAAGTGATGGACCTGGGCGCTAACCGCTACATGCTCAAGGCTTGGGCCACCCCTACAGAGCTGGTGCGCGTCATACAAGACGCTATGGCTAGCGTACGTCAGCCGTCGTAATATTATCGCCCATTAATGCATTAAGTGATGGCATGTGTACGGAATATTGCTTTGCCTTCTCTGTTACGGCCCCGCTGGCCTTGAGCTTGCCAAGCTCTACACTGGCAGTCTCTCTAGATATGCCGCAGAGGTTGGCTAGGTCTTGCTGGGTCAGCCTAGGAACGATTCTGACAAAGCCGGGACCAGTCAGCTTCTGCCCAAAACGCATAGCCAGATAGCGCAGCGTGTGGCCCAATTTGTGGTACGCGCTACTCTGCCCCAGCGCGTTAATGTGCAGCAGCGCTCCGACATAACGCTTGGCAAAATCCGCAGCAGCTCGCGGGTCTGCGGCCTGCAGAGCGGCAAAATCCGCTGGGCCAAGTAAGTTGGCCTGGCAATCCGTCATGGCTTCGTAATAAAAAAGGGTGGCTGGAGCAGCATCATGCATAATTTCTGCCGGAAAAAAATCGCCGGGGCCAAACAGCGCGATGTTTACTTCATTACCACCGGGTAAAATACTGTAGGCGCGTACTAAACCATCCTGCAAATGATGAATCTGCAGAGCTGCCTCTCCTTGATACAGAATAATCTGCCCTTTTCTAATGGGCCGTAGTCTCCCGGTCATTAGTGCATTATATACCAAGATGGTGCCGAATGCGATCTACAACATCAGCGATGACAACCTGTGACTTAACCAGGTAATCATCGACTCCCAAGGCCTCTGCGCGCTGTTTATCAGATTCTTGACTGAGTGCAGTGAGCATGATGACTTTGAGGTTGGCAGTTTCTGGAGTGTTCCTGAAGATATCTAAAACATCGTAGCCGCTGACTTTGGGCATCATGACGTCCAGCAAGGCCAGGTCTGGCTTAAAAGCAAGAGCTGCCGCCAGAGCCTCTTCCCCGTTGGCCACGCGGCGAACGGTAAAACCTTCTGCCTCGAGGCGCATTTGGTAAACATTAGCTAGCGCATCATCATCTTCAACTAACAGAATTCTTTTGCTGTTTTCCATATGTGCTTATGGTAACTTTTTTTGCCCGTTCTGGCAAGGCTACTTGGCGCGCGCTTTGGCGGCTTTGATGAGTCCGTCAAACAGAGGGTGTGCCCGCACGGGGCGGCCCTTAAGCTCGGGATGGAATTGGCTGGCCAAAAAGAACGGGTGGCCGGACACCTCAATAACTTCCACTAGATTAGATTCTGGGTTGCGGCCTACCGCTTTTAACCCCCATTTTTCATACTGATCTACATAATCCGGATTGCACTCGTAGCGGTGGCGGTGACGCTCAACAATGTCTTGAGTACCGTAGAGTTCGGCAGCCTTGCTACCGGCTTCCAGGTGACAGTCATAGTTGCCAAGCCGCATGGTGCCACCGGTGCTTTCTTTGCCTTCTTGGCCGGCCATAGTGGTGATAACGGGGTTCTTGGTTTTTGGATCAATCTCTGTGGTATTGGCGTCTTTGAGGCCGGCTTTACGGGCCGCTGCAATGACAGCAATTTGCAGGCCGTAGCAAAGGCCAAGGTACGGTAAATCAGAGCCCAGCGCCAGCGTGGCCGCTTTGATTTTACCCTCCACGCCGCGCGTGCCAAAGCCACCAGGCACCACGATGCCGTCGTACTTGCTGAAGTCTAGTGTATCTTGGTCTTCTAGGCCAGCGGCATCTACCCATTGGATATCGATGTTAACATCATTCCACCAAGCGGCCGCTTTGAGCGCCTCAAACACACAGAGGTAGGTGTCCGCATTATCCATGTACTTAGCCACAATACCGATGGTGACTGTTTTGTCGTATTTGGTAGTGGCGCGGCGAACCATTTCGCGCCAATCTTTAAGTTCTGGTTTGTGGATGGGTAGATCCAGCTTAGCGGCAATAACATCGACAATTCCCTCATCTTCCAGCGTCAGTGGCACCTGGTAAATGCTCTTAGCGTTTGGCAGTAGCGCAATAGCTTCTGGCGCCACGCCGCAGAACTGACTCAGCTTTTCTTTCACGTTTTCTGGCGGCATTTCTTCTGAGCGTGCCATGAGGATGTCTGGCTGGATACCAAGGCCGCGCAAATCGCGGACGGAGTTTTGGGCTGGTTTGGTCTTGGTTTCTTGGCTGGCACCTAGATATGGCAGGTAGACCAGGTGGACATAGCAGCAATTTTCGCGGCCTACGCGCATGGCAAACTCTCTGATTGCCTCTACAAAACTGAGCGATTCATAGTCCCCCACCGTGCCGCCAATTTCCACAATGTGCACATCAAAATCTTTGCCCGCCAGCTGAATATAGTCTTGAATTTTACCGGTAACTTGCGGCACCACCTGGACGCTACGTCCCTGGTAGCGGCCGTTGCGCTCATCTTCAATAACTTGGAGTAACACGCGGCCGGACATGAGGCTGCTGGCCTGCGTAAGATCTTGGTCAATAAAGCGCTCATAGTGCCCTAAATCTAGGTCTGTCTCTGCCCCATCTTTAGTTACAAAACATTCGCCATGTTCGCGGGGGTTGAGCAGACCGGCATCAACATTTAGGTATGGATCGCATTTTTGGAGGTTTACAGAGAGGCCGCGCGCCTTTAAGAGGTTGGCGATAGAGGCGGCAGCGATGCCCTTTCCTAAGCCAGAAAGCACACCACCAGTCACAAAGATATATTTCGTGGTTCTGTTTGCCACGTTTCTCTCCTCCGTTTTCAGGTTCTATAGTAGCACGGGTTGCGGCTATCTTCTAGCATTTTATATCTCAAAAGGACGTCTACCTGACGGACGATAGATGGACCATAGACATCCCTTTTCAGAGCGACCCACATTAGGGCTTCATCAGGAAAGCCCTGGCTGCATCTAGCTGCGCGTCTGGGCCACCGGCCACATCATCTTTTGCGACTTTAACTTCTTGGTCCGGCGTAATACCCTTGTGATTAATCGACTTGCCACCTGGACGATACCAACTTGCTACGGTAACTTTTAGCTGCGAATCATCCTTAAAATTGACGATTTGCTGCACGACACCCTTGCCGTAACTCTTTGTGCCGATAATTGTGGCCGCTTTGTGGTCCTTAAGTGCACCGGCCGTAATTTCTGAGGCAGAGGCCGAGCCACTGTCTATGAGTACCACAGTGGGTATACCCTTGAGCTGGCCCCCGCCGCTGGCCGTAAATGTTTGCACCACTTCTGAGCCACGTTTTTCTTGCATGATAATGTTACCCTGCGGCAGCCACTGGCTAGAGACAGCGACAGCCGATTCCACCAAACCACCGGGATTACCCCGTAAGTCCAAAATAATCCCCTTACTGCTCTTGAGTTCTCCGGCGGCCTTAACAATTAATCCAGCGGTGTCATTAGAGAATGTCATGATACGGATATATCCTAGCCCGTTGTCCATGGTCTTCCATTCCACACTTGGTACCTGCAGATTTTGACGAGTTATCGTAAACTCCTGTGGTGCGCCAGCACGAACTATCAGCAGCTTAACATCGGTACCAGCTTTGCCGCGGATTTTAGTGACAGCAGTGTCTACCGCCATATCGGCTGTGGATTCACCATTAATGGTAGCGATAATGTCTCCGGCTTTGAGCCCAGCTTTTTCTGCTGGCAAACCGCTAATAGGCGAAATAATTTGGATGTTGCCGGCCGCATTTTTACCCAGCTCCGCACCAATGCCGCTGAAACTATTATTAAGTTGACTCTGGAACTGCTTGGCTTCTTCTGGGGTGAAGTACGATGTGTAGGGGTCCTTGGCGGCATTTGCCAGGCCGTGCTTGAGGCCATCATTTAATGCTTGGGTGTCCAGCTTGCCATCGTAATTTTGTTTCAGCGATTGATAGACCTGATTAACACTGGCATAGTCCAGCTGGGGCGGCAGATTACCGCTGGCAGCTTGCTTTTTCCAGGGAGCTTGCCAGGTGCCCTGTCCAATTTGCAGGCCAGCCCAGAAAGTAGCGGCTGCAAAAATAAGCGCTACCGCTAAACTCAGAATTCTGTTTGTTTGTCTCTTTGCCATTCCGGTTAAGTATACACGGCTGTGATCGGTTTTGGAATGTTAAAAATGGCTATTGCCACTGACGCCACTGCGTGGAGTAGCTGCCAGTCAAGGACTGATTGTACTGCGAAACTAACATGGAACTGCCAGAAACTGCCTCTACGTACATGGCGTGACCCCAGTAACCGGCGGTGCTAATGGCCACGTCGCCAGGTTGTGGTGAACCATAGACCGGAATGCTGGCGGCACGGGCGCGGGCGGGCCAGCTGGCGGCATCACCCCAGTATTTGGGTGCGGCGCGGCCGGAACGTTCCACCGCCCAAGCGGCATAGGAAACACATTGGCGAGTGCAGTAGCCCCAGCGGTCTGGGCCATCACCGTCGTTACAGCCGGGCGCGGT
>CAZRPP010000012.1:0-20315 GCA_964602145.1 uncultured Candidatus Saccharibacteria bacterium
AAATCTAGGCCCTGCTTAAAGGCTTCCTCTGTAGAAAGCTCTACCGGGAAACCGTAGGTGTCGTACAAACGGAAGAGTGCAGCGCCGTCTAGCTGCGGGAATTTGGCCATTTCCTTCAGGCCCTTGCGCAGTGTCTGCCGGAAGGCTTTTTCTTCTTTGACTAAAACGGCCACCACCTCATCCTGTTTGGCGGCCACCTCTGGAAAATCGTCTTTATAGAGGCCAGCAATGACGGGCACAATTTGCTCCAGGAAATTCTGCTCAATGCCCAGCTCGAAGGCAAACCGAATGGCGCGGCGCAGCAGCCGACGCATAACGTAGCCCTGCTCTTTGTTGCTGGGCACAGTGCCGTCTACCGCCAGGAAAGTAGCGGCGCGCAGGTGGTCCGCAATGACGCGCATGGCATTGGTGTGCTGGTCGTATGATTTGCCGCTTAACTTCTCTAATTGCTCGATAATTGGCCACATGACGCTGATCTTAAATATGTCGTCTGTGTCTAACGCAGCAGCCGCAATTCTTTCCAGACCCGCGCCAAAGTCTACGTTTTGCTTGGGCAATTTTTGGAAGCCGTCCTCTGTTTTGAGGTACTCCATGAAGACGGAGTTGCCGATTTCTATAAAGCGACCGCAGTCGCAGTTAACGTGGCATTTTTTGCCGTAGCTGGGGTCGTGTGGGATATGGGGGAACAGATAGAACACCTCTGAATCGGGGCCGCCCGGCTCGCCCGGCGTCATGGTGGCGGGCGTCATGCCGTTGCGGGCCCACCAGTTTTTATCACCGTAGAAACTGATGCGCTTACCCTCGTTGCCTAAGGCGGCGCCCTGCTCTTCCGTACCCAGGTCTACTTGCTCGTGATCGAGGCCGGCTTGTTTGAACAATTCCGTCCAGATAGCGGCGGCGGCTGAATCTTTAGGAATACCGTTGGCCGGGTCGCCGCTGTAGCAGGTCACGTAAATGCGTGTGGGATCCAGGCCGACCTCTTTGGTCAGAAATTCCCAGAACCATTTCAGCTGATCTTCTTTGAAGTAATCGCCCAAGGACCAGTTGCCGAGCATTTCAAAAAAAGTGGTGTGGCGGTTGTCGCCGACTTCTTCAATATCTTGGGCTCTTAAACATGTTTGACTGTCTACGAGCCGAACACCCTCCGGGTGCGGCTGCCCCAAGAGATACGGCATGAGCGGCTGCATGCCGCTGCCGGTAAAGAGCGTGGTGGGATCGTTATCTGGCACCAAGCGGGCGCGCGGAATAACCGTGTGGCCGCGGGCCTTGAAAAAATCTAGATATTTTTGGCGGATTTGTTGGGCATTCATCTCTGTTAGTTTAACAGATGGACAGCTGGGCCGCTATCTTGACAAATGATGATGATGATGATGATACAATGTTGCCTGTTCCTCAAGGTGATTGACTTCCGACTGGAAAGGTTTTACAAAATGGACAAACTTGCTGAAGAGAAGCTGCTCAAAACACTCGAGCGAATCGCCAAGGCACTTGAGCGCCTGGCGGATGTTCAGGAGAATACTCCTGAACAGCAATCTCGTCGTTCCCATTGGAATAACGCTCTTCTGCCATAACACCTACCTACCACGAACAAAGCCCCGGCTAAAAAGAAGGTTCCTATGCCATCAGGCGTAGATAGAACAAACCGGGCAAGCCGCTTAAAGAAGCGTCAAAGATGTAGAAAAGTTGATCCGCTGGCCACCGCCCGCACCCAACCATTTCTCTCTTAACGCTTCCAGCGGCTTTTTTCACGCCCCTAGGGTGTATACTGAGCGCACATGCCGCAATTGCCAGATCGATTTCCATCGCCCGACCACACGCACGATATGGCGCGCAATGCGCTCGAAGCAGCCACTGAAACAACAAAAAATATTACTCGGCGCAGTGTGCTGGCTTTTGGCGCCCTATTGTTGGCGCAGGCACTGGAACAACCGCTTATGGACGCGCACTACGGTGTTAATGGCACCGACATTGTGGTGCCAGGGGCAGCAGATCGCGCGCCAGTGGCGGCGCTTACTTCACAGGGCTGGGGTGTCACCTACGGGCAGGGCGTGCCCAACGCACTGCGCCGGCATAAGGTGTATGATCAAGATTTTACCATTGGCTATTATCGGTTTTCTAACAGTTCTGTCACGGCGCAGGACATTGCGTTCAGTGGCCAGAAATTTGCTCAGCGATTAGGTGTAAGGCAGCTGGATTTACATGGCGTCAGCGAGGGCGGTATTATATCGCACTGGGGCGCGCTGGGCGCGCAGAAAGAGCTGCGGCTGGTGAGCATGAATGATTCGCCGTTTGATCTAGATGATGTCCGCCACTCCATGGGCGCACGGTTTGTCACGCTGTTGGACAAGCTGGGCTACCACGGCGAACTGTTTGGTAAATACGTCACCTGCCTGCTGCAAGAATATGATGAGCATGGCCTGACTGGCCTGCTGGGACCAAACGATGCCCTCCAAAACACCTGGCGCGGCGGCGACCCACGCATGATGGTCAGCCAACTGCGGCTGCTGTCCGACACCCAGTTTACGCCCCAGCAGTTTAGCGGTATCGTCACAGAAAATACCCACGCTTTAATGCTGGTAACGCAGCACGCAAATACAGACCGACTAGTCAAAGATTACCAAGCAGCCGCCAAATGGCGCGAATTTTATCAGAAACTAGGCGCTCGCTTTGAAGTGATTCCTATACCGGAGCCGGGCCACGCCCTTACCAACCAGGGCATTCAAGCCGGCGCCAGCCGCATGCGCGCCATTCTAGAAAAAAAGACGTGAGCTACCTCACAGACGTCCGGCGCCAGCCAGCATAGAGTAACTGCATGGCTAAACAACCAATCAATTCCTGGAAACGCGCCTTCTGGCTGTTTTTACACGACAAACGCGCCTCTGTCCTTCTGCTACGCGTGGCGCGGCCGCTACTCCTGGCAATCGTGCCAGCCGGCGTTTTGACTAATATTCTTTTCCCGCCGTTGGCGCTGTTTGATGGCATCCCTACCATCCTGATTGCCTGTTATGTGCTGTGGCGGGTGCACAAATATCGGTTTGTCCAGACTGCGCAAAAACCCTAGCAGACGATGCCGCCGCCAAGCACGATATCACCCTGGTAGATAACGGCTGATTGGCCGGGTGTTACGGCCCGAACTTCGTCTTTGAGTGTGATTGTTTCCGCGCCGTCATAGGTGCAGTCTACCAGTGGTGCGCGGTAGCGCGTCCGCACCTGATACTGCCCCGCTACCGGGCGGCCGTTGATCCAGTGCAGGCTGGCCAGTTGTAGCTCTTTACGCCACAGAGCTGGATCAGTTAAATCCGTGGTTACAAACACTTGGTTGGCCGCCATATCCTTGCCCACCACGTAGTATGGTAGACCGCCGCCTACGCCCAGGCCGCTGCGCTGGCCAATGGTGTAAAACAGCGCGCCATCGTGCTGACCAATGACTTGGCCGTGTTGGTTAATAATATCGCCGTGCGGTTGCGGCCCTAGCTCTGCGAGCAAAAATTCCTTAATGCCCACTTTACCCACAAAACAGATGCCCTGGCTGTCTTTTTTATCTGCCGTGGCTAGGCCCAGGGCATGTGCACGGGCACGGACGTCCGGTTTGGACAGCTCGCCAATCGGCATTAAAGACTTGCGGAGCGCATCCTCTGTAACACGGTACAAAAAGTATGATTGGTCTTTGTTTTTGTCCAGCCCAGCCAGCAGCTGGCCGTCTTGAATGCGGGCATAGTGGCCGGTGGCAATCAGGTCTGCGCCATCCTTCAGAGCCGCTTCTAGAAACAACTTAAACTTAACCTCTTGGTTGCACATAATGTCCGGGTTGGGCGTAATGCCTGCTTGGTAGCCCTGCACCATGTAGTCCACCACCTGCTGACGATATTCCGTCTCAAAATCGTACATCTTGAAGGGGATGTCCAGCTGCACCGCCACCCGCTTGGCATCCTGATAATCCTGCTTCCACGGACAGGCAAACCCAGGCAAATCCTTGGACCAGTTCTTCATGTACACGCCCGTAACGTCATAGCCCTGCTCCTTGAGCAGCGCCGCCGTAACGGAGCTATCCACCCCGCCGGACATGCCGACATAGACTTTTTGCATAGTTATATTATAACAGGGGTTAGTCTATGGTGTGTCTCTTCTGGAGTTTATAGATTGTGATTAATAATGCCTTTAATTTTGCTAGACTTTTTCCCACGCCACACATACACGGCATTATGTGTGCTACCAGAGAGCGATAAATACCCCTTAGCCACCAAATTATTCAATCGGCGCTGGAGCGTGCGCCGCGGTACATTGGCCAAAATCGTTTCTGCCTCACTAACGGATATAGCACCGAACTGCCGCGCGTAACTGAGCAAGTCTGTATCCTGGGTACTCATGCGCACGGGCGCCATATCTGCGCCAGCCACGCTTGAGAGCAGCGCAACTTCAATCGATAGCAGCTTGGCGGAGGACAAGAAACCATCTGCAAAATAATCAAGCCATCTATCCAGCTCAACGGCAGTTTGGTAGCGTGGGCCCTGGGCACTGTGCAGGGCATCGTAATATGCTTGCTTATCCGCTAAGTAATAGGAATCCAGTACCAAAGAGCTCCTAAAATCGTAGCTGCGCAGGCCCAAATACAGATGAACTAGCGCGCGAGTTGTCCGGCCGTTGCCGTCTGCAAAGGGGTGAATCGACACAAATTGAACATGCAAAATAGCCGCCGCCAAAACTGGATGGATGGTGCTTTTTTGGAGCCAACCTAGCAAGCTAGCTACTTCATGATCCAAGACGCGAGAATCCGCTGCCGCATACAAAACCTCCCCCAGCTGGTTCACGACCTCCGCGCCGCGTGTGCGGAAAGTGCCTGTTTTCTCTGGCGGCAACAGGCCGTCCATAATAAGGCTGTGGATTTTCATGATATCCACAAGCACTATGGGGGTTTCAGCACGCTTACGCTTCTCGATAAAATCCAGCGCACGCTTGTAGTTGCGCACCTCCTGCTCCGCGTACCGATGCCGCGTCAGCGGCTGGTCGTACGACAACACCTTCTCCACCTGCTTCAGATTGAGCGGATTGCCCTCTATAGCCGTGGAACTGTGCGTTGTCTCCACCGTTGCGCGGTAATGCAGACTAATCTCCCGCGCCGGCAAAATATAACTACCAGCAACTTGCGTGCGATACGATTCTATCTGCGCAATTTTTGCTAGCAAATCATCTGTTATATGATAGTTTGGTTGATAGGCCATGGCTCTATTGTAACACATCTTTGCGCCATGTTTGCGCCACTTTTTGCGCCAACTTTTTTGCATTCGTCGAGGAGTTTATAGATTATGATCCATAAACAAAGATTATTGCCGTTCAGCGCTTTCAAGCTCACGCCGCAAAACATACAACTGATGTCGCCGCCCCAGCCAAAACGAAGTCAAAAGCAGTGGCAAAACCAGCAAAATCGGCCACCAGAGTACAATCACCTTAGTTATAACAGACGATGTGTTTTTGCCAGAGGCGGCCCCGCCCTGCGATGCACCATTGGCCACGGCCACCAGCTGCAAGAAGGCGGTGGTGCCGTTTTTATCGGTTACGCGCACTGTTACTTTATAGATGCCAGCCGCGCTATACACGTGGTCAATGCTAAAATCACCGGCAAAGTTGAGGCTCTTGAGCTGGGGTGCGGAACCATCGCCCCAGTCCACGCTCACCGCATACGGGCCCACGCCTCCGCTCAAAATCAGTGGCCAGCTCAAAGACGTGCCGGGATTCACGCCGCGGCGAGCATAGAGAGAAGTCAAAGACACCACGGTGCCAAATTGGGCAAACTGAGCATCGTTGTACGTTACATTGACGGTGTTAGAGTCTGGCCCGGCCTGATCCAGGGCGTCGAACACCCGGGCAATTAGGGCGTTAGCGCCGGCAAATAGGGTGGCCTGCAGGGTGTAGCTGCCGCTTTTACAGGTGGTGGAACCAACAAAGACATTGTTAGAGAAAATCTTGACCAGCGTGCCGGACGGACAAAGGCCGGCGATAGTAATCGGCATAGTACTCACCACGGCGCCGTTGCCGGGCGTTGTAATGGTGGCCGCTGTTTTGGGTGGATCGGTGCTAATCGTGCCTTCTAGGCCAATGGAGCCGGACTGCGGATTTTGCGATGTATCAGTTGCGGCCAAAACCGGAGCGGTGCTACTAAAGGTCAGCAGCAGCCCCAGAAGACTAGCGGCGGCGGCTTTGCGAACGCGCCACCACACGGCGGTTGTAAGCCTTGATTGCCCGTGGCAGGCCAAAGATGGCGGCCAGGATTAATACAATCAGCAGCACAAACAGGACAATGGCCCAGAACGGAATGATGTAGAAGTTGGTGCTAGCGGTAATCAGCGAGCCGTTGGAACCGTAGCCAAAGTTACCTACCAATTTGTAGGCACCCACTTTGCTCAGCTTGGCAGTAAACGGAATGTCAAACTTGCGAATGCTTCCAGGAAGCACGTTGCCGCGGGGAGTAGCGTTGTTAACTTCGTAGTTGGCGATAATTTTGCCGCGCCAGGTCTGCAGCTGGATTTTACCAAATGGTTGCTCTTGGATATCACCAGCATTTTGGAAACGGACGGTGGCCTTAAGCTTATCGGGACTACTAAAAATGGTGCGGGGAGCATCGATTTGATTGGCGCCCACAATCTTGCGGACGTCTAGGCTGGCAACGCTGAGGGCTTCGCGGATATCGCCAGGAACGGTTACTAAGATTAATGAGCCAACACTGGCGGAGAGGGTTACGTTCTTGTCTGCGGCATTGTCTGAGCTAGCAGGCACAAAACGCACGGCGCCGTAGTAGCCGCCAGCTTTGTAGTCTTTAGGCACGGTAACGGGCACATTGATGTTCTGGGTTTGACCAGGGGTTAATGTAACGTTAGGGATAGCGCCCACCAAACGCTTTAAACTGTGGCTTTGGGCAAACTGGTTGGCGTCTAGGATGATTTGCGGCTGACCGGATTCATCCGTAGCGGCGGTAAAATCGTTAATGACGACTTTGTAGCTTGCAACCTGAGAAGTCACGTTCTCTACCGTAACAGGCACAACTTGGGTGCTGCCGGCATTAACAGTAATGTCACTTCGCACGGGCGAAATTTTAAGCCCGCTGGAGCTTGCCGATCCGTTAGACGCGATTGGTTTAGCCTGTTGGGTGGCAGGTGCAGCAGCAGCGATGCCGCCACTGAGAAGAATACTGCCAGCTACCACCAGGCTGCACAGATTCATAAGCCTTACACGCACCATATGTTTTGGATCCTTTTTTACTCTTTGTTCATATAGTAACAAAGTGGTTACGCTTATACAACAGTTTGGCTCATGGGTTTTGCTGATACTCTGAAAGTGTGAGCACATCGTCCATCCGTTGGGGGTACGATGGACATACGTTTTGAGAGCGTCTTTATTAAAATGTCCCCAGCGCCACATAGCTCATAGTAGACACATACACGCCTGGGGCCTGACCGGCCGGCACATTGACTATGTACGTTACAGTGTACTTGCGCGCCTCGTCTGGCTGGGTGGTTACGGCAATGGCATCGCCAGGATTAAAGGCAAAACGATTGATTTGGTTGTAGCTGGGGGTGGGCGCACCATAACCGGTGCCCGTTACATCTTGCCCGCCCTGCGGTGAACTGTTGGCCCGCAGATTAATCCCAAACTGGCCCGTACCAACGGCCGCCGCTGTAGCTCCCGTTAGGGCTGGGATGACGTTATTACCAGAGGTCATAGTCGTCCCACCGACGTAAATGGAGTAGCCGCTTTTAGCATTACTAGCGGCCAGAATTTGGCTAGTGCCTTGGCTGGTGACACGATTGGACAATTCGCCAAAATTAACATAATCTCCCTGGACATTCAGACAGTCGTAGCCCGCAATCGTCACCCCCACGCACATCAGGAGATAGGGAGGCACAGTGGCCGTGATGCTGACATTTTGGTTGATTGCATAGGCAATACCACCCGTGTAGCTGGGCACACCTGCCAGATTGCCGTCTTGATAAGTTAGTAAACGAACATAGTACGAGCCTTCTGTGTCAGGATTACGAATCCCACCAAATTCGTAGGTGCTCATTTGCTGACTGGCGGGCAGCGGCGGCCGCATAATAACAATGCGATTGCTGTTAGTCTGCGGATTAATGGCAAAGCCCATCTCCCCTGCCTCGCTGAGTAGCACGGCTTGGCTCGAATCAAAACCGCTCGGCGGCGTGCACGGCGATTGCGGGAACGGGTCGTTGGCACAAACTTCAAAAACGATTGTTTGCACCGTGTCCATACCGGGCGTTTGCAGGGTAAATTTGTACTGCGCCGTGGCACCCGTAAGCGCATTAGACAGGGTTAAGCTTCGATTTTGCAATTGCGTTCCCGCCGCCCAAAGCTGCTGGCCAAAGACCAGCAAAACACTGAGCGCAAGGAGCAGGCTGGCGGCAAACTGGGTCCGCTTCATGGCCGCGTCCTTAGAATGTACCGGTTGCAATCATGGCCAGGTTGGCAGTGTAGATACCGGCCGGGGTGGTAGCGGCGGCGGTAGCAGCAAAGTCGTACTGGTTAATCAGGCCGTTCACAGGAGCTGTTGAGTAAGAAACTCGATCACCATAGGTAGTTACCACGTTATCGATGCTGGTGGTGTCCATGGCGTAGTGACTAATAGTGCCATCGTTGTAGTTGGTGTCGCAGGTGATAGCGCCCACGCTGTTTATGGAAGCATTGGTACTGTCGTAGCAGTGCATGCCAAAGGCTGCAGTTCCAGCTGTAATTGCGCCAGAGGTGGCTGCACCAGCGTTGGCGGCTGGTATGGCACAGGTAGTGCCGTTATCGGTACTCAGGCCACCACAGGTGTTACTGTTGTGCATCCTGATGGCGACGCCGTGCAAGGCGTTGGTAGACGTAATAGTATAGATTGTTCCCGTGTCGACTGCCGATGTGTCCAAAGTATTGTTAGTACCGTGCCCCAGTGTAATCGCCGGTATGACTAAGCTGCTGGTGGGCGTACAACTGGTGGGCGGCGTTGGTGCACCAGGAGGCGGTGTGGTACTACCACTGACACAGAATGTAAGTGTTTCCTGGACTTTAGCGGTTACCTGAATTACGTAGGCGGTGCTGAGCGCAAAGCCACCGTAGTCCTGCCAGGTACCTGGAGCGGCATGCGTGTAGGCGGCTGGGGCTGTATCGTCCGTATAGGTTACAAGACGGGCGTAGAAGGTGCCGAGTTCGCTCGTGTTGGTCACACCTTGAATTTCAAATGAGTAGGCGGTGCCGCTTGTTACGCCAAACCCGGTGGCGTTAGTCATAGTAAAGGTTTGGCCAGAGTTGAGTGAGCTTGCCGTCCAGCCCGTGCCAAGACTGGTGTAGACAACCGGCGTGGATGTGGTGTTGTCTGTGTAGGCAGCGGTGTCGATTGTTGGCGTAGCGCCAACGGTAAAGGCTGCTGGCGCCGGACAGTTAGAGTCACTGATAAACGGCGTACCGTTGGTACCAGAACAAAAATCAACGACTAACCCCTTAATGGTGTAGGAGGTTGCAGCAGTAAATGATACACGGTACCGGACGTCTGTGCCGCTACCGACACCAGTGGTAATAGTGCCACCGCTAACGCCACTATCGCTCATTTTAATCGAGCGGAACTGCACCTGACCACCAACCCCAGCCGCCATAACAGCCGCCGGTGACGCCGCAAACAATAGCCCTAACACCGCTAAGGCGCTGAGTGGTCGTTTGAGTTGTTGGCTTAAGTTATTCATACGGTTGGTGGGTTGTTTGATTTTGAGATTCCCTTGTGTTGATAGTACCATGCTTGTCAAAGAAAGCGCAAGCATTTCTTCCCTGGGCTTACCTCGCTGGTATTTTTGGAAGCGTAATTGTCTCATTTTAGAATGTCCCCGTGGCGATTAAGGCAAGGTTGGCGCTATACAAACCGGCAGGTGTAGAGTTGCTGGCGGTGGCCGCAAATGTTAGCTGATTATTAACATTACTGACCGGGCCAGTGCTGGATGCAATCGCATCGCCGTAGGTGGTAGTAACATTAGAACCACTGGTAGTACTGTCCATGGCGTAGTGGGCAGCATTTCCATCGTAATAGTTTGGGTCAGGCGTGACAGTGCCGGTGCCACCAGAGCCAGTGCTAATATTCATACCGAATGCTGCCGTGCCGGCAACCATAGCAAAGGGTGAGGCACCACCGGCATTGACAGGGGGGATATCACAGGTTGTGCCACCATCCACGCTCAGGCCACCACAGGCGTTGCTGTTGTGCATGCGCACAATGACGCCGTTTAACGCATTGGTCGATACTTGCGTGTAGGCGCTGCCGGTATCAATAAGTGATGAATCGATGATTTTAGCAGTACCACCAGCGGTGTGTCCCAAAATTATGGCTGGCGTGGTTATGCCCCCACAGTTGGCAGCCGGCGCACCGGCCGACACACAGAAAATCAAACTTTCCTGGACGCGAGCAGTAATGGTAATGACATTGGCCGTACTCAGCGCGATACCGCCAAAGTCTTGCTCACCGCCAGTGGCTGCGGTTTGACTGTGAGCCTGCGCTTGCGCGGCGCTACTATACGTATAAATACGGGCATAGAATGTGCCAAGCGTGCTGGGGTTGGTAAAGCCATTGGTAGTGCCGTTGCCCATTTCAATAATAAGCGGTGATGTGAGCGAGGTAGCTGAAGCACGTGTCATAATCATGCGGTTAGCAAGTGGCCCGGTGCTGTAAACTGCAAAGTTACCACCTGCACCTACGCCACTTTGGTTATAGAGCTGTGTGGTGGCGCTGTTGGCATTTAAGCCGGTGGGCGCGGTACATGTATCGAAGTAAAGTGGGCTGTTGGAGCAAAAATCTACCACGATGCCGCCCACGGCACCGTTGTTATTTACGCTAAATTTGAGCTGGTAGGCCACATTAGTACCGCTTCCTACCCCCGAAGTAATGGTACCGGCAGAGGGACCGGAATCACTCATGGTAATGCTGCGGCCGTTTAATTGCGCAGCCCAAACAGTGGCCGGCATGCCGGTAGAAATCAGCAACGACAAAACCATAACCACCGCCGGCAGAGACGGTCGCCCATCGAATAATAACTGAATATAGCCGATATATTTTTTCATTTTTGGTTTTTGCTTAACAGCTATAATTTGCCGTCATTTTAGCTACACCTATACCAAGCGTAGCACTAGCGGAATAAACATGCAAGCACTTATCGTCTTTTAATAGGTATACGTTGTATACCTATTAAAAGAGCGTTAGAACGTAGATGTAGCCACCAGCGCATGATGCAGCGTATACTGCCCGCCCGGTGTGGCATTAGAAACATTAAACAAGTATGAAATGGTGTAATCCGTCTCGCCGCTACTCTTATTGCTGTAGGCAATGGTATCGCCGGTAACGTACTTAAAATAGTTGGGCGTATCGTAGCCAGCGGCGGCCTGACCAAAACTAAAACTGGCATCCGGCGCCTGCGATGGGTTAGCGCCAAACGTAGCTGGCGCGGTGTTGGCCACCAAGTTTATGCCAAACTGCTCCGTGCCAACGCTAGAAATGGTGGGCGTGGTTAAGCCCAGCATAACGTAAGAGCTGTTGGTGGGCCCCGGCGATGTCTGTACCACCGTGTAACCGTTAGATAAATAGGTCTTAACAGAGAACGTGGCGGTGGCCGTCTTGGCGGCGCTGGAGGTCAGTGTACCTAGATTGGTCCCGGGATTTGTCACTAAAAATTGCAGCCACGGCTGTCGATCCGTGTTAAAGCCAGCGTTAGACTGATAGTTAGCGCTCGTGGTATTTCCTACCCCTGTTTCCCCGGCCGCCTGCTTGGAACAATAGGTACTGGAACAGGCGCGCAAGTTGCCGCCACTGCCAAAAAATATTTCATTAATACGGTAGCTGCTAGACGATGCTTGCGGCACGGTATTAGCCAAAACCAAAGCTGGCACACTCAGGCTGACCAGCCCCACCATCGTTATAGCCAACAGTATTTGTTTGCGCAGCATACATCTATAGTATGCCATAAGCGGAATATGCTAGACTACAAGCAGCACGTAATACATGCAAGAACAGGGTGGAAGACAAAAAAAACGCCGATGCCGAACCCGCCGAAGAGTCGCTGGAGCAAGCCGCGACTATTGTTGACGCGCCTGAAACCGACAAGAAAGATGGCGATCCCGATGTCATTGCCGCCGACGAAAACGTAAAACGCACCGTTGGCACCCCGCTTAAACCATCGGTAGCCAAGCAGACCCAAAGCTGGCTGTTAAGTCTTAATATTTGGCTGCTTTTATTTGTCTTTGTACTAGTAGTGGCGGGCGTGATCGCCTTCTTTAGCTACAGCTACAGCAAGAAAAAATCCGGGAGTGGCGGCACCATTAACACCACCACCCTGACTCCGGAAGTCCTCAGCCAGCTCACCAAAAACGATGCCACCGTGGGCTCCAGCGGCCAAGTCCTGTACGTACAAAGTAGCGCCGTTTTTACCGGCAAAATCCTAGCCCGATCAGACCTAGAAGTGGCCGGCAACCTGGTTTTGGGTGGACTTCTGAACGTACCCAGCATTAACGTAGCTGGCAATGCTGGCGTGGGCCAGCTGAACGTCAGCCGCAACATGGCCGTTACCGGTGACACCGCCATTCAGGGCCAAGTCACCATTTCTAAAACCCTCCAGGTTGGCGGCAGTGGCACCTTTACCGGACCCTTGTCTGCGCCACAGATTACGGTTGGGTCATTGCAGCTTGGCGGGGATTTAGTGATTAGTCACCACATCACGGCCGGCGGTGGCACACCCGGCCGATCAGTTGGCACCGCCCTAGGCAGCGGCGGCACCGCCAGTGTCAGTGGCACCGACACCGCCGGATCAGTCAGTATTAACACCGGCGGAGGTCCGCCAGCCGGCTGCTTCATAACTGTCAATTTTGTGACTAAATTTAACAGCACGCCTTACGTGCAAGTAACGCCTGTTGGCTCATCGGCCGGTGGTATTGCCTATTACGTCACCAAGACAACGGCAGGCTTCAGCATTTGCACGGCGACGGCACCCCCAGCCAATGCTAACTTTGGATTTGATTATTTTGTGATTAACTAACCTCTACGACTGGTGTTCGCACAACTTTTCTGGAAACATACAGCGTTACAAAAAAGTTTACAACCATAGCCCCAACCCAAAAATATACAGCCGGGCCTAAAGTAACATTGATAAGTTTACCTTCTATTCCAAAAGGCATTTGGTCTACCAAAAACGGAATAAAAGATAATCCAATCGCCAATCCGCCTAAGATAGGTGCAATCCTTTTGTTTCGGTTCTTAAAACACGCTAACCAACTCAATGCCATAGCAATATTTGCCCACCAAGCAATAATACCCGGGTAAATTGGGATCCAACAAAACATGGCACCAGTCATAAAACTAGTGCCACCAGTCCATACAGTGCCCTCGCCGTTTTGTTCAATAAATGCAGGTAACATCGTCCCCACCAGCCAGGGTACCATTGGAATCAAAAACAAGAACTTCAGCTTGTTATTTTGTGAGGTTGTTGCTTGGGCAAATTTTTTTATGCTTAACACTATTTTCTCCTTCATTAAACGTCTAAAAACACCCTCGCAGTATCCTGATGCACGTGCAGTAGACCACCGGCAATCCGGATGCGCTTGTTGCCGGACGGGGCGGCCACGTGCATTTCGCAAGCTGTCAATAAAGAGATAAAGTTGTGGTGATGCGGCAACACATCAAACGGACCGGTAGCGTTTTCTGCGGATAAGCTAAACGCTTCTTCGTCGTAATAAACATGGAACGGCGAGTAGACTTTGAGGCCCATGACTGGCTTGCCGTCTACCAGCTTTTCTCTTGGCACTTCTGGTTCTGGCTTGCCGTCGTCTACAATTTGGCCGGTACTGGCGTCCTGTCTTTTGGCCATAACTAAACAATGATTTCCTCAATACCCTTTAGGGTGTCTTCGCGCGTCCACGTCTCGCCCTTAGTGGCGGACTGGGCTTCCATAACGTGCATCGGTTGGTTAAAGAACTGGATCAGTTTCTTGGCCTTGGCGTAATCGGAGCGGTCTGCAGCCGACAATTCGTTTTCACCAATAATGGCGATAATACCCTTCAGCGATTCGTACTTCTGCAGCAGCGCCTGCACTTGTAGGCTGAGCATGTAATGACGTTCGCCAACAATTTCTGGGCTTAGCAGACTAGAGCTGGACTTAGTCAGGTCCACCGCGGGGCGAATGCCCTGCTCCGCCACGGCACGGGACAGCACCAAAATACCGTCCATTTCGTGCTGAATCAGCTGCACAGCCGGGTCAGATAAGTCATCGGCTGGCACGTAAATGGTCTGCACGGCGGTAATGGAGCCGTTTTCATTGGAGGCCAGGCGGTCCTGCAGCGTCTTAATATCAGTAAAGATGGTAGGCTCGTAGCCACCCTCGTTTGGCACCTGGTCCAAAATGCTGGATAGCTCGTTGCGCGCCTGCACATAGCGGTACATGTTGTCCGCAAAGTAGAGCAAATCTTTCTTTTGATCATCGCGGAAGTATTCTGCCAGCGTTACGGCAGCAATGGCTATCAAGGACCGCTGCACGGGGTTTTGGTCCATCTGACCAAAGAACATGCAGGTGTTTTTTAAGAGGTCACCGTCCTTGAGGGTCTCGTATAATTCGGCGCCTTCACGAATGCGCTCACCAATACCGGCAAAAAACGATAAACCGCCGGTGCCCACCGCAATGTTGTGGATCATTTCCATGGTCAGCACCGTCTTGCCCACACCAGCACCGCCAATAACGCCAATTTTGCGACCCTTCACAAACGGTGTAAAGAAGTCGATGACTTTAATGCCGGTCTCTAGGATTTCTGGCTTGGACTGGCCGAAGGTGGTGGCGCGCGGCGGCAGTTTAAAGATGTTGCGCTTTTCCAGATTAGGGTCCAGTGGACCGCAGTCGTCAATTGGATCGCCCACGGCGTTGATAATGCGGCCAATCATGGCATCGCCCACGGCTACTTCCACGCTGTGGCCGGTAGGGGTTACGGGCATGCCCTTCTGAATATTGCGGTGCCCGTACAGGTTTAGACACTGCGCGGTGCGAGCGTCCAGCAGCGCATGGACTAGCAGCGGTGTGTTGGTGTCGTTACCAACGGTTATAACCTCATTTAAAGCCGGCATGCTCTCCGCATCGTCAAATTCTACATTGACCACCAAATCTTTCAAAGACCGTACCATTCCTTGGCTCATGCTGACCGACTCCTCATAAGTTTCATACCGCTAATAATCTCTTTCAGGCGCTGGTCGTTTAAGGCTCGTTTGGCGCGGTTGTATTCCGTGTGCAAGTGCGCATGCGTTTCTTGCGCCAAATCCTTAGCCGCAGACATGGCGCGGAATCGACTCGCGTACTGCGCCAGCTTGGATTCCAAAATAGTTTGGCTTAAAGAAATTTCTAGCATGGTCCGCTCCAGGTGAGCCACCACCGCAAAGCTGGACGGTTCAAAAATGTAGTTGCGCTCACTGATTATATCGTCGCCCTCTTCCACTTTTTTTCCGGCGGCTTGCACGGCGGCGTGGAGTTCAATTTGCTTAATATCCTGCACCATTAAAGATATATAGGTTTGATAAAAAACAGAGGTCGATTTGTATTGCTGCACATAGCCTATCAATGGCGCCACATTAATATTGGCGTCTTTTTCTGGCAGCTTAAAGTATTTTTTAAACGACACCCCGGCCTGGCTCAGCTGCATGGCGCCGTGGTGGCCCACAATGACAATGTCGTGCTTGGCGGGGTCGTATTTTTTGAGCATCCAGCTGATTAGGCGCTGGTCAATGTCGCCACTAAAGCCGCCCTCTGCGGTAATGGCAATAAACAGTTCCTTCTCTATGACTTTTGCTTCCGCGGTGCGGCCGTAATTAAACAATTGGTCAACGCGCAGCTGGCTGTACATTTGCCACAGGTCGGCAAAGAAAGCCTGGCTTTCTACCACCTGGTCTTTAATTTGCGCAATGCGCATACTAGACAGCCCCTCAAACGCGCTGGTCAGGGTGCTAATAGTGGCCATGGCCTTCTCTTCTAGCTCAATATCTTGCGGACGCCTCATGCTTTTGGCTCCTCTTCTTTTTCTGGTGCGGTCTCTTCAGTTGGCGCCTCCTGTGCTGGGGCCTCTGGCGCGGCCGATACTTCTTCTGGTGCGTCCGTAGCCGGTTTTTCTGCCGGTTCTGGCACTTTTAGGTTACCAGTGTCTGCGCCGCCCATAAGCTGAACTTTAGCCTTTTCCCGCAGTTGGTCACGCACTAGGTCGTAGTTGCCTTCATCGTCCTGCACCTCTTTAGCCGATTCATGTACATGCTCTTTGAGCGACTTAATATCCACCACTTCTTCTGGCGGCGTGTTCATAATTATGTCCAACATGAGCACTTGTTCTATAGGGGTATACGTCTCATTAGGGGCCTGGCTCATGAGCTCATACAGCTTTTTACCGAGCTGTAAGTCGCGCTGCGCTTCTAGGGCCATTTCTGAACCAAAGTGCGCAAATTCTTCTGCCGCGCGGTAACCGTTTAGCGTCTTAATCAGCTGCGCGGCCAGCTCTTTCTGACGCTTGTTTAGGCCAAGACCACCAACACGAGTCACGGACAAACCAGTGCTGACGCCGGGGCGCATGGTATCTTTAAACACCTTGGTGTCCAAAATCCATTGACCGTCTGTAATGGACATGATGTTAGTGGGCAGATAAGCCGTGATGTCACCGCCCGGCGTCAGTACTAGTGGCAGGCTGGTGAGCGTTTTACTGTTAGACTTAAGCCGTCCGGCACGCTCCAAGAGGCTGGAGTGTTGGAAAAACATGTCACCTGGGTAGCTATCGCGGCCCGGGCTAGAGCCGGAAAGCAGCGCGATTTCCCGGTAGGCGTGGGCGTGACTGGTTAAATCGTCATAAATAATTAGAGTGTCTGTGTCGCATTTTTGCCAGAGATATTCTGCCATAGAGCAGGCCACGTAGGGCGCTAAATAGCTCATGACCAACGATTCAAAGACGGTAGACACCACCACAATGGCTTTTTCTATGGCGCCGGTTTCCGTTAGCTTGGTTAGCACGGCATCGATGTCCGCGCGGCGCTTGGCCACCATGACATAGACCACCGTAATATCGGTTTCCTTCTGGTTGAGCAGCATCTGCATGGCCAACGTGGTTTTACCAACTTTACTATCGCCCAGCACAGCTAGACGCTGGCCGCGCACCAGCGGAAACAGTTCATCTAATACCGTCAGTCCAGTTGGTAGTTGGGTGCTCAACGCCTGCCGCTTGGCAATGCCGGGGGCGGCGTTAAAAACGGGCCAAACCGCATCAGCTGCAATGGGCCCTTTGCCGTCCAGCGGATCGCCCATAACAGATACCACACGGCCCACAAAGCCCTTGCCAACCTTACAGAGTAGTTCTTGGTGCTGGACCACGGCCATCATGCCGTTTTGCAGTGTTTCTGCGCCCAGGTGCAACACATAGACGGTCGTGTTATCAACGTGGTGCACAAAGCCCTTGCTGCCATCTTCAAACATAATCAGCGCGTGAATGTTAACCGGGTGCAGGCCATTAACCTTAACAATAAAAGTGTCAACGCCGACCACTTCGCCCACAGGATTGCCGGCTTCTACCAACTTGTCAAAATGCCGATTATCGCTCATACCTGTGGGGCCTCAACTTTCGCGCGCAGGCCTTCAATCAGGATGTGTTTGTTATCCTTAAAGGAGTGTTTCAGACTAAAATCATACAGTTTACTGGTAGTGCGTAGGGTGCAGCCAGCGGCAATGGTGGGCTGCAGGCCCACTTTTACCAGTAGTAGCGGGTGAATGTTCGTGCGTAGCCACGTGACAATTTTATTCATAAAAATACTGGATGGATCGGCCGCAAAGCTCATGGCGATAGCCGGCGCTTTGCTCAGCAGCGTGTCAAAATGGTCCAGAAGTTTCTCGCAGCCCTCTGGCTTGCTCAGATCACAGCCGTAGGCGTGTGCCATTTCCGCGAGGACTTTGCCAGTCTTTGGCACATCAGTAGCTACGCCGGCTTTGGTCTTCAGGCGAGCAGCAGAAGACAGTTCAATAAACCGCTCCAAAGAGCGCTTGAGCCGCGCCACATCGCCGGGCGACACGACACTAACGGGCAAGATAGCCTTAGGCTCCACGCCGGACGTCCTCGGCAATCGCCTCTTTATTGGCATTCAGTTCGCCTAAAATGTACTCCAGCTGATCTGATAGGTCGATCTGATTACCAATGGCCGCTAAAATGTAGTGGTTGACGATTTCTGCCATGTCATCTTCAAAGCGCATGATCATTTGCTGCTTTTCTGCTTGCAGCTGGGCAGACAATTCTGCGCTTAAAGCTTGGCGCTGCTCTTCAATAACTTGGTTAGTCTTTTCAATGCTGTCTATGGCCAGATTTTTGGCATCCATAATAGATTGCTCATACTTGGCAAATTCCTCTTGGAGCTTTTTGGTAATCTCCGTCTTCATGTATTCGTTCAGCTGACTAGTAGTTAGGCGCAGGTCTTGCTGGAGGAACATGGCGTTCTCGCCAATGATTTTCTCAAAGTGCAGACGGCCGCGGTTACGCAGCTCTTCACGGAACTGATCGTCAAAAATATGCTCAGCATTCATCTTGGCAGCTTCGTCAAGCTGCTGATCGGCCGATTTTACCTGTTTTTTCTTTCCAAACATGTTCCCACCAATTCTTACTTACAATTTTAACACTAAATAGACGGCGACTAAACAGCCAATAAAAATCAACAGGCCGGTAATGACCACTTGGATCATGTTGCGCATAATCGATTGCTTGGCCAGCGGGTTTCTACCAATCGCCATCATGCCGCTCTGAATACCGCCGTACATCAGGGCGGCCGTAATACCAAAACCGGCCAGCATTATGGCGATGCTGACGTAGAGCTGACTGGCGTTAATTGGTTTACCAATGACGCTAATAGCTGCCTTCTGGACAAACTGCGGCACGCCGCTACTGTTGGTAACCAGCAGCGGGTTTTTAGCCACACCTATATCTACCTGCACGCTGCCGATTGATGCCTGAATTTCTGTGCCCTTGCTAGTTTTAAGCTTTGCTACGGAGGCAACATTGTTTTTGCCATCAAACGTGCCAACGGCGCGGCCCAGGATGGTAGCCTGGCTCGTATCGGCTTTCATACCAATGCCGCTAATGGCCGATACGCTTATGGGGTCACCAGCGCCGATACTGCCATTTTGATTACTCACCAGCACATAGTACCGACCGCTTGTAACCACATAAACTTGATTCCCGGCCGCTGTGCCAGGATCCGTACTAGACAGGCTAACAGCCGCACTGTTAGGCGCTACTACCACCCCAAATAACTTCTTGGAATCCGCGTAAGTAGCCAGCGTCACGCTGCCCTGCTTTTTGGTATCTGGCTGGACAATAAAGCCCGGCCGTAGCGTTTCCGATGCTTTGTAAGCCTGGGCTACAGACTGTAGAGTAGAGGCATTGGCATCAGTTTGCTTATCTGCCGCCAGCGCCGTAGCCGGCATCAGCAGCAAAACCACCCCCGTTAGTACCGTCCATGCAGCGCGGCGTATCATAATGTCCTTAGTATACCGGTTATGGTCCTAGTTTGACTAGTGTTTCTAGGAGATAGTCCAGCTGATGTTTGGTGGTTTGCCCGCCCATAGTAAAACGCAAGCTGGCACGCGCGTCTTTATCCTTGAGGCCCATAGCTTTGAGCACATGCGATGGAGCACCCTTTTGCGCACTACAAGCCGATCCCGCCGCCGCCAAAATTCCCGCCATCTCTAGCTGAATCAACAGCCGCTCGTTATCTGTTCCCGGGATGGTTATATGCAAATTATTGGGTAGTCGGTGCGTTTTTGAACCATTAAGCTGCCAGGCGTCAGGCAACTGCTTTATAAAGTTATGCTGCAGCTCCTGCAGCCGTTTGGTTTCTGCTTGACGATTCTGCTGCACCAGCTGCAGCGCCCTGACAAAGCCCGCGGCGGCGCCCACATTCTCCGTGCCGCTCCGCAGCCCGCTTTCCTGTCCCCCGCCGCTAATCAGCGGCTGCAGCTCTAGGCCGCCTTTAACGTATAAAATGCCACTCTGCTTAGGGCCGTAGATTTTGCCGCCGTTGAGCGTTAATAAATCTACGCCTAGCCGCGCCACGTTGAGATCCAAGTACGCTGCCGCCTGGCAGGCATCGGTATGAAAATACAGGGGTAATTTGTTGCCGTTTGCTTGTCTGGCCTGATTAATTTTCTTGACCAGCTGCCCAATTTTAGCGATTGGCTGTAGGCTTCCCACCTCGTTATTGGCGTACATAACGCTGACCAGCACCGTTTGATCGTTGATTGCTTTCTGTAGCT
>CAZRPP010000013.1:0-14942 GCA_964602145.1 uncultured Candidatus Saccharibacteria bacterium
TGATGAAATAAAGGAGGTGTACCGTGGCTAATCCTAAAGTTACCAAAGCCGTCATAGCCGCGGCCGGGTTTGGCACTCGTTTTTTACCGCAGACCAAGGCTATGCCCAAAGAAATGCTGCCGCTGGTGGACAAACCGGTCATTCAGTACATTGTGGAACAGCTGGTAGAGGCCGGCATCCAGGACATAATTATAGTTTCCGGCTACAGTAAGCGCCCCATTGAGGATCATTTTGATGTCCCCAGCGAGGAGCTGCTGCAGAACTTACGTGCCGGCGGCCCCAAAAAAGCCCACTTTATTAAAGAAATGCAGGACCTAGCTGACATGGCCAACTTTGTCTACGTCCGTCAAAAAGGGCCTTACGGCACCGCCACGCCAATCATGAACGCGGCGCACCTGATTGGCAACGAGCCGTTTATTTACACCTTTGCCGATGACTTTGCGATTGGCGAGCCAAACATGTATCAGCAAATGATAACCGCCCACGAGATTTATGGCGGCACCATCCTTCCCTGTATTAGAGTGACGTCAGATTTAGACTTTGAACGGTATGGGTTTGTTGGGGGCAAAAATATCAACAAACATATTGTTAAGGCAGACAAGATCGTCGAGAAGCCGGGCCGCACTAAGGCCCCTTCGGACTTTGCCACAATTGGCGGGTATCTCCTTACCAGCGATACTTTTGATTACATTGCCGAAGCTGTTCAAAAACTGCCCAAGGACAAAGAATTCTTCTTAACCAGCGAAGTCCTGCAACCAATGCTGGCAGATGGCAAAGATATATTCGGCCTGGAATTTGATTATGACATCCGTTACGATACCGGAAACCCTCTGGATTATGTGAAAGCGACAATAGACCAAGCGCTGCGCCGTCCAGACATCGCGCCCGAACTCAAAGAATATCTGTTAGCTAGACTACAGTCTTAGCCCGCATTTGCTGTATACTCAAGGTTATGACAACAATACAATTAGACACCTGGCAATCCGTGACCCTTGGCGTAGTTGCCGTTGCCATCGCATTATTTTTCATTATCAGCGCCGCCGTGGCCACCGCCGCTTTTGTGGTGGTGCGCCGTGTTAAATTCATGATAACTAAGGCAGAACTAGCTCTGAACTCTGTGGAGTCCGCTGCGGCCGCAGCTAAGTCCATGACCGTTAAAGCCGGCGGCCCGCTGGCCATGTTCAAGATTATCAAAGGCATCGTGGATGCTGTAAACAAGAAGAAATAAGGAGATAAATATGTCAGACAATAAAGCAGGAAAATTTGCACTGGGCGCAGCTGTGGCGGCTGTGGCCGGTTACGTCGCTGGTGTTCTAACCGCTCCTAAAGAAGGTGCTCAGACCCGCGCAGAACTGAAAGATAAAGCTGCCAGTTGGCAAAAAGACGTGGAAAAAGAGCTTGGCGATTTACATACCCAGCTGACAGACGTTGTGGCAAAAGCTAAAAGGAACGGCGATTCTTTGACTGCTCAGGCCCAAGAAAAACTGGTGCCAGCTGTTGAACAGGCAAAAGTTGCTAAAGACAAAATTGTCTCCGTTGTTACATCGCTCAAAGATGGCAAGGCATCCGACAAGGACCTACAAAAAGCTTTAGACGAAGCCAAGAAATCTCTGGAGCAACTGAAGCAGTTTCTGGACAAGTAAGTGACACTGCTGGGCATCAGCAAAAATGGAAAGCGCGTGCTCGTTGATTTAGCTCATTCGCACGCCGCCACCCATATTGCCGACAACCCCACTCTCTTGCCAGTGCTTAAAGAAGTCATTCCTGGGCAAGTTTTGAATGGCGATTATTTGCAGTACCATGTTGATATGGGCCGCATTATTGGACTGACTGATTGCGTGCCAACAGATGAAACGGACGAAATTGTCTGGGCTAAACGTTTGGGCCGCGATGGCTACACTGTTTTTACAAAATCCCGCCAATCACAGCCGAGTTCACTGTTTGCGATGGCTTTTGAGCGAATTGACTCCAAAAAGCTACGAACTAGTCAGCAGCTGGATAGGCGAGCAGACCATCATTTCCGGATACCCCCAGGGCTACTTCAGAAAGCTTAATGTTTTGGTCTAGTCATGCATTGGGCTGGGGAAGCAAGGCATCCAGCCCGGGACCAAAACACCAGTTTGTCCTTGGTAGCATGTGGTGTATGTGCTTTTTATGTGCAAAAAACGCACATAAAACGCACACGGAGCATATATAGTGAAAGACCAGCGCACGGCCACGAGACTGTTGTAAAACAAGCCCGCGCCCCTGTTACAAACAGCCAGCTTTTGCTATAGTAGAAAGCATAAGGGGGGAACAACACGGGTGTCCAAAAGCGCCACAAAAACGGGGGGGCTCACTGCCGCTGACTATGTCCATCTGCACAATCACACGCAGTTTAGTTTGTTGGACGGTCTAACCAAAATTCCGGAGTTGGTGGCCTTCGCCAAGGAGCAGGGCATGCCGGCCGTGGCTATGACGGACCACGGCACGCTCAGCGGCGCGATTGAGTTTTATAAAGAGTGCAAAGCCCAAGGGGTTAAGCCGATTATCGGCATAGAAACCTATGTGGCAGCCCGGCGGCACACGGATAAAGACCCAGCCAAAGACAAGCAGCGCTTTCACCTGATTCTGCTGGCTACCAATGAAACCGGTTGGCGTAACCTTATGAAATTGTCTACAGAGGCTAACCTGCACGGTATGTACTATTTTCCGCGGGTGGATCACGAGCTTTTGGAAAAATATAACGAGGGTATTATTGCCCTGTCCGCCTGTTTGGGCGGCGAAATTGGCGATGCGCTCAAGACGGAGCAATACGATAAAGCCAAAGAGATCGCCAGCTGGTACAAATCAGTTTTTGGCGACCGCTACTACTTAGAAATACAAGATCACGGGCACCCTAAAGCGCCGTCTCACAACGCAGAGCAAAAGCTCGTTAACGACCAAGTTTTTAAACTGTCCAAAGAGCTGGACATACCCATGGTCTTAACTTGCGATGCGCACTACCTGCGCCATGAGGATCAAGATGCGCACGAAATTCTGCTCTGCGTGGGCACGGGCGCTTTTCTGTCTGATGAAAAGCGCATGTCTCTCAAAGAATTTGAACTACACGTTATTCCGCCAGACGAGTTAATTGGCAGATGGGGTAAAGACCACCCAGAGGTCATTACTAACACGGTGCAGATTGCAGAGCGCTGTAATCTGGAGCTAGATTTAGGCAAAATACTGATTCCGCAGTTCCCAGTGCCAGAGGGAGAAACAGAAAAATCATACCTTGATAAGCTGGTCTGGCGCGGTTTGGCTTGGCGCTACGCTCAAGCGCCTGAAGACAATGAGCTGGGCATAAAAGAAGCTCAGAAAATACTACCCGAGTCAGTGGTAGAGCGGGCCACTTATGAGCTGGGCGTGGTAGAAAGTATGGGCTTTAACGGCTACTTTCTGATTGTGCAAGACTTTATTAACTGGGGTAAAGACAAGGGCATTATCTTTGGGCCGGGCCGCGGTAGCGCCGCCGGCTCCATTGTGGCTTATGCCACCCGCATCACGGATTTAGACCCGCTCAAGTACGGTTTGCTTTTTGAGCGTTTCTTAAATCCAGACCGTATTTCCATGCCAGATATCGATGTAGATATTCAGGACAGCCGCCGCGATGAAGTCATCCAATACTGCGCCGATAAATACGGCCACGACCGCGTGTCCAACATTGTCACTTTTGGCCGGATGTTTGCCCGCAACGCCGTGCGCGATGTGTCGCGCGTGCTACAAGTGCCATATGCGGACGCAGACCGCCTGGCCAAGATGATTCCAGCGCCGGTGCAGGGTCGGCACATCCCCTTGGCTAAGTCTATCCAGGAAGATCACGACCTCAAGGCAGAATACGAAAACAACGCTACCTCTAAAGAGGTCATAGACATGGCCATGATTCTGGAAGGCACCGTCCGCAGCCACGGTGTGCACGCCTGCGGCGTGGTGATTGCCCCGGACGAGCTGGTCAAATACGTGCCGCTAGAAGTCGCCCAAAAGAAGTCCAAGATTAACGATGAAGCCATTATTGCCACTCAATTCCCCATGACGCAAATTGAGGACCTAGGCCTCTTAAAAATGGATTTCCTGGGCCTATCCAACCTGACCATTATCAAAAACGCGTTAAGAATTATTAAAAAAGTTTATGGCAAAGACATTGATATTTCCCAGATTCCGCTGGACGATGCCAAGACTTACAAACTGCTGGGAGAGGGAGACACCACCGGCGTCTTCCAGTTTGAATCCAGTGGCATGAAACGCTACTTGCGCGAGCTGAAGCCCACGGAGTTTGATGATGTAATCGCCATGGGCGCGCTGTATCGGCCCGGCCCCTTAAGCGCCGGCCTGACAGACAGCTACATTAAGCGCAAGAACGGCAACGAACACGTGGCCTACGCCCACGAGCTCATGGAAAACGCGCTGGAGCCCACCTACGGCGTGCTAGTTTACCAGGAGCAGGTCATGCAGATTAGCCGCGACGTTTGTGGTTTTACTGGCGGCGAGGCGGATACGCTGCGCAAAGCCATTGGCAAAAAGAAGCACGATGTCATGAAAAAAATGCAGGTCCAATTTGTGGAGGGCGCGGTGGATAACGGCGTGCCGCGGCCGGTGATAGAAAAGTTCTGGAAGGACTTACTGGGCTTTGCGGACTACTGTTTTAACAAGTCCCACTCTGCCTGCTACGGCATGATTAGCTACCAAACAGCCTACCTAAAAGCGCACTTCCCGGACGCCTTTATGGCTGCCCTCATGACCAGTGACTACGATGACACGGATCGCCTAGCCATAGAAATCACCGAGTGTAAAAAGATGGGCATTAACGTGCTGCCACCCGATGTAAATGAATCATTCCTGGAGTTTGCCGTGGTGCCGGGCGCTCAGCCGGCCATTCGCTTTGGCATGAATGCCATTAAAAATGTTGGAACCGGCGCGGTAGAAGAAATCCTAAGAGCCCGCAAGGAGCTGGGTAGCTTTACTGATTTGGAGCAATTTTTGGGCGCCGTTAGCCCGCGGATGGTCAACCGTAAAGCGCTGGAAAGTCTGATTAAAGCCGGCGCTTTTGACCGCTTTGGTCCGCGCCAACAGCTGCTACATAACATTGATTTGCTCCAGGCTTACGCGCAGCGTTTGCATAAAGAAGCCGCCAGCGGCCAGGCTGATTTATTTGGCGCCGTAGACGATGTAGTCGTGGCCCGCGCCGCCCTGGAATTAGCGCCCTTTAGCGCTGTAGATCAGCGCGAACAACTGCTTTGGGAAAGAGAACTGCTGGGCCTTTACCTCAGCCAACACCCCTTGGAATTATTTGAAGCTTATTTGAGCGAGCAAACTGTGCCACTCAGCGGCTTAAAACCGGAGCATGACGGCAAGCAGGTTGCCGTGGGCGGCTCCATTACGGATGTGCGCGAAATCACCACCAAAAACGGCGCCAAAATGGCCTTTGTCAAAATAGAAGACCAAACCGGCGAAATGGAAGTTATCTTGTTCCCCAACGCCCTGCAGCAGACGATAGGTATCTGGGAGCGGGACCGCGTAGTACTGGTGCGCGGCCGGGTCAGCACGCGCGGGCGGGACGGGCAGCCATCGGATGAGGTCAAAGTCATGGCCGATGACGCCCGGGAAATTACTGTGGCGCAGGCTACCGGTTACCAATCCACCGGCAAGAAGGCTAAAGTGCCTAAGCCCACGAAGAAGAAGCTTGATTCTAGAAATGAGAAGATTGACAGTAAAACTCTGTACCTGCGGTTGGCCAGCAGCCAAGAGCAGCAAAAACTTGTGGAGCTCAAAAAAATCCTAGACGCAAACCCCGGCAAAACCGGCGTTGTGCTGGTGTTGGGCGCCGGCGAATCGCGCCAGGCAATAAAATTGCCTACTGGCTGCAGCGCCTCTAAAGAGGCGCTCAGTGAGCTGAGCGACTTAGTCGGCCCAGATAACCTGCGCCATCAGTAACTAGGGCAGGTAGGGGTAACTAACTTTGGTAATGGGCCGTCGTTTGGCGGCGGGCTTTGCTTTTTTGTTTGCCATATTTGTTTTTGATTAACATAAGAATTATAACACGCTTGTCAAACTTGTGCCATAACGTGCAAACACCCCAAACCAATAATCAAAAAACTTTTTGCTACCCTGGGGCAGCGAGATTATTGGTTGGGGTGGGCGTTCTGACTTTTGCTGCGGCATATGCCGAGCGGGCGGGTTTCAGAACAGACCGATACGCAAACTTCACGCATCTTTGCAAATCGGCCAAATTACTGGTGGCGTCGCTTGAGGCGCATGCGCCAGTAAAGTGGCCAGATAAGTCCTATCTGTAATGCATCAAGCGGAGTTAACCCCTCTTCATTTTTGGCAATGTCCACAATAGCGTCAAACGCTACGGGGAGTTCACCCCCAATCAGATAGATGAAAATTGCACTTAATGAAATGAGCTCGATGAGCGCCATTGCCTCTCCTGAATAGACGGAAGTTTGCTAACCTACTATACCATATGCTCGTAAAATGTTACGTGATACATCGCCATAGCCGCGGCCTGCACAACATTGAACGATTCTTTGCTGCCAAACATGGGAATTTCTAAACAGAGGTCGCACTGCGCCAAAATTTCTGGCTCGACCCCTTCAACTTCGCGGCCCAGAATGAGGGCTAGCTGGGCGGGGGACTCAAAGTCTGGCAATCTGATGCTGGATGACGATTGTTCCAGGGCGGCAATGGTATAGCCGTGGCCGCGTAAGTCGGCCAAAACGGGCTCAATAGATTCAGCTTGGCGCCAGGGCGCGGCTGCGTCCAGTGCCGTTTTGTTAATTTGTCGATCAATTTTGTTGGCCAAATGCGGCATACGCGTGTCGTTCTCCATGAGCGGGTACGGTGTGTATCCGGTTAGGATTACTTCTGTTATACCCAGACCATCTGCTGTGCGCAAAAGAGAGCCTACATTGTGGGCGCTGCGCAAGTTGTGAGCGATAATTACCAATTGCATGTCTTCTAGTATACTGTTATGCTCACACATATGACCCAAGCCATATTTGCCGGTGCAATTTTTTCTGAAACGGAATCGCGTTTAATCATCGCTTCGGCAGTAGCAATATTGAGTCTGATAATTGGCATAATTCTTTATGTAATTATCAGATTGTTTCGACATTTTGGCATGGACAAAATCCCCCATCTAAAGTTATGGCACTGCCTACTCATAGGATTAGCCGGCGTTATTACAACTGGGCTGGTCGGCATAATTATTCCAGCAAAAATTAAAGATATGCAATGGAAGAATTTGCAAAATAGGTGCGCCAAAGAAGTTGGGTATCAAAGCCCTGCGGACGATAATAATCCCCAGATAGCTACTTCCCAGACGCAGCAACTGTATTGGCAGTGTACTCAAAAGCAAAAATGACTCGCGCGCTATAGCGCTTATGCTTTATACTAAAAGCAAATGTCTGATAACGCACGCCTTGATGAAGAAGTCGCAACCCAGCGCCGCGCTGGGGTTTTGCAGTTTCAATACACGGACACTTCACAGATCAAAGATAAGCAGCTGTTTCGCGATATACTCACTAACGACGAGCTGTACAAATTACGCGTCATCCCGCTTGAGTCGTACAAGGGCAACCTGCATTTTGGCATAACCACAACCACATCGCAGCAGACCATTCAGCAGCTGCAGCAGCGTTTTAGCGATGTGCGCACCGCCTTTAGCATCATCAGTGATGCCGGTTACCGCGAGTACATGCAGCTATATGATCCGCCCAAGCAGGTGGTCTATAAAGACATTGCCATGAACCAGATGGCCAGCGCGCAGACGCAAGAAGTCAGCCAGCTACTGGGCCAAGTTAGGGCCGATGACATGCTAGCCTACCTAGTGAGTCAGGCTCACAACTTGGGGGCCAGCGACATTCACATTGAGTGTCAGCGCGAAGACGTGCGCATTCGTTACCGCATAGATGGCGTGCTCCACCCGATTGCGCGGCTGCCATACGACAAATATCGTGTGCTGCTGAGCGCCATTGCCAGTGCCGGCAATGTCTCCACCAGCGCCGATGAAGCGCAGCAGGGCCACATTGCTCAAAAAGTAAAAATGGCCGATGAATCTTTGGTTGACGTGAACGTTCGTTTAGAAACCGTGCCAACCATGAACGGCATCGACGTAGTAATGCGTCTGTTTAACATGGACGCTAGCCGCTACACGCTGGACCGGCTTGGCTTGTCTGAGCAAGAGCGCGCTATTTTGGACGGCATCATCTCTAAGCCCACCGGCTTGGTCATGGTGGTGGGGCCTACCGGCTCCGGTAAGACCACTACGCTGTATTCAGTCTTAAACACGTTGAACTCCGAGGAGCGCAAGATTATCACGGTGGAAGATCCGGTGGAATATCAGTTCCCGGGCATTGTGCAGATTCCGGTTAAATCCACAGAGGGCGGCAACGACGGGAAGTTTGGCGACAAGCTGCGCGCCATTTTGCGCCTAGACCCGGACATTGTCATGGTGGGCGAAATCCGCGATAACGACACGGCCAAGACCGCCCTGCAGGCGGCCCTGACGGGCCACTTGGTGCTAGCTACTTTCCACGCGTCGTCCGCCGCCGCGGCCTTGACTCGTCTGCAAGATGTGATTGGTCAGAACCCCTTGTTTGTATCTGCTATTAGACTGGTCATGGCGCAGCGACTGGTCCGCAAACTTGACCCGGCATTAAAGCAGCCGTACCAGCCATCGCAAGAGGAGCTGCAGACGATTCATAATGTGCTGTCTACCTTGCCGCCGGCCCAGATGCCGCAGATCGACTACAATCAGCTACAGCTCTACAAACCCGGCAGTTCCCCAGAAAACCCTTACGGTTTTAAGGGCCAAATAGCCTTGCGCGAGCAATTTATTATGTCCGATGAGCTCCGTCAAATTCTAGAGCGCACCGATGGCGTTTTGAGTGCCCAAGATATTGAAGCCGCCGCTGTGCACAGCGGTATGCGCACCATGCTGCAAGACGCAGTCCTAAAAGTGGTGGCGGGCGAGACTACTTTGGAAGAGATCTTCCGAGCCGTTGGCTAGTTCTGCAAAAACGGTCGATTTCAGGAAGCCCACTGCAAGGCCACGCTGTGGGCCATGAAAGGCACCATGCGTAGGCTTTTAGAAAACGGACTTATTTTATGAGCGCCGCAATTGCCGGCACTAAGCGCGGGTCAGTGACAGCCGGCACAATTTGCTCTGGAGAGGGATCGGCCACCAGGTCGGCAATCGCTTCGGCGGCGGCAATTTTGTGTTGATCTGTAATGCGAGCAACGCTGTTATCCAGCGCACCGCGGAAAATGCCGGGGAAGGCCAGGGCATTGTTAACCTGGTTAGGAAAGTCGCTGCGGCCGGTGGCCACTACAGCGGCGCCGGCTTTGAGCGCATCGGCGGGCATAATTTCTGGCGTGGGGTTGGCCATGGCAAAAATAATCGGGCTGCGGGCCATGGTTTTAATCATGGATTTGGTGAGCAGGCCTGGCTGCGAGACGCCTAGGAATATATCGGCGCCCTGCAAGGCTTCTGCCAACGATCCGCTGACATCTGACGGATTGGTAAAAGCCAGCAACGCTTTTTTACTGTCGTTCAAATCTGAGCGCGAGTGGCTAATAATTCCCTTGCTGTCCACGGCGATAATATCGATGCCCGGTGCGTACAGATTGAGCAGTTTGGCGATCGCCACGCCCGCCGCACCAGCGCCCACCAGGACGGCCTTACTCTCTGCCAGAGACCTCCCTGTAATTTTAGCGGCGTTCATTAAACCAGCTAGGCAGACAATGGCTGTGCCATGCTGATCATCATGAAACACGGGAATACTGAGCATTTTTTTCAAACGTTCTTCCACTTCAAAACACAGAGGCGCGGCAATGTCTTCTAGGTTAATACCGCCAAAACTGGGCGCTAAAGCGGCACAAGTAGCCACAATTTCATCCGCGGTATGGACGTTTAAAACAAGAGGCACGGCATCTATTCCCGCAAAGTGTTTAAACAGCATAGCCTTGCCTTCCATGACCGGCAACGCGCCTTCTGGGCCAATGTTGCCTAATCCCAAAACGGCCGAGCCGTCGCTGATAATTGCCACGCAGTTATTGGTCCAGGTGTAGTCGCGCGTTAGTTCAGGTTGCTGAGCCAGAAGGCTTGATACTGCGCCCACTCCGGGTGTGTAGTAGGTGCTCAGTTGTTCTTTAGTGTCTAGCCCATCTTTGAGCTGGAGAGCAAGCTTGCCGCGCAGTTGCCGGTGTTTTTCAAGGGAGAGGTTGGCGTAGTCTGTCATACCCTTAGTATACAGCAGGCTTAAAACATGATATTATCCAGAAATGTCAAATAAAGCAATTGCACCCAACCTCCCATCAGATGTTTTGTATGATAAAGTTTGCGATATGGCCAACTGTAAAGACAGTGAGCCCAGCATATTCTTTTACGAAGAGGGCATGAAAGGGATCCGTAAAAGATTACAATTAGTTTCAGCAAGGGCTGTATGCGGGCCTTGCGTGGTACGAAACGAGTGCTTAGAATTCGCGTTGCAAACCGGTCAAGAATTTGGTGTATGGGGTGGCCTAGATGAAAGAGAGCGCAAAAAACTAATGAATCAAAAAAAACTTGAACATAAATCAATAGGTGTGTTTAAATAGATGGCAATGACAACCATGATGTGCGCAATCGTCAAGATTCTAGGCCTTTCGGGGCTGCGCTTCAGCATGGTTGAAGCCACGATATAACATCGGGAAGCAGCAGTCCTAGCAAATCAAGAGCTTCAACCAAGAAGCTTATTTTTTATTTTATGGAGATTACTATGGAAGATTTATATGGTGCGTGTGCGTATGCGGAAGGATGGGGGGCACATCGTCCTGAGGATTTTGTGCCAAAGACTGGCAGGGTAGTTGTGACTGAGTCAGATGTTGATGTGGAGTTTGTATCGCCCGTGCACGCAGTTCAGCAATCAATGGAGTTGCGTAGCTAGGAAAAAAATCATGAAAGAAACAGGGACAACTTTAGACGGCATACTATTGAGCAACCCCAGAGATCATCAGACAGAGCGCCTTGGAGTAGAAAAAGAAGCCAATGCGATTCTGGAAGCTTACGTAGGGTTTGCGTTGATGGTTCGCGAGGAAACAAAAACTTCTGGCCGGAAGTGGGAGGTGGCAGAGGTTGCTGTCAGGGCTATGCGGCCGTATTTAGAAGACGACACCATTTTTAGGGGATTAGAATAAACACCCTTGCCACAGAGGTCATTTTAGGCTACAATAGCGTGGATATGAGCGACACAATTAAGCAATTAAACGACAGTTTTAAGAAGTCGGCCGTTGTAGACGTCCGCAGTGGTGACACCGTTCGCGTGCACCAAAAAATTAAAGAAGGAAACAAAGAGCGCGTGCAGGTGTTCCAAGGTTTGGTTATCCGCACGGATCAAAAGGGTGGCCACATGAGCCGCATCACTGTCCGCCGTTTGTCTGGTGGTATTGGCGTAGAAAAGAGCTTCTTATTGCACAGTCCGTTGGTTATGCAAGTAGAAGTTACCAAGCGATCCAAGGTGCGCCGCAACTACCTAAGCTACATGCGCGACCGCACCGGTAAGGCTGCCCGCATGACGGGCCTGGACTTTGATCGCCGCGCCGTTAACGACGTGCATGATGCCGCCGCAGAAGCAGAAGAAGCTAAGCTTAAAGAAGCAACTGCCAAGGAAGCAGAAGCCAAGGCCGCCGCAGAGGCAGAAGAGCAGGCTAAGCTAGACGCCAAGGCCGCAGAAGTTGCTGCCCGCCACGAGCAAGCATAATCTCAGCATTGTTTGTAGCAAAACCGACCCAACGGGGTCGGTTTTTTCTAGAATCTATAATCAATCATCTATAATCTTAGACATGATTGTTATGGGAATCGATGAGGTTGGCCGTGGGCCATGGGCTGGGCCGGTGGTGGCCGCAGCTGTTATCTTGCGCGACACGATTCCTGGCCTCAGGGACTCCAAGCTGCTCACTGCCAAGCGTCGGCAACAATTGGCAGATGAAATCCTGGCCTACAGTTATGTAGGCGTAGGCTGGGTGCAGGCAGAAGAAATCGATCAGCTGGGCTTAACAGCGGCGGTGGGGCTGGCGATGCGCCGTGCGGTGGAGCAACTAAACCACACAGCGGACAAAATTATTATTGATGGCAACTACAACTTCTTGCCAGATATGCCAGAGGTGGAAACGCTGATAAAAGCAGACCAAACTGTGCCGGCAGTTAGCGCGGCGAGCATTGTGGCTAAACAGGCGCGCGATAGCTACATGGCCAAGCTGGGCCAGCAGTATCCACAGTATGGTTTTGAAAAACATGTTGGTTACGGCACGGCGCAGCACGCTGCGGCACTGCAGCAGCAGGGCCCCATAAAAGGGGTGCATCGGTTTAGTTTTAAACCAGTGTATAGTAGTAAGTCATGACTACCACGGCCGCCGGGCAAAAAGCAGAACTGACCGCTACCAATTATTTGGAGATGCGCGGGTATGCTATTTTGGAGCGTAACTATAGGCGGCCCAGATGTGAAATCGACATAGTGGCCCGCAAAAACGACGTTGTATATTTTGTGGAAGTTAAATACAGAAAATCGGACAGTCAAGGCGGCGGCCTAGAGGCCATAACTCAGACTAAGCTGCGACAAATGCAGTTTGCGGCAGAAACCTGGGTGGATGATTACAAATGGCGCGGCGATTATCAGCTGGCGGCTATAGAGGTGGGCGGTAAAGAGTTTGCAGTCCTGAGCTTTATTGAAAGTATTTTTTAACGGCTTCCAGGTCGCGCTCGCGCCAGGCGGACTGCCACTGAATGGTCTCAATGCCTTGGTCGATGCTGCGGTTCATGGCTGGCTCGCGCTTGGGCTCAAAAAACGTTTGGTATTCTGGTAGGAACTTGGCGTCCGATTGCACGCGGGCGGCGTACAGCGGTAGACGATAAAACGACAAATCATCGCCAATATTTTCCTTGAGCCAGGCCCAATTATCCTTCAGCCACTGCCAGGTATCTGCGCGTGCGTAGCGGTTCATGAAGCTGTAGGCCACCCAGTACATGGCATCTTGCAGCCGCACATCTTTGGTGGTGATTTTGGCTAGCGCCTGCTTGATTTGTTCCGGCTTTTCAAAGGCCGTGAGCGCGGCGCTTAAGGTGACGCGTTCTTCGCTGTTGGTGCTGGTGCAGTGCATCTGCCAGAGCTTATCAAATTCTTTTTGGCCGCCCAGCCGAGCGGCCGTGCCGTAAACAATGCCGCGGATGTCCGGGTGAATATCCTCTGGCTTTTGCATGTCATTGAAGCGCTTGATTGCTTCTTTGACGGTGGCGGGTTCATCAGCCGCGGCGGCCAGCGCTAGAATTGTTGGCCTTAATAATTTATCAAAGTGGCTATCGCTGGCGGACTCTTCCCAGCCCAATCTTTTCAATTGCTGGGCAGTTAACTGACGGATATACGGCTTCATATTTTCCCTGAGCGAGTCATCGTTCATGACTAGTTTGAGACTGGAGAGGGCGCCGCTTATGGTATCCCAAACCACTACGTTGTCTTCTTCCGTGTAGGCTTCCAAAAGTTTGAGCGCATCCAGGCACGGGCTGTAGCCGGCTTTGGCGGCGGCAAACGCGTCCGCCAAAAGGCCGAGCCGGTCAAGTTCGCCCAGGCGCTTATCTTGAATGGCTTGGGCCAGGTTGGCAACGTGCCGCGAGCCGTAAACAAAGCGGGCAAAGGTGCTGCGGTCGTGATTGAGCACAAAATCGCCCGTGATTTGTTTGGGGAAAATTTGCTGCTGAGCATCTGTCAACGTGACGGTGCCAATGTCTTCTGACGGCACCAATGGAACCGGCCAAGTGGCGGCTTCTTTTTGAGCGCTCGGGTTCAGGTAGAAGCGCTCCTGGGAAAGGCTGGGGTCATTTTGGCAGATGTTGGCGCGGACAATTGGGTAGCCGGGCTGGCTTATCCAGGTGCGCATAAAGTTGCCCACTGGCTGGCCGCTGGCATTTTCCCAGGCGGCCCACAAATCGTCCGCCGTGGTGTTGGCGTAGGCGTGCTTGGCAAGATACTGGCGCAGACCATCACGGAACGCATCCGGGCCAATCCAGCCGTACAGCATGTGCAACACGCTGGCGCCCTTTTCGTAGCTAATGGCGTCAAAAATTGAGCGGATTTCATCTGGGTGCTTAATGGGCACTTGAATGGGGTGGGTGTGTTCCAGCGCATCGAGGCCCAGCGCCAGGGACTGCTCATCGGCAATAAATTGCGTCCAAACGTACCAATCTGGGAAGAGATGATCCACGGCCAGATAGGACATCCAGCTGGCAAAACTTTCGTTGAGCCAGAGGTCATTCCACCACTGCATGGTGACCAGGTTACCAAACCACTGGTGGGTCAGCTCGTGCGCCACCACGTTGGTCACGTATTGTTTCATGGATAGGCTGGTGTTGGCGGGATCTACCAGCAGGGCTTGTTCGCGGAAGGTGATTAAGCCCCAGTTTTCCATGGCGCCGCTGGCAAAATCGGGCAGAGCCACAAAATCGCACTTGGCTAGCGGGTAGGGAATGGCAAAATACTCATTGTAAAAGTCTAGGCATTTAACGGCGGTGTCCAGCGCAAACTGGGTGTGCTGGACGTTGGCGGGCGTAGCGTAGGTGCGCACAACCGTGCCGTTGGCAGTTTTGGCTTCTAGGTGCTCCATGTTACCGAAGGCAAAGGCCAGCAAGTAGGTAGACATTTTAGGGGTCGGCTCAAAAACAGTGATAACTTGATCGTTTTCAGTTGATTGCTTCTTCACCGGTGTGTTGCCCAAAATGGCTTTGTGCTCCGCGGTCTGCAGGGTCAGGTTAAAGATGGCTTTGGCGGCCGGCTCATCAATGCAGGGGAAGGCCTCGCGGGCGTGGTGACTTTCAAATTGGGTGGCAATCAGCTTTTGGTCATTGTCAAAGAAACAGGGATAAATACCGTTCATTTGGCGAGTGATTTTACCGC
>CAZRPP010000014.1:0-7464 GCA_964602145.1 uncultured Candidatus Saccharibacteria bacterium
CATATAGGCGCCGAGGCCTCTGCTGAATAGCTAGGGCCGCGGTGTCTTTTTTGATATTAAAAACTACTTGTTCTGCCGCTTGCGCTTGTTAGGATCAAGCTCGCGTTTGCGCAGCCGCAAATTCTTGGGCGTTACTTCTAGGAGTTCATCGTTCTCAATAAAGTCCAGGCACTGCTCCAAAGAAAAGATGGTTGGTGGCGTTAATTGCACCACACCATCAGAGGAACTGGAGCGCATGTTGGTCAGGTGCTTGGCTTTGCAGACGTTGATTTCCATATCCTCTTGGCGGGTGTTTAAACCAATGATCTGGCCAGCGTAGACTTTTTCTGCCGGGCCAATGAAGGTGGTGCCGCGGGCTTCCGCGTTTTGTAGCGCGTACGGCGTAGAAACTCCAGCTTCAAAGCTAATCAGCACGCCGCTTCTCAGCTGCTGTAGGGCGGGTGCCACGGGCTGGAAATCGGTTACTAGGCTGTTCATGACAATGGTGCCTTTAGTGTTGGTCAGCAAAATGTTGCGCATACCCAGCAGGGCGCGGGTGGGCATGGTGTAGACCAGTTTGGTCACGGCTTTGGAGGCGTTGGCAAACTGCTCTTTGAGCACGGCGCGGCGCTGGCCCAGCTCCATTTGGACGGTGCCCACGTGCTCGGCTGGGACTTCAATAATCACCTCTTCAATTGGCTCTACCGTCACGCCGTTTTCTTCGTGGGTGACCACTTGCGGGCGGCCAACTTCAAATTCGTAGCCCTCGCGGCGCATGGATTCAATTAACACACCTAGGTGCAGTTCGCCGCGGCCGGCCACAGTGTAGCCAATGCCGTCCGGTTCGACCTGCAAACCAACGTTGGTTTCTAATTCTTTCTGCAAACGATCGCCAATTTGGCGGCTGGTGGAAAATTCCCCTTCCTGGCCTTTGAACGGCGATGTGTTGGGGCCCAAGTAAATGCGCAAAGTGGGCGCCTCTACCTCTATGGTTGGTAGGGCTTCTGGGTTATCGGCATCGGCGATGGTTTCACCAATTTGGGCGTCTGAAATACCGGTTAGCTGCACGATATCGCCGGCAATGCCTTCTGGCACTTCAAAGCGATTCAAGCCGTGGCTCATGAAAACATTTTCTACGCGGGCCTTGCTAACCGAGCCGTCTTTTTTGCAAAGTGCTACTTGAGCACCGGGCTTGACGTGTCCACGGGTGATGCGGCCAATGCTGTATTTACCTTTAAACGTGTCGTGCGCCAGCGCGGTAACGAGCATTTGGAAGGGCTTGTCCTGCTCGACGCTTGGGGCGGGGATTTCATTGATAATGGCGTTAAAAATTGGCTCCAGGTCTCCATCTGCCTCTGAATCTGTAGGCGGCGTGTCCCAGGCTTTGCCGGCGCGGCCAATGGCGTAGTGCACCGGGTAATGCAGCTGATCTTCGTGCACGGCTAGCTCCAAAAACAGATCGGCTAGCTCGTCTTCTACCTCTTTAATGCGGGCGCCGGGCTTGTCGATTTTGTTAATGACAACAATTGGCTTGAGCTCTGCCTCCAGAGCTTTTTCCAGCACAAACTTGGTCTGCGGCATGGGGCCTTCTTGGGCGTCTACAATCAGGAGGCAACCGTCGGCTAGGTTCAGGGTACGCTCTACCTCGCCACTAAAATCGGCGTGGCCGGGAGTATCGATAATGTTAATGCGGTAGTCTCCGTGCTGCACGGCGGTGACTTTGGCGGTGATGGTAATGCCGCGCTCGCGTTCTTGGTCGCCGCTGTCCATAATCAGGCTCTGGGACATTTCTGCCTGGTTATCGCGGAAGGTTTTGGACTGTTTTAACAGGCCATCTACCAGGGTGGTCTTACCGTGGTCAACGTGGGCAATAATGGCCACGTTCCGAATGTCTTTGGGGTCTTGCTTTGGTTTCATTGGGCGTAAAAAATGCCGGCTAGTTTGCACCGGCTCCTATTAGCTCCTAGTATACCCCTGTTTGTGCTTTTTTTCAACCCGCTTTTGGCTGACGCTCCAGCAGGCCCAGTTCATGAAGTGCCCGATAATCCCACGTAGTAGACCCTTCTGTCTTATATGTCCAAAAACATTCGGCTTGCTGGCCGCGAAACGCCCGTAGCTGCGCCGCCCCATATGCTTTTAAAATTGATTCGCGTTCAAGGACAGCAACCAGATCCATTTGCACGGCTGGCAAAGCCGCAGACCACTCACCAATCATAGTGTTGTGTGTTAGCCGCGGCAATGCTAACTGCAGATACAGCCAGCGCCGCGTGCGGCGTATCTGTTGCCAGGGCGTTAAATTCCGATCCTTATCTGTAAAGAGTTGGTAGTGGTGGTGATCGATAACCAGCCGCGAATATTTGACAAGCGGAAAATGCAGCGGCCAGCGCCAGGGCCGGAAGGCATCGTGCGCCACCACTTTTACATGCGGGGCGCAGCCAGTTGTAACTAAATGGTAGCCGCGTCTATAAAATTGTCGTAATTCTTTTGGTGGAATCTGCGGCGATGGCTCATTCAGTAATTCAATGCCCCACAGCTGTGGTGACTGTCCGTAGCGTTGGCAAATTCTAGCCAGCACATTGAGCGTTTGTGCGCCGTAACTGTGACCAGAATCGCACCAACCAACCGGCCCCACGCAGCCGCTATGATCATTGCCATTCTGCGATCCGGGCGCGCCGTGTAAATCTAATAAAATCTGTAAATCGTGTTTGGCGGCCCACTCAAAAGCCTTGTCTACATAGTCTACCGTGGCCTGGTAAGGCGATGCGCTTCCAAATATCCAGTAACCAACCGGTAGCCTTAAGAGCTGCACGCCTTGTTCGGCTAACCAGGCAAAATCGGCCTCTGTTATAAAGCTATCCCGGAATTCAGTGATGAGTGCGGCCGCTTCTGGCAGTTGGCTCAAGCTATACTCATCAATAGCTGGCAGACCGTAAAAAATAGATGGCGTAATCCAACGTTCTAAAACCAGCCAACCGCCAAGATTCACGCCCCTAAGCATAGTTGCTCGCTAGGTGCCAGAGCTGGCAATCTTTACAGTGATATATTGTCAGGCGCGTGCCGTGCTGGTGCGCGGCTACCACAGCGGCGGCCTTGGCTTGGCGTGCCGTGTCAAAGGCCAGCTTATCGGCGCACGGCAAAGCCGCGGGGTCTTGGTTAGCCGGCGTGGATAACCTCGGCATCGACATGTTCACCTTTCTTTTCGCGAATCAATAGTGCGGCAGAAACTGAGCCGAGCAGCGCAAAGCCAGCCGCCCAAAGTAGCGCGTGGCTGAAGCCTGTCACCTGAGCCTGTTTAATGAGCTCCATGCTAGCAGCGGTGGGATGACCTGCAGAAGGCAGGTGGCTCATACGTGCAATATCACCAGCGTGATTCGTCAAGTAACGCGATACGGCTGATGTAGCAATGCCGCTTAAAATCGCCAAGCCAAGCGAGCCACCAATCTGCTGAGAGGTGTTAAGCAGCCCAGAAGCTAGGCCTGACTCGTTGTTGGGCACGCCAGCGGTGGCGGCCATAGTAATAGCAATGAACGACATGCCCATGCCCGCAGCGGTCAGAACCAGGCCGGGGAAAACATCGGACCAGTAGGAGCCGTTGACACTCATGTGACTCAGCCAGAACAGACCCCCAGCAATCAGCCAAGGCGCAATAATCAGCGGCTTTTTGTAGCCAATCTTAGGGATGATGTGCTGCATGCTGGTTGCCATGCCGCCGATTACAAACGTAATTGGCAAGAAACCTAAGCCACTTTTAAGTGGTGACCAGCCAAGAATTTGCTGCACATATAGGGTCACGAAGAAAAACATGCTAAAGATAGCAGCCACGTTAAACAAAGATGTTAAGTTGGCCGATCCCACGTTGCGCACGCCAAAAATGTGCAGCGGCATCAGTGGCTGTTTACTGTGCTTTTCGTTCCAGATGAACGCAGCCAGAAGCGCGACTGAGCCGCCAAGCAGCCAAACCGTTTTATGGTTGGTCCAACCGTACTCTGGCGCTTTGGTGAGCGCGTACACTAGTAGCATTAAGCCAGATGTAACCAGGGCTGCGCCCGGCAGGTCCAGGTGCTGATGCTCCAAATCGGCTTTGCTTTCTGGCACGTAACGATGTGCTGCCCAGGCAACCGCCAGGCCAACGGGCACGTTGACAAAGAAGTTCCAGCGCCAGTCCAAATACTCTGTGAGAACGCCGCCTAGCAGCACACCAGCCGCGCCGCCGGCTGCGGCCACGGCGCCCCAAACGCTCAAAGCTTTGGTGCGTTCTTTGCCTTCTTTAAAGGTGGTGAGCACGATACTCAAAGCGGCCGGAGACATGAAGGCGGCAACCAGCCCTTGGGCGGCGCGCATAAGATCAAGCATCAGCGGCGTAGTGGCCAGACCAGTCAGCAAAGAGACCAAGCCAAATAAACCAGTGGCAAAAACAAACTGGCGCTTGCGGCCGTAGAGGTCTGCTGCGCGGCCACCCAGCAGCAAGAAACCACCAAAAGCAAGCGTGTAGGCGGTGACAATCCACTGCAGATCAGATTCACCGGCAAAGTGTAGCGCCTTGGCAATGCTCGGCAGTGCCACGTTAACAATGGAGGTGTCTAGCACCACCATAAATTGGGCCACGGCCACGATTAATAAAATCAGATTTTTATGTAGAACTTTTTTTACCATTTAGACTCCTATATCGGACTTTAGTGTACAGGAGCTGGCGTTATAAATAAACAAAAACGTGGTGGTGGAGCTGGCGGAGTACTGCCCTCCGCGTCCATCGGGTTAGAAGATTTGTCGTCTACAGGTGTAGTTCATTTTGTGGTCTTAACAATCGGTTATTTATATGAACAAACATTCCGATTGAGCAATTCTAGTCTTAGCGCTGCGCTCAAATGGCACGCGGCGAGCAGTCAGAAAAATATGTAACGCTCCTACTCTATCTGACATGAAGCAGGAGCATTTTTAGCAGATTAAGCTGCTAGGGCGAAGTCAGCGCGGGCTAGGCGTGCGCCTAGAACCTTGTTGACTGCGTCGCTAATAGAAGTTTTTGCATCTATTAATGTTGCCTATAACGCTGGCAAGCGACCTGCGGATCAAACCGATAACGTCCAATGTCGAGCTTAAAATTCAGCCCCACGTCAAAGATTATTATAGCATAAGGTATTTGCTTTTCCTAGCTTTTTTAGGTACGATACTCCTTGTGCCAAATTTGGAAACAATCACCAATCCTGAAACTGTTGCTGATATTCGGAGTGTCATTGACTACGCCCAAATAATTGTAGGCCATGCAGAACGAGAAGATAACCCTCGATTACTAGCTCAGTACGCTGACGTAGCTGCGATGGTTGGACTCCGGCCAGACGAGCCCAGTCACAAAAGTCACCCTGGAGAAACACTCATTTTTGATTTTACTGGTTGTGCAAAAACCGGCCTACATGTTTTATCAATTTTTGCCACTCCCCGGCCTACCTTTGGCTTTACAATTGCCGTAACCCCTGAACGTGTACTGGCAGACCCTGACTTTACACCCGAAGACGCCAAACACCTTAGGAATGTTTTTGGTGGTCAGCTTGCAGTGCGACGTGCAGTGCATGCCACTGCTGCAAACTGAGATTCTGCGGACGCAAACCAGCCGATATGTCTGCCTTTTTCAGCAAAGTAGCCGCGTTAGCTTTATCTAAATGGAGACCCGCGGCCAATGAATTATGTAGTGTTTTGCGCTTCTGGCTAAAGCCGGCTTTGACTAGCCTAAAAAAATCTTTGGGCTGCACATCTGGGAATAATGGCTGCGTGCGACGCTCTAAAATCAGGATTTGCGAATCGACTTTGGGCGGCGGCGTGAACAATGCGGCTGGGACTAACGGCCCTAGACTGGCTTGCCAATAAAACTGTGTGGTAATGCTCAGGAGCGACATGTCGCCCGGACCAGCCGTGGCCCGCTCCGCGACCTCTTTTTGAATTAACAAAACTGCACAGGTCGGGGGGTTGGTTGTTTCGCTGAGCAGCTGCACCAGGTGGCTGGTCAGGTAGTACGGGATGTTAGCCACCACTTTATAATCCGCGGGTAGTTCCGTGAAATTGAAGGTGCGGATATCGCCATGCACAAGTGTAAAATTGGCATCAGCGTCAAAGCGTTTTTGCAGGCCTTTCAGTAGATCTTGGTCAAACTCCAAGGCGATGACTTTAGCGCCAGCAGCCAATAGATGCTCTGTTAAAGTACCAGTGCCGGGGCCGATTTCTAAAACTGTTTGGTCGGGTTGCACGTCTGCGGCAGATACCATAGCCTGGAGGCTATCAGCATCGTGCAGCCAGTGTTGGCCCAGGGATTTTTTGGTTTCTACCACCAGTGCCTCGATATCCAGAAGTTATACGCGGCAGACCACGAACCATAGCGTCCAACTGCATATCCATTGCACCATTTTAGCTGTGTAACTGGATTTGTTGCCCAATCGCTACCAGCACTGGACATCTTACTTGCAGGTAATGCTTGACATAGACCGTAAGCGCCAGATGCATTTTGGGCGTACGGATTCCAGTTTGATTCTTTACCGACTATGTAGTCAACGTAATTGTAATCAGCGGGTGAGATGCCGGCCAACGCCATATCTCCCTTTATGCCACTGAGGCTGGCACCGCGGGCCTCAATTTGTGTAACTGGCTCTTGCGTCACAACTGTCTGGATAGCGGTGCGTCCCACTTCTACGCCATTCCGCAAATTGATCTGGTAAGTGACAGTCTTCTTGCCAGGCGACCCCGCTTGCCTGACTGCGCTTGTCCCATAGGCCAAAGAAGGGTCAGTAACGATTTGCTTGGGCATGGCAATTTCTTCCGTAACAGTTGTAGTGGTTATGCCATTACGCACCACGTACACTTGCTGTCCTGCTGCCAGCGGTGTTTCTGCCGTAGGCATGAGTTGATCTTCTTTGCCCAACTGAATTTTCTTTTCTGCCACCAGCTCGCCAACAGTCTTAGCATGGGTGCGGACTGTCTGGCTGGAGTTGTACAGATTAAGTGTTACCGCTGTGGCGCGGTTAATGGTAACCTGCTCGCCAATGGCGCCGCTCGTAATGAAGTTCCTGGTTGGCACAGTGGTTACTTTATCCTCCGGATAAATGTTTTTGCCAGTTTGGGTAGCAATAGCCCGCGGCGTGGTGGCGGCGCTATACGTAAAATTGCGGTTGTTACCATCTACCACTAGTACTGGCACTGCACGGTAGATATTGATCCTGAAATCATCCTGGCTTATCTTGGTTGTCACGGCTGGCTCAACAATATCGCCCTTGTTAATCGGGATCTTTAAGGTGTTCAACAGCGCGCCCACTGTCGGCTCTATGGTAGGCACGACTTGCTGGACTTTATCGTGCGAAATAATAACAACTTTTGAATCGTGACTTAAACGGGGCTGAGCCCTACTCCCAAAAATTAGCCAGCCTAAACCAGCTAAAAACAACATGACGCCAAATGTAACTGCCGGCACCGCAACTGGATGCTCCTTGAGCCAGTGCCACTTGC
>CAZRPP010000014.1:7474-14878 GCA_964602145.1 uncultured Candidatus Saccharibacteria bacterium
CATTCTTCCCGCGCGATTTGAGCCTATACAATTTTTGCTTCATATCTGTTGTGCCTGGACTTGCCACGCAGTCTTTATTATAGCAAAAATTAGCTACAGCTTTTTGAGCGGTGCAAAGGCGATGTTGAGCTTACGGAGACCTTTGCCTTTAAAATAGATGCTGGCTACATCGCCGTCCATTTCCATGACGGTGCCGGGGCCAAACTGGGGATGCAGGACGCCATCGCCTTCATCTAGGTCTGGGACATATCGCGGCTCATCACTTTTTTGCGGGGGCCCAAGCGGCACACTGGGCATATCGGCGCTGGTCTGCACATTGCCATCAATTTCTGACAAGAAGCGCGATGGCGGATTGGATTGCAGCCCGCCGTATAGCAGCCGAGAGCCAGCATATAACAGATACAGTTCCTGCCGAGCGCGCGTCATGCCCACATAGCACAGCCGGCGCTCTTCTTCCATCTCTGATTCATCGTACAGCGCGCGCGAGTGTGGGAAAATGGTTTCTTCCAGGCCAATCATAAAGACCACGGGGAACTCTAGGCCCTTGGCGGCATGGAGTGTCATGAGAGTAATGGCATCGCCGCTAAAATCTGCAGTGTCTAGGTCTGACACCAGGCTGACTTCCTCCAAGAAGCCGGCCAAGCCCACGTCTTGATACTCCTGCGCTACGCTCAAAAGTTCTTTAACGTTTTCAATGCGGGCTTCGCCCTGCGGCGTGTCGTCTTCTAGGTAGTCGTAGTATTTAATGCGCCGCACCAGCGAGTCAATCAGGCCGCTGACGGCCACATCTTCCATGTTATCCCGTAGGGTGGCCAGCGTGTCGCCCAGTTCCGATAGTGCGGCTTTGGCTTTAGGTGTGAGACTACCGCACTGCTCCGCCCGCGTTAAGGCTTGTAGTAAATTAAGCCCCTGCTCTGCCCGCCACTCATGGAAATTTTGCAGACTTTTTGGGCCAATGCCGCGGGCCGGCACATTAACGATTCGCTCAAAACTAACCCTGTCTTCTGGTTGAAACACCAGCCGCAGATACGCCACGATATCCTTAATTTCTTTGCGGTCATAAAATCGCACACCGCCCACCACGCGGTATGGCAGGCCGTAGCGCATCAGCGTTTCTTCCAAGGACCGACTCTGCGCGTTCGTGCGGTAGAGCACGGCGTAATCATGCATTTTGCGCCGGCCGCTATCTACGCCCTCGCGCACGCGGCGGACAATGGCTTCGCCCTCTGCGCGGTCATTGCTCACCGGCACAATTTGCACGGGCAGACCATCACCCAGCGCGGTCCACAGTTTCTTGTCTGAGCGCTGCTGGTTTTTGGTAATAACAGCGTGGGCAGCATCTAGAATGCGTTTGGTGCTGCGGTAGTTTTGCTCCAGTTTTATGACGGTGGTGTCTTTATAATCTTTTTCAAAGTTGAGGATGTTTCTGAAATCTGCGCCTCTCCACGAGTAAATCGATTGCCAGTCATCACCTACTACAGCACAATTCCTATTTTTGTCAACTAATAGCTTGATTAATTTATATTGCGCAGAGTTGGTGTCCTGGTACTCATCGATCATGACGTATTTAAATTGCTGCTGCCACTTGGCCCGGATTTCAGGTTGGGTCTCTAAGAGTAAAACTGTGCGGCCAATCAGGTCATCAAAATCCAAAGCGGCGGCATCTTTGAGTGCTTTTTGATACAACGGGAAGACCTGGGCGGCGGCTTTCTGGGCCGGGCTATTGGCCTGACCGGCGTATTCCTGCGGGCCCATGAGTTCGTTTTTGGCCGAGCTGATCATACCACTCAAAGTCCGGGCTGGAAACGATTTTTCATCGAGCTGCAGTTGCTTGGATGCCTGCTTAACAGCGGCCTGCCGGTCTGATTCATCAAAAATAACAAAACTGCGCGGGATGCCAATATGCTCTCCATCCTGCCGAAGTAGTCGCACGCAAATGCCGTGGAACGTGCCCATGTACGGCATAAAACTACGGTCTTCCGCATTACGGCCCAAGAGCTGGGCCACGCGGGCGCGCATTTCCTTGGCGGCTTTGTTGGTAAAGGTGACGGCCAAAATATTGTGCGGCTGGGCCTTGCCGGTGGACAGTAAATACGCAATGCGGTGCGTCAGGGTTTTGGTCTTGCCGGACCCAGCGCCAGCCTGAATCAGTAGCGGACCTTCCGTGGTTTCTACGGCGCGGCGCTGCTCATCGTTCAGGCCTTCTAACAGATTAGTAGAGGCCGCGGCGGCAGCCTCCTCGGCCGCCCAAGGATCGGAAAATTCATAATCCATATGGTTCTATTATACCGACCCGCCGGCCCAAAAAATGTTGTACTATTTGACACTAAAGAAATTGGTGTGCGGCACGTTAACCGGCAGACTGACTAAGCCAGCATCGACAGCAATGTCCGCCCACGCCAGCAGCAAAATGATAGCCAAAATGGTACCTAAGACAATAGTACGGCGACTTTTGCGCTGCTCGGCCGTCGTGATAGGCAAGAAATATTTCTGGCTTTCCGCCAGCGCATCCAGCTTGGCGCGGCGCTCAATTTCTGCGGGGTCATCTTCTTCTGCATCAGTCTTATCAGTGGCTTCGGCGGGTAGCTGGGTGTCCTCCGGCTCTTCCGCCTCCGCGGGCTGCCCTGGCTCGGTGGGTTTTTCTGGCTCGGTGGGAGCGGGCTCTGATTTTGACTCAGGCGCTTCTGGCTCAGCAGGTACCTCAGGTGCCGGCTCTTCATCGTGCACTATCGGCTGAATCACAATTTTGCTGGCGCTGGGCGCGCGAACTTCTTTAGGCTTTTCCGCAGCTTCAAGTTCTGGCGCGCCGCTGGCCGGCTTGACCATGGGGTCCGCCATAATCGGCCGATTGGTGACAATTACGGGCTTAGAGGTGGCCTCTGCGGGCGCGTCTTTTTTAACATCGATCATTTTTTTACTTGGCATTGTTGTCCTTTGCGGCCTGTAGGGCGTGCGCTTTTGATACGATTTGGGCAAACTGTTGGTAGTTTAGGCTGGCACCACCAACCAGGAAGCCGTCTACATTGTCGATGCTTAAAATGTTGGTTACATAATCTGGCTCTACGCTGCCGCCGTACAATATGCGGACAGAATCGGCCACTTTTTTGCCATACTGCCCTTCCACAACCAGCCGTATGTAAGCGACTGATTCTGCAATTGCGGCAGCTGAGGCCGGGCGTCCAGCGCCGATTGCCCAGACCGGCTCGTAGGCGATAACTACCTCTGCCACCTCTGGGCCAGTTAGGTCGCGCAGCGCCGTAACCACTTGCTCGCGCAAGACTTGCTTAGTTTCGTGATTAGTCCGCTCCACGCGGGTTTCCCCCACGCAAATAATGGGTGTGATTTCGTTCCTGACCGCGGCGGCTACTTTGGCGCGAACTTCTTTGTTGGTCTCGCCGTACAACCTGCGCTGCTCAGAGTGGCCAATGATGCCGTAGTGTACCAAGCCCGACAGCATGGCAAAGCTAACCTCGCCCGTTTGGGGGCCAAAATCTTGTGCATTGGCATTCTGGGAGGCAAGTCTAAATTTACGACGATCGATTTCCAAGCTCACTGGCTGCAAAGTCAGAAGACTTGGCGCAAGAACGGTTTCTACATCGCGGTGGGTAGGCACATGTTCTTCTAGACGCCGCACCAGCAAGCTGGCCTGCTGCGTGTTTAAGTGCATTTTCCAGTTGGCAACGATTAATACCCTTTTCATTTGTCCTCCAATGCGGTTATACCAGGTAGTTTGCGGCCGGCCATGAGTTCTAAGCTGGCGCCGCCACCGGTTGAAACATGACTAAAACTATCGGTTAGGCCGCGGCTTTGGACGTAGGCAACTGTGTCGCCGCCACCCACCAGGCTAAATGGTTTGTGGCCAAAATCGCCCAGCATGCCTTCCATGACGAGTTCCGTGCCATGCGCGTAGGGGCCGATAGGTCCTTGCACGCCCGGCGCCTCCGCCACGCCCATGGTGCCGTTCCAAACAACCGTTCCCGCCAGCTGCAAAGCGCCGGCAATAAAGGCGCCGCTGAACGGCCCAATATCTAAAATCTTTTCATTCTTGGCAATTTTGGAGGCCGATGCCGGCACGCGCTTGGGGTAATGCTCAATATCTGCTACGGCCAGGGCTCCCCAGTCCACAATTCGGGTGGGGGCATGCTTGTCGATGGCTTGGGCCACCACACCGTCGCGCGGGAGGAAGAAGACAAAGTCGCGTTCCTTGGCCTCTGCCTGGGCTTTGGCCATGATGTCTTTGGCAATCTGGAGCTCATCGTTATCCACCAAGCTGGCGGCCACGTCTACGCCGGTGGCTTTTAGGAAGGTATTGGCCATGGCGCCGCCTATGGCGACCATATCGGCCATTTCTATAAACTTCTTCAGGATATCAATTTTATCGGCGATTTTAGCCCCGCCCACCACCGCCACCAGGGGTCGTTCCGGCTCGCGCATAACCTTGGTAATGGCGGTGACTTCTTTGGCCAGCAGCAAACCAGCCACGGACGGCATAAGTTTGGGTAACCCCGACACGCTAACCGCGCCGTGATGCACCACGCCAAAAGCATCCTGCACAAAAATATCGGCTAGTGCCGCCAGTTCTTTGGCAAAAGCTTTATTATTAGCCTCTTCTTCTGGGTGAAAGCGGACGTTTTCTAGCAGTAAAATCTGGCCTGGCTCTAGTTTTTCCGCTTGGCCTAAGGTTTCTGGACCCACGCAATCATCGGCAAACTGCACTGGTTGCTTCAGCAGTTCATGCAGCCGCTTAGCGACTGGCTTTAGGCTGAGCGCTGGCACCACTTTGCCGTCTGGCCGCCCCAGATGCGAACAAAGAATTATGGCCGCGCCTTTGTCTAACAAATACTGCAATGTGGGCAAGGACTGGGTGATGCGGTAATCGTCTTCAATCTTTCCGCCAAGGGTCAGCGGCACGTTGTAATCAACCCGGACCAGCACGCGCTTGCCCTTCAGGTTTATATCTTTGACGGTTTTTTTGGTAAACATCCCTTATACCCACCGGTTTTGCTTATGCTTTAACTATAACGCAGCCGGGCTACTTCTGCTAGTAGTACGCTCTACCTTCCCGTGTAAACGTGTACAAAAGGTAGAGCGTACTTATTCTAAGACACGGACTTTGATAGTATCGGTGGTGCCCACGCGACCCGCATATTTGCCGGAGACAGTCACCACCGTGTCGCCCTTGTGCAGGATTTTGTGACGCAGTAGCCAGTCCGTGAGGCGCTGAGCAGCCTGCGCATGAACTGGGCGAACATAGGATTTAACACCGTAGACCAGCGCCAATTGTTGCGCGGTGCGATTATCGCTGGTAACGGCAATCAGCGGCACGCTGGAACGGTAGGATGCAATCTGGAGTGCCGTGGCGCCGGATTTGGTTTCCGCCACTATGGCGGTGGCATCAATGTTGTGCGCTAAGCTCAGAATTGCCTTTGAAATAGCCACCTGACGAGTATGCTCTGGCTGGTAGTCTGGGTAACGCACCTCCACTGGGCGGTGCGCCTCTGAGTACATGATGACTTCTTTCATGGTCGCTACAGCTTCAAGCGGGTAGTGGCCGGCGGCCGTTTCTTCGCTGAGCATGACGCAGTCGGTGCCGAGCATAACGGCTGTGGCAACATCGGAAATCTCGGCGCGGGTGGGGCTGGGCGAATCGGTCATGCTAAACAGCATTTGGGTGGCCACAATGACTGGTTTGGCGTAGCGCTGACAGAGGCCAATTAACTCTACGGCCATATCGCCGCGGGCCACCATAATCGCGTCGGATTCCAGGACGATGCCTTCCATGTCTTCCACGGCGGCTTTGGTCTCAAATTTGGTAATCAGGCGGGCATTCATATTAAGGTTGCCCATAAGGCGGCGCATGGCGCGGACATCGGCCGAGGTTTGGACAAAGCTTTGCGCCACGTAGTCTATATCTTGCGTGGAGCCAAACACCAGGTCTGCCTTGTCTTTGGCAGTTATCACGTCGCCGCCAAAATCCGTGTCTGGCAGGTTAATACCCTTGCGCTGCAAGAGTTGGCCGTTGTTATCGGCCTTGGCGTAGACAATGCCGTCTTTAATACTGGTGACGATGGTGCGGACCTTACCGTCCCACAGATACAGTCGCTCGCCGCGCTTCATTTTTTTGGCCAAATCATACTGGATGGGGATGCAGCCGTCTTGTTTCTTAAACGAAAACTTGAGTGTCTGGCCTTTGGTTACGTCTATCGTTTCTGGAAAATCGCCCAGACGAATCTTAGGCCCTTGCAAGTCCTGAATAATAGCGACTGGTTTGTCCAGCGCTTTAGAAGCTTTCCTAATCCACTCAATGCGGCGGCCATGCTCGGCGTGATCGCCATGGCTAAAGTTAAGACGCAAGCCGTTAGCGCCAGCAGCAATCAGGCTATGAATTGCTTCGTATGAGTCCGTAGCCGGCCCTACTGTGGCAATAATCTTGGTGTGTTTGTAAACTTCTAAGCTAACTGGTTTTGCTGGCGCCATGCCCACTCCCTATCTGTTATTAAACGATTTTTGTGCCAAAAAGCTGTCCAATGTAGTACGTGATTGCCATTGCAGCTAGGCCACCGACCACAACGCGTGCCATGGCGCGGCTGTGCGATGCGCCACCCACCTTAGCACTACCGTAACCGGTAAGCAGGAGTGCAACAAAGACGGCAATAATAGTCGCCTCTATACGCTGAGCGGCTGGAGCCAACATCATGGCCAGGAACGGGATTAACCCACCAATGGTAAACGAAATAAACGATGCCACGGCAGCGTGCATGGGATTAACCACGTCTTCTTCATCCAGCTGGAATTCCATAGCCAAGTGGGCCCGGACGGGGTCCACGGCGGTCAGCTCTTTGGCTACCAGGTGGGCCGTTTTGCGGCTGAGGCCTTTAGCTTCGTAGCCGGCAGTTAGCTCCTCTAGTTCCCCGGCTGGGTTCTCTTTGAGTTCGCGCTTTTCTTTATCAATATATGCTTTTTCTGCATCTGACTGGCTGCTAACGGAGACATATTCTCCCACGGCCATACTGAGCGCACCGGCTACCAAAGCAGCCAAACCGGCCGTAGCAATGGCGCCGTGACTAGCCTGCGCACCGGCCACACCCATGAGCACGCTGGAAATGGAAACGACACCGTCGTTGGCACCCAGCACGGCGGCCCGTAATTTGTTAAGCGTTTGGTTAGAGTTTGTGTTGTCTGAAGAGTGAATTGTATCTGTCATAGTGGGTTTATTGTAGCATGGTTTTGACTGTTCGCGGGAAGACAACATTTCCTCACGTGCTCGGAATAAATTCCTGCGCGCGTTCGTCATGAACGAACCCCTCCGGGGTTCTCATTTCGCTTCGCGAAATGACCAACAAAAAAGACCCACCTTTGGTGAGTCTTTTTTGTTGGTGACCCATATACGGAGTACCTGGAAAA
>CAZRPP010000015.1:0-13814 GCA_964602145.1 uncultured Candidatus Saccharibacteria bacterium
GGAGCGAGCACGCGCGCACCAGCTCGCAGGGAGCACGGCGCAGCGGAAAAGCCCGCACGAAAGTGCGGGCGCTAGTCCTGGTTCAATAAATACAAAAAGCTCCGGGCACCGGGGAAGATTAACCTGTTGGTCAACCAAGTGGGTGCTCGCAGCTTTTGACCACGGCCAAAAGTAATTAAAGCTCCCTAAAGATTATTATTCAGATAATCATTATCCCGGTTAATCGATTTGCACCGATTAAAGCCCGAAGCTACTTCTATTATAGCAGCGCGTTCAGAATAGTCATCTGCAGGTGCACGATCGGCCCCGCGATCAGGCGGAAAATCAGGAACATAAACACCAAAATGGCCACCAGCCCAAACTGCTCGATGCTTTCCATGACGCGGCGCAGCGGCTCCGGTGCAAAGGCGTACAACACGCGCGAGCCGTCCAGCGGCGGGAACGGAATCATGTTAAAGACCATCAGGCCCACGTTAACCAGCACAAACATAAAGGCAAAACTGTGTAGCAAACTGCCGCCGCTCGTTAGGTGCCACAGCCCCGTACCCAACAGTGCCAAGACCGCGTTGCTGGCCGGCCCAGCCAGGCCTACCAGGGCCGCGCCGTAGTCGCCCCACTTAACACGCGATGGGTCAAACGGCACCGGCTTGGCAATAAAAAACGGCGTCCCGGTGGTAATTATAAGAAGTAAAGGCAGCGCTATTGTTGTAAGTGGGTCAACACTCCTCAGTGGGTTCAATGACAGGCGACCGTGGTCTTGGGCCGTGGTATCGCCCAGCCAAAAGGCCATGACGCCATGCATAAGCTCGTGCAAAACCACGCTGATTATCATGGCCACAATGAGCAGGCCGATAGTGAGTGCACCCATGTCTGAAAACATGATTCTAGTATAGCAGGTTGACTTCTCCCCTGTTTTGCATTACAATTAACACCTGAAACTCTAGGAGAAATAAGCCATGCAAAAATGCGAACTCACCGGCAAAGGCAAACAGTACGGCAGCAATGTCAGCTTTTCGCAGCGCCACACCAAAAAAGTCTGGAAACCAAACTTGCAGACTAAGACCGTCACCGTAGATGGCCGCACCGTGCGCCTTAAGCTCAGTACCCAAGCTATCCGCACCCTGAAGAAAAAGGGCCTGCTGGGCGCTACGCCAGAAGCTAAATAGTTAAAAGCCACGCCAAAGAAGCGTGGTTTTTTAATACGCAAAATTCATTAAACCAGCAATAAATGGCCTATTATTGCACTCTAACCAGCAATAATAGGCCTATTATTGCACTTTTAACTAAAATGCCTTACTATACAAGGCATGGAATATATCCCCCGAGCAGTTGAACCCTATCTACAGAGCCGCCTTAATAAGGGACAGGCCATTATCATTTATGGCCCGCGACAAGTTGGTAAAACTACGCTCGCTAAACAGTTACTAAAGCAGTATGACCCCACCGTCGTCGCAGAGTACAACGCCGATGACCCCACGCAGGCTGCCCTTTTTACCGCTGATAGCCGAGCTCTTAGCCGGTTGGTAGCAGGAAAAAAAGCATTATTCGTAGATGAAGCCCAGTCGATTGAAAATGCTGGTAGAGTTTTTAAGCTGCTCGTGGACCTCTACCCAGAAGTACAGGTCATTGCAACTGGCAGCTCTAGCTTTGAACTGTCCGACAAAGTGCGCGAGTCCATGGTAGGCCGAGCCCTAACTATTACACTGTTACCGTTGAGTGCTCAGGAAATTGCACCAATCATACAAGACCAGGTCAGATACGATATGCACCGAGCCCTCAGACTCGGCGGCTACCCCGCCGTTTGGCTCAGCCCAGATATCGACGCCGAACAGTTGCTGCAATCTATTGTTGATAATTACCTCTACAAAGACATCCTGATGTTAGCACAAACACGCAACCCGGAAGTGCTAAGGAAACTGCTCACGGCGTTAGCGCTACAAGTTGGGCAAGAGGTGTCGTATAACGAGCTGGCTACTATGCTAGAGGTGAGCCGCACCACCATTGAACGCTATTTGTATCTGTTAGAGCAGTGTTTTGTAATTTATCGGTTGGACCCCTTAAGTAGTAACCCGCGCAAACTTTTGGCCAGCCGCAAGCGCAAAGTTTATTTTTACGATACGGGCATACGCAATGCGCTCGCTGGTCAATTAAACATGCCCCCAGTCGACAGCCAGAATCTGGGAGGTATTTTTGAGAACTTCTGCATTACGGAACGGCTCAAAGTCAGACTGAATCAACGTCTTCACAGAAACGTGTATTACTGGCGTAGCCCGGATTCAGAGTTGGACTACTTAGAGCAGTTTAACGGCGCCACGCATGCCTACGAAATGAAATGGAACAAGTTGCCAAAGCAGGCACCGCCCACCTTTCGCCGTCAATTTCCAGATGCCACTTTTAACCCTGTTAACAAAGATACTTTTTGGGAATTCCTACAGAAACCTTAGGCTTTTTCTAGCACAACCAGCTGCGTAACATCAGATAGCTCAGCTGGTTTGACCTTGAGCTTACTGACTGTTTCGCGCGGTTCCATGCCAAGGTCATGCAGCGCGGACGCAAGGTCAGTTGCGGGCACTTCAAATTTGAGCGACTTGTCTGCATAGTGCGTGGGGACCAGGAGTTTGGGCTCCACTGCTTTGGTGACTTTAAGAGCGCCCAGCGGGTCCAGCGTGTAGCCATGGCCACCAACCGGCAGTGCCATAACGTCCACCATACCAATCCGTTCCAGCTGTGCATCTGTGAGCTCGGCAGCAATGTGACCGGTAACTAGGAGGGTTGTATCACCTACCTGCACTTTATACATGGTGCCGTTCTTGACCTTTTCATCTATGTGCAGCTTGGCGCCGATGCCAATGATTGATACATCGCCTACTTCGTATTCGCCGGCCATATCGATCATGAGCTTGGCATCTTTGGGAGCATTGGCGTGCGGCCGGCCAGTAAACAAAACTACATCGCCGGGACGAGCTACGGGTTTGCCGCCGATGTCTGCTAGATTATCGTCAAACACTAGGCGCACGCCTTTAGCCGTGACCACTAGACAGTTAGCTCCATAAAATTGCAGTTCCATTTATCTATACTCCTAATTCATCAATTAATACTTGTTTCTTGGCCGCAGCCAGCTCCGTAACAAAGCGGTCCCGGATCTGCTGGCGGTACTTGTAGTCCGCCGTTTTCATAACCACGTAGCGGATTTCTTTGCCCTCTTTGGCCTCTAAATCTGCCACGTATTTGTTGACGGCGTTGGTATTAACGCTGCCAACGAGTACCAAATCTACACCAGCGCGCTCATCGCGTGTGAATTGGCCGGTTAGGACGGCTAGCTCTATGTGGCCCAGGGCTTTCAGGTCATCTGCCTCGTTACCGCCCACGGGCTGCGCGGCCTTGGTAGCTTTTTTTGCCGATGGTTTCTTGGCTGGCACGCCGACGCCGCCGCCAAAAATGGCCTGCAGCGGGTCGTAGAAATCGTATTTCTGGTTGACCTCATAGTAGAGTTTATTGTTGGTGTTGTCTGACGTAATAATGCCGATGCTCAGCAAATTGGACAGCTCGCGGCGGACGGAGTTGATTTGCTCATCGATTTTGCGAGTGATTTCCCGCACGTAAAACGAGCGGTTGGGGTTGCTATAAAACAGCTGCAGCAGCTTAACGCGGGTCTTTGATCCAAACAATTGTTCAACCATACTTTTATTGTAGACCCCCCGGCGCAGGTGTTCAACCTAAAGTGTTCAACTCTGTTGTGACATAATCAACAACCTGTGCATAATTAACAGGGGTAGAAAACCACTTAATTTGTGCATGTCTTTTAAACCACGTTCGCTGCCGCTTAGACAGGTTCACTGTACTACTTATTATTCGCTGCCGCGTAGTTTCCAGGTTCTGGGGGCCATTAAAGTAGTCATGCCATTCGCGGTAGCCGATGCCTTTGAGGCCCTCTGCTTCCCAGCCGTACTGCCCTGCCAGTTTTTGCACTTCTTGCTCCAGCCCGTTTTTGAGCATGTGATCCACTCTTTTGGTGATGCGCCCTTTGAGCTGTTCGCGCTCCGGCCATAATCCGATAATAATCGTGCCGGGCCGCAGCTGCCCTTTGGTCTGCTTGGCGCCATTGGTTTCCAGCAGCCGCATGAGGCGGCGTTTATTGCGCACGTCTGTGTTGCCCAGATCAATGTTCTGCTCTTTAATTTTAGCCAGTAGCTCTTCCCTTGTTAGCTGCTCTAGTTCTTCCCGTTGGCCCGGCGGCCCTGCGGGCAGAAAATTGTAGTCAAATATAACACCGTCGATATACAGACCGGTCCCCCCAACCATTATTGGCAATTTATTCCGGTTATGTATATCACGTATGGCGTCAAGCGCCTGTTGTTTGAAAACGGCCGCGCTGTATGGCTCCTCTGGATCTACTACATCTAGTAGATGGTGTTTAACCGTTGCCTGCTCTTTTAAAGATGGCTTGGCCGTGCCAATATCCATCTGTCGGCGTACCGTCCAACTATCCGCACAGATCAGTTCACCGTTCAGTTCTTGAGCCAGCCTATAGGCTAGGTCCGACTTGCCACTGGCCGTCTCGCCCACGATAACTAACAGGGGCGCCATAGCAGCTCCTGCACGTTTATGTAGTAGTCTTTGGAAACCTGGATACCCTCGGCTGTTAGATGTTCCGCATGCGCTTGTCGCCCGCCGGGATACCCCGCAGCCAGCCCACCCTGCTTATTGACCACCCGCTGCCACGGCAAAGCCGGATTGCCGTAGTGCGCAATGCCGCCCACAATCCGCGCCGCCCTGGGCTGGCCAGCCAAAGCCGCCAGTTGACCATAGGTCATAACCCGGCCAGGTGGGATCTGCGCCACCAGGGCCTCTACGCGGGTGCGGAAATTATTTTCTTCGGTAGACATCGCTTCTGTGCGCCACTGTTATTATTTCTACTCGCAGCACCGCATCCTCAATTGTGTAGACGATTCGATACGTTCCCTGACGGATGCGATACCTATCATGATAGCCAGACAATTTCTCGTAGCCAAATGGCCGCGGATTATCGGCTAGCAACAATATTCGGCGCACAACTAATCGGCGCAAACCTGTTGGTATGTGCAGCAAATCCTTGCGAACGGACCTGCCGTAATCAACTCGGTAACGCATTACAGCAGCCCTTTAGACTTGAACTCTTTGACTAAATCGTCAAATGGGTACGTTGGCTCCCCCTTCCGAGCCTCTGCTGTCGCGTTGTCCTCCGCGTCCTCTAAGAGTTGATATTTTATGGCATCTTCCACGTACTTAGACATAGTGATGTCTCCTTCTATTACGCGGCGCTTTAGTTGTCTGTAGATTGTATCATCTATGGTGAAGGTTGTCCTCATATCCTTACTATAGCATTTACGCATCTGCGCATCAATGCATTTCTGCATATCGATGCATCAGTATACAAATTATCCCGGTTTTTTGCTAAGTGTACTTTACAAATTCTCGGGATAATTTGTAAAGTTACCCTGTTGGCGTCTGCCGGTAAAATACGCTTCTACGGCCGCCCAATCCACGCAGCGCGTGACACCCAATGGTAGATCATGATGCTGATTCCACCTCTTATCGCCGATCAATAATGCCTGGCCGCCGGATTCTGCAAAGCCAATGCAGTGTTTGAGTTGGTCATCTAGTAAATAGTCTGCGCCCATAGTCTGTAAAAGTTCTGCTTTGGTATGCAGATGGCGGCCCGCCACAGGTTCACCATCGTAAATACCACTGAAGTAGACACCGCTAAAAATTCCACCGTAATGATGGTCCAGCCAGCGGTGCGTAACTTCTTTCATGATGCTGCGCCGCGAGGTTGCTACGACAAGGGTAAAATATGATTTTAATCGTTCCAAAACTGCATATGCCTCAGGGTTAGGTAAAAAATCAAAGAAAACATCGGGATCATGGAAAAGTGCGGCTCGGCGTTCTGTCTCTGGCAGAGCAGTGCCCCAGGCCTTGCCGTAATCTTCATCAAAATCATCGGCCGTTAAATTGGTGCCCCAAGTTTTATTACTGAACGCGGCCCATGCAGCAGCGGAATCTGCCAGCACATCATCCACATCTACCGCGATTATTTTCTTGGTCATAGCGATGTCTTAGACGCCCGGCTCTTCACCTCATGCGCCACCGTCTTCAGGAACTCGTCCATGCTGCGCGGCGCGGGCTCTTGGCCTTCTACTTTCAGGTCGGCGCGGATGCGCGGCGTCACGTCGCCGCCGGCGATTTCGCGCTCGCCCAGCACCAGTGTGTATGGCACTTTCGCCACCTCTGCGGCGCGGATCTTCTTGCCAACTGATTCATTTGATTCATCAATGCTAGCGCGCAGGCCCAGTTTTTTGCATGCCTGCCGCGTGGCTTCTGCAAAGTCCAGCGTCTGATTCTCTTGGTTAACCGTTATTAATCGTATCTGTTCTGGCGCCACCCACACCGGAAATTTGCCGGCAGTGTGCTCTATGTAGACGCTGAGGAAGCGCTCGATTGAGCCGAGAATGGCCGAGTGGATCATGACCGGCTGGCCGGTGGATCCGTCTTCCGCGGCGTACTCCAGGCCAAAGCGCTCCGGCTGGACAAAATCCAGCTGCACGGTGGCCAACTGGTGCTCGCGGCCGATAGCGTCGGACACCATAAAGTCAATCTTGGGGCCGTAGAAGGCGGCCTCGCCCTCCTGCTCAAAGTAGTCCAAATTATTGGCAATCACCGCGTCTTTGAGCTGCTTTTGGGCCGATTCCCAGAGCTCTGGCGCGCCCAGGTAGGCATCGGAATCATCGCGGTAGCTCAGGCGGACGCGCAGTTTCATGCCAACGGTGCTGTAGAGGTCGCGGGCGCAGGCCAGCAGGCCGTCTACCTCTGTGTTGATCTGGTCGGGACGGCAAAATACGTGGCTGTCGTCTTGCGTCAGCGCGCGGACGCGGCTGAGGCCACCCAGTTCACCAGTCTTTTCATCGCGATAATCGGTGGTGGTTTCCAGATAACGCAGCGGCAAATCGCGGTAACTGCGCGGCTGGTTGGCGTAAATGCGCGTGTGGTGCGGGCAGTTCATGGGCTTCATGACCAGTTGGTCCGATGTTTCCTGGCTCTTAACCAGGAACAGCTCGTCGCCAAACTTGGCCCAGTGGCCAGATTTTTCATACAGATCTTTTTTGGTAATGTGCGGTGTCCAGACTTTTTGAAAATCGCGCGCCTCCCGCAGCTCATTGGATAGTTTGGCCACTTCTTCTCTTAAAACGGTGCCGCGCGGCGTAAACATCGGCAGACCGGAGCCGACTAATTCTGAGGTGACATATAAATCCATCTCCACGCCCAGCTTGCGGTGATCCCGCTTTTTGGCTTCTTCCAACATGTTCAGGTGCTGACGTAATTCTTTGTCCGTGTTAAACGCCACACCGTAGACGCGCTGCATCTGCGCGTTTTTTTCGTTGCCGCGCCAGTAGGCGCCGCTAACACGTAGCAGCTTAAAGGCGCCGACTTTGCCGGTGGATTCTACGTGTGGGCCGCGGCAGAGGTCTGTAAAATCGCCATTGGTGTAAAATGAGACGTTTTCTACTTCCCCGTTGCCATCGGCCACGGTGCCCATCTCTTCTTTGTTCAGGTCTTTGGCAACGGTGGTGCCGGCGCGCTTTAGGTCATTAAGCAGTTCTTCTTTGTAGGGTTGACCGTGGGCTTTTGCCCATGCAATCGCCTGATCTACTGGCATTTCCGAGCGCACAAACGGCTCATTGGCCTTAATGATTTTGGCCATTTCTGCCTCTATTTTGGGGAAATCTTCCTCTGATAGTTTCTGGTCTGGGCCTAGATCGATATCGTAATAAAAGCCGTGCTCCACTACTGGGCCGACACCAAATTTGGCAGCTGGCCAGAGGTGCTGGACGGCGGTGGCTAAGATGTGGGCGCTTGAGTGGCGCATGGCGTGCAGTTGACTATTGTCTTTGTCTGACATGGTTTTTGGCCTCCTTGGTTAACGGCACCTGAGTCACTCAGATTTTGTGTATATCATACACATGAGTCAGAGTGACCTGCCTGGCGCCAAAATAGTAAAAGACACTTGGCAAATCGAGACGTTTTGCGCCCTCGCATAGCGCAAAAAATCTAGAAAAGCCAAGTGTCTCGGTCCCGGTATACGGGAGGTTCCACCTCGACGTTTACTCTTGCAGGTTTGCTGCTATCGTGCAGCCCACTGCCACTCCCACGAAGCTCCATGGTTGGTTAGACCACCTCATCGCTTACCCTTATTGTAGCACCCGTCTTCTAAATTTCAACTGCCGATGCGCCCTGCTCCGCGGACTGCTGGTAGCCAGTAACTGGTCCTGCCATCTCTGGGCGCAGAATTTTATTAACAATTTGATCAATCATATCATCTGTTAAGTTAGCCTTAACTGAGTAGCCGCTAATGCCTAGCTGGCGCAAGCGCTGCGGCGCCTCTGACTCGTTCAGGTTACTAATGACATAGACGGGAATGGTCTTACCCCAATCTGAGCGCCTGAGCGTATCGAGCACTTCATCTCCGGCAATATCTGGAATCATTAGGTCCAAAAGAATCAGGTCCGGCAGCTCCTGCTGCGCAAAGTACAGCCCAGTTATGCCGTTATAGCCAATGTAGACGGTGTAGCCGAGCAGCTCCAGCCGCGTTTTATAAATTTCCGCTAGTGCCTGGTTATCTTCAATGACCAAGATTTTCTTGGCGGTTGGCTGCGTGGGTGATTCCGATTGTGGTTGCATATACCTATTATAGCAACAAAAAAACGCTTCAGTGATCTCGCAAATTCACTGAAGCGTTTTACTCTGTTTGCCCGGTGATGAGGCCTCTGCCCCGTCACCATCATTGGAGCTATAAAGCACCCGGCAAAACCCACCTGCATGCTAGTATAATGCAGGTAGTACTAAATGGCTAGTATTTATATGCTGTTTTATTTACAATCCACAGTGTGGATAACTTGTTTTACGTAACACCATACCTGACGTTAGCCAGCTGCTGTTGGTTTTGCGTCCTATTATTCGCACACTCTGCCCTGTGTGCGTTTTATGTGCGGAATATGCGCCAAGCATGTGTCTTTTCCGCACATAATACGCACATGCTTGTCATGCGAGCGCAACTACGCTATAGTAAGACCTGCTTTAACAGGGGCGATTAGCTCATTTGGCTAGAGCGTCGCATTGACGTTGCGAAGGTGATAGGTTCGAATCCTATATCGCCCACCAAATTAAAAAGGACTCTACTCGAGTCCTTTTTAATTCGCCCGGGCGATACTGTAAGCAGCGCACAGAGGTGGATTGGCCGTAGGCCAAGACACGGGTGGGCTGATACGACCGCCGCGGGCGGACGATAGCGCCCCAACTCAATCATAAAAGAAATGTCGCCTCCGCAGAACCACGGTGGCGACATTTCAATACTGTTATAATACCCCAAATCACTTGATTATGTCAATAAATCGCTGATTTTTTGTAATAATTATTAGCCTCTTTGCGCTTTTAATGTCATTAAATTCTTTTTCTAGTTTAGCAATATTTATCATATCGGACATCTTAGAATTTCTGAGGTCAAAGATGATGTTTTTTGATTGGCCAAGGGAGACTTTGAAGGCACGTTTGATGGTGTTAGCACTCTTTCCGGTGGGGCATTTAATCTCCCAGTCGAGATTAATCATACGGATATCGGGTGTCCTGACACCCTTTTGCTGAGATGGAGGTAATAGCTCCACATTTAACCCGCGGCCTGTTAAGAATACTACTGCCGCATTCTCGTGGCTGCGTAAAACTACCCCGTTAGGTGTTATTTTTCCCTGTTTCATTATTGGTATTATAGCAGAATAATGCATCTCTCCACCCCTGTTAACCATAAGCATTATTGCAACATATACTTGACAATGTCAAGCATTCAAGCTATACTGGTTACGTTAAACAGGACTTTTTGGGAGTTTTGAATAACCAAAGTCAAAGCACGCTTGATACGTTTCAGCTGTTTTACGAAGAACTTGCTTCTTCTACGCCAGCAGCCCGCATCCGGCGCCTGCGCCCCGCTCAATAGAGTGGATCAGCGCATCATCTGTTTGTCAGACATAAGACATCCAGCAAACACCTCTGGTAACAGAGGTGTTTTTTTATCCCCATATCCACAAAAGTTTTCCACTTGTGTTTTTAATAGCGACATGTCAACATATAGACATGGTTTGTAACACATGCGGCGCAAAAACTGATGTTGGCAACTCTCGCCATCTCAAAAGAACGAATCAGGTCTGGCGGCGCCGGGCTTGCACATTGTGCGACGTGGTATTGACTACCCTAGAGACAGTAGATTATCGGCGCAGCTTGCTCGTTTTGGGCGATAAAAAGCCCACCCCTTATGAGCGCGACAAGTTATTTCTTAGTTTGCACCGCAGTCTGGCACACCGGCCAAAAGCTCTAACAGATGCCGGCGCCCTGGCAGACAGCATCACCGCCAAGCTGGCCGGCCAAGCCAAAGATGGTGCGCTGCAAAAATCGCAAATAACTCGGGCGGTGCAAGTTGCCTTAACGCGTTTTGATAAATTGGCGGCGGCCCACTACGCGGCACTGCATTAGACATCTAATTGTCCGGATCGGCGTTTGTACTAATTGTGTGGCCAGACTCAGTGCGCACAGCCTTTTCTGTTACATCAAATTTGCTCAGGTATTTTCGTAGCATCAGGCGGGTCTGCGAATTAAATGCAGCCAGTGATCCAAAGCCGATTGCTGCCACGGGCGCAAATGCCCATTGAACAACCATTAGTACAGAATGCCGCCGTTTGTAGCGCGCCGGACGCGGTGGCAGTGTTACTAAAGAAATGTAGACGCTTGCCAGCAAAAACAAAATACCGACCCGCTGGAAGTTACTGACAATGTTGGGTAGCAGCTGTGCGCCAATCGCATCTGGATGAATCAGCGGTGGGACAAAAGCTGCAAAAAAGACCAACGTTGTGCCGGTAGCCCACGTAACATGACCCTCTAGCGTACGCAGCATTTTGCCAATGCTATCCCACTTGGGTGCTGGGCTTTTGCGCATGAAAATTTGGTTGGCAATATAAGCTACATCTGATGCGCCATAAGTCCAGCGGCGCAACTGCACAAACTGGGCTTTTATCGTTCTAAGGTAGCCGTCCGCCAAGACGGCGTCTTGGTAGATAGGAATAAACAGTGGGTAGACACGGTAGTCGCCATCGTAGCAAAAGTAAGAGCGCCAGAAGTGATGCCCATCTTCTACCACCGTGCGGCGGCTCCAAAAATCCATGTCCAGTAGCGATTGCAAACTCTGCGCATGGGCACTAAAATTGCGCTGCAAATGTGGGCGCTGGGTTTGAACTATATAAAAGAGATTGCTGCTGGTGGCAATCACCCGCATGAGTGTGGGTGCATCCCAAATGTTGTTTGTATACATAGGCAGCGGCTGGAAACTGGCGCGCAGTGGATTTGGTGAAACGCAGTACATGTAGCTCAAGGCGGCTAGGTAGCGTGGGTCCGGGCGATTATCCGCATCTAAAGTGGTGACGATAACGTTTGCAGGATCTATGCCCTCTTTGTCAACGTAAGCTGCGAGCTCGCGGCCGGCATAGGTCACATTTCCGCCCTTTCCAATGACCTCTCCGGGCATATTGGCGGGGTGGCAAACGGCCATGGCGTGTTTGAAGCGCGGGCCATAGACTTTGAGTAATTCTTGTACTCGCTCTTCGGTGGGCTTGCCTGCACGCCCCTCATATGCGAACACTAATATGACTTTTTCCATGTCGTACTGGCTATCTAGGACGCACTGGATAGTAGGCTCCAGTACTTCCCGGCTTTCATTCACGGTGGCAATAATAATGGCATGTACTAGGTTGTCCGGCTGATATTGCTTAGCGAAGTCTTGGCGTCGCTCCAAGTTTTCCGAATGCCAATCAGGCGAATGCTTGGCCATAACCTTCCCGGCTTGCACATCACGCAGCAGCGCGGGCCAGTTGAGCTTCATGTGCTGCTTGTGTGTCCGGAAGCCAGCAATGGAACGAATCGGCCCAGCCACAGATGTTCGGATAAAGTAAACGAGTAGGTATATAAGAATGAACGCCAAGGCGGCAGTAACGTTAATTAGGCTGAGTATTGCTGGCAGTAGCAGCATGAAGTAGCTCAGAAAACCGGGCAAGATTTCAAAAAATCGATACCAACCACGACGATCTTTTTCAAACGGAATCTCAATCTTTTTCATACTAATGGAGGAGCAGCAGTGCGCCGCTAATAACAATACCGAGGATGAGCAACAGCGCCGTCATGACCTGTACAATCAGTGCGATATTCCGATTAAGTTTGTACGCCCGCAGACTCAAAAACGTACCGATTATGAATGCCAGCACCATAAAGGCCACAAAGCTTAAGATGCCGGAGGCCGTTCCCTGTTCAAACGCGTCCACACCCAAAGACGATCGGTACTCCACAATAAAGCCGCTGCCATGCGTACCGCCAAGCCGAGCCAACACGAAGATTGCACCGGCTAGTGTTAAGAAGCCGTTGACGCTCAGCAGCAAAAGCAGCACATGATCTCTAAAAAACGACTTTTTTGCCATAATCCTAGGCTTTATTGTAGCATTACTACCCCAGTTTACGATATACTTATCTGCAGCCCCAGGCTTAGATGTACGCCACCTTAGCTCAGTTGGTAGAGCGACGCATTCGTAACGCGTAGGTCGCCGGTTCAATCCCGGCAGGTGGCTCCAAGCTTAACAAGACTGGATTGAACCCGGCGGTGCAACCGTCAGGTTGCACGATCAGCTGTTCATTCGCGACCGCAGCGCGCAGAAATTTATTTCGAGCACTAGAAGGAGCGCAATACTTCCCTTAGGGAAGTATTGTCCGGCAATCGTCCCAAAAGATGCGGGTGTCGTATAACGGCCATTATATAACCTTCCCAAGGTTGGGACGGGGGTTCGACTCCCCCCACCCGCACCAACAAGAAACACCCCTTTAACAGGGGTGTTTCTTGTTGGTTTGGATATGCAGGAAGTAACAGAACGGTTTGATATTAATTTACTAATGAGACAAGGGAGCATATACTGAATATAAATAAGCGAAACAGAAATGAACCCAGAACAACCAGAATCAAGTCAACCTCAATTCCCTGCTCCTCCAGATGTATATCCTAAAGTTATTATCGATGGACAGGAGGGCATGTCCGTAGTGCCTTTCCAGCCACCAGAGATTGAGCAGATGGATAGACCTTCAAAGTGGCGGTATTTTTATTACGTACTTGGTGTTTTACAATTGCTGGGCATCGGGCTATTTCTTGCTGCTATGCTATACGCCATGCAGCAAGCAAAGGCAGGAGTGTCTGGCACAGAATTTATTGCAATGTTTTTATTTTTTACCGTGGTACCTGCAACATGTATTGTCGCGCTTATAAATCTTATAGGTCTGCCATTATACCTGAGGCGACACCGCCACCAGGGTAGAAAAAAGATTTTTTGGGGGCTATCGTTATTTATCTCATTTGCTCTAGTGGGGTACGCCATTTTCAGCGTTGCAAACTTCTACATGATTTCGAGGCGTGAGGCTGCAAAATCACTGCAGGCAAGCACGCAGAGCAACCAACAATTTGCCCAAGACAATGCAAAGCCAGAGATTACCAAAGAAGAAGCAATAAATTTGCTGACCACCTGTCAGCTAAAAGGTTTTTACTACACTAATCAGACCACAAGGGACGGTGGTAACTGGGGTAATTTATCAAAGACAGGTGTAGTGCTCACAAAAATTAAAGGACAGCCGTATCGGATAAGTATAGCTGACAGCCTCATTGCCGAGCTTGTACCAATCGCTCGACAGGCACAAAAAACATGTAATGG
>CAZRPP010000016.1:0-13770 GCA_964602145.1 uncultured Candidatus Saccharibacteria bacterium
AGGACTCGAACCTGCGACCTCGTGGTTATGAGCCACGCGAGCTGCCGCTGCTCCATCCCGCGTCAACGCTGCTGACAAAAGTAGAGCTTATGTATAGTACCAAACAGAGGTAATTTTGTCAACGTTCAAGCGGCTGACGATGCAAAAAGAAATTCATCCACGATTCAAAGTTGCTCGGCTGTTTCTTGGTTACAGCCTTGGCAGCATTATCTTCTGGCAGAGATGGCGCGTTAGCCAACGCCACGGCCTCTGGCACCAAAATCTCTTTCTCCCCTGGCCGACCCAAACCAAAGTTCTGGCGCGCCTGCAACTCAAGGAACGTATCCGTGCCGTAATATTGATTCTGGAGTTTCTGGTTCTGGTTTTGCAGCTTTAACAGATCATTTTTTTGCTGCAGGCCGGCAATCTGTTTTTGCAAAACGTAATTGGTTTGAATAGTTTTAACGCCGCTCCAGCTGAGCAGCAGGACGATAATCACAAAGACCACCTGCCCGGTGAAACGAATGTCGCGGAAGTTGGCCAGCCAAGCCTGGACCGCGGGTTGATAATCTTTGATGTTTATTTTCATGGGGTCACTAAATTATATACCTTTTGCGACCAAATCTGCTATACTCAATCTGTTACCGGGGGTGTAGCTCAGTGGTTAGAGCAGAGGACTCATAATCCTTTGGTCGATGGTTCAAGTCCATCCACCCCCACCAGAAAAAAACAGCCGCTACAATGTGGCTGTTTTTTTCTGGCAGTGGATGGACGCAGAACCAGCTGGCTTGCCGCAGGCAAGACAGTGGGTCGTGAAGCGAGGCCACGCACAGGAGTTTACTCCGAGCATGGCCGAGTGGAGAAGGCCGAAGGCCGCTAGTCCATCCACCCCGCAAACCTACAGGTGTTTACCCCCAATATAATCAATCCACCAGTTGTGCCGAGCATAATATGCATCATCAAAGCGTTTGGCGGCGCGGCGCGCGCGGCGACCGCCCGGTCGGTAGTATTTGCGGGCCCACCAAGAGCCGGGTTTGGCTAGTCTAATTGCGCCAATAAAGGCCATGAACGGCACAAAAATGCCCACAATCCCGGTGGATAATTTGCCCTTAACAATGCAAATAACAGATAGCAAAAAGTTCACAATCACCGTAAAGGCCACTGCAACTGGGGAGAACGTATCGCCAAACTGGAAGTCCGTGGGCGAGGCATCCAAAGGATTAATCCCCACCAATAGCGCTGTGCAGATTGCGCCAGCCACAGCCAAGGCGCTAATTGATGCGCGGCCCTCTTTCTGCCAATACACATCGCGCATGTGGACCCACATGGCAAATTCGTCCAACGCCAGTGCCGCACCCATGCCAAAAAATCCCGCCAAAATGTACAGCGCTGTATGGTGCGGCTGATAGGCAATACTTAAGAGCCCCGTTAAAAGCACGAGCAAAATGCCCCACACCTGGTGATGCACATGCACTCCATTAATGTGGATATTTTTGAGCACCTTACCGGAGTTCTGACGCGCCCGAATAACCCGTGTAACAGTCCGCGTTAACGCCACCGTGGCCACAAATGTCGCCAGCAGCACACCAACCGCTGCCCTGCCTTCAGAAATACTCATGCCTTTATTGTACAGAATGCGAGATACTTCACAGACACGAGGCCGCACCTAGCCCATACTAGCAAGCGTAAACAGGAGTTTACCATGAATATGTTTAATACGTTCTTACAGCAGCGCCGCGATGAGCGTCAAACCCGCCGCCTGCTTAGCCGCGATGATTTTCAGCTACAGTAAGCAGACTAATTAGCTCGGTGGTGGAGCCGGCATTCATCAGCTTTTCGCGCAGCTCTTTGGCGCCATCAAAACCGTTAATGTAGACCTTGCAGAACTTGTTGAGGGTTTTGATGTTGCGCTCGCCGCGGCCCCACATAACTGCAAACATTTGCACCTGCTTTTTATAAAGAGCGATGCGCTGCTCGCGGCCCACATATTGCCAGTCACTGCGCTCCATAAACACCTTAGGATCGGTAAAAATGCCGCGGCCAATCATGATGCCGTCTAGCTCATGTTCCCCGGCCAGTTGCAGTGCCTGTTCGTAGCTGGTTACGTCGCCATTACCCACCACTAGGGTGTCTATCTTGTGTAAATCACGCAGTTGGCGCACTTGACCAATCAGCTCCCAATCCGCCGGAACTTTGCTCATTTGCTTGCGCGTGCGGCCGTGCACAGTGAGCATTTGCGGCTTTTGCTGGAGTAAAAAGTCGTGCCAGGTTAGGTCCACTTCATTAAAGCCTAGCCGCGTCTTGATGCTCAGTGGCAGACGGCCGGCCAGACCATCTTTCGTAGCATCAATCATATCTTTTGCCAGATCACGGTTCTCTTTTTTAATCAGCGCCGCGCAGGCCCCATTCTGCACTTCCGATTTAGCCGGGCAGCCCATATTAAGGTCCACGCCCACAAAATTGACACCCTTAGGTAAGCCTAGCTCCTGCGCCAATTGCCCGGTGGCAATCTGCTCCGCTACCGCCTTAAAATTAGCTGGTTTCAGTCCCCATAGTTGCGCCACCAACCGAGTCTCTGACGGCATGAATTTGAGCTTTTTCAGCAACTTAGCGCGGCCCGGGCTTATGAGCCCATCCACATTCACAAACTCCGTAAAAAATAGGTCAGGCGATGCCAATTCCTGGACAATTTGTCGGAAAACAGTCTCCGTTACATCGTCCATGGGTGCTAGGGCTAAAAACGGGCGCGGGAGGCTTTGATAATTATGCAGCGAGTCCAAGTTTTTCTAATGCTCCCTTAGCAACCACTCGTGGCGCACCAGTACTGTGCTGGGCAATCGCCTCCAGCTGTTTGCTCCAAAACCTCTGAGCCGCAGCGCGGTCGGAGATAGCTGCATCAACCAAAGACTTTGCTTCGTAGACGCGTATTTTTCCGAGCCGTCCTTTGATATATTCAGCAAAATGTCTGGGTGGATCTTGCATGACATAGCCTTGCATTGCCTCAGCATGACCCTGTGTATAACGGATAAGCGGATAGTGCCCGATTGCATCTATACTTTGGGTACGTGCCAAGTGATCAATATCGGCAAAACGGACCGCTAGCCCTGGCCTTGTAATCAACAAACCGGCCGCTGAACAAAAGGGATTCTGCGCAGAATCCGCTACTTCCTGACGGTTCTGCAACAAACCTGTTAGATTATTTCTAGCCTGTCGGGCGTACTGTGCATATTCAGTCGTGATTCTTACAGCAGCCTTTACAGGGTCAGCCTCGTGCTTTACCTGATGCCTAGCAATTTCTGCTAAGTGCCTTGCGATACCACCTGGCCTTTCAGCGTAATCAAGCGCTGTAAACACTTCGCTCAGCTCACGTAAGCTTGTTGGGTAAAAACCTTGTGTTTCCTTGACGATCTGTAGCCTATCCAGCCGAGCAATTTCTCCTAAATCATCTGGTGCGACCTCTGGTGCTTTAGGGTACGAACCTCTGACCAGCGCTCTACCCATATAAGCCGAGATGCCTTGGGTATCCATCCGGGCTTCTGCTTTTTGCCAGTCAGTGTCTGTCAATGGTTCTTCAACGGGATATGGAATCCCGCTGGCATCTGAAAACATACTCTCCCAAGGAGTATTTTGCATAGTTTCTGGTGAATAGCCATCAACTGTCATATTGAATACTATATTAGCACAATTTTACTATTTTTGCAATTATTCCCAGCGGAACACACGGAAAGCGATCACGTAAATTACCAGGGTCCAAACACCAATTAACAGCAACTGGTGGCCTAGATTTACCAGATGCACGCCTTCTGTAGTCAGCAGGCGCAAGCCATCGATTACAGGGGTCAGCGGTAGGTAGTCCGATACATTTTGCAGCCACTGCGGCATTAAGAAACGTGGGAAGAAAGTGCCAGAGAGGAACATCATGGGGAACACCACGGCGTTAGCCAGGGGCGCAGCCTGGCGCTCATTTTTAGCCCAGCCGCCAACGGCCAAGCCAATGCCCAAAATCATGAAAATGCCCAAAACGGTAAAGGCCACAATTTCAAACCAGTTGCCTGCCACGTTCAATTTAAACACTGCAATGGCCACAGCAAACTGGGCCGCAACACCTACTAAACCGGTCAAGGCCTGGCTAAACATGGTGGCCATAAAGTACTGCCAGACACGCAGCGGGGTGGTGTGTAAACGGCGCAGAATGCCCTGTTTTTTGAGTTCTGGGAAGACGTTAATCGGCCCAAAAATACCGATACCAATGATGGAAAAGCCTAACAGGCCGGCAAAGGTATAGTCAAAGGCCGTTAGGTGATGGTCATTAACCGGTGCAGGCTGCACGGCCAAGGGCGGTTGGGCGCCAAGCAAGTGAGCGTTCATGCCACTTACCATGCCGTTTAAGACGGCAATCAGGGTCTGGCCGGTGTTAGCATTACCCTGAGAATATAGCACTTGCACCACGCCTTTGGGGTGATTGACGGCCGGGTCCACGGCGCCAAACTGCTCGGGCAGCACGATAATGCCGTCCAGCTGGCTCTTGGCCATTTTGTCCTTGGCAGCAGCTATATTTGTTACATCTTTTTGGACTTTGAACGTTTTGCTATCTGTTAATTGCTTGGCAAATTGCTGCGAGTACTGGGTCTTGGATTGGTTAAAAATCGCCACGCGGAAGTTAGTATCGTTGTTGCCTTTGGACATGCTGCCAAACACAAACAAGAAAATCAGGGGGAACAATACGCCAAAGAACAGCGCTAGTTTGTCTCTAAAAAATCGTTTGGTGCTGAGTTTGGTTAGTACCAGGACGGTGCGGAGTTGTTGCTTGAATGTCATATTAATCCCGTAGGCCCTTCCCTGTTAAATCAATAAAGACGTCTTCTAGGTTAGCCTGCTCAACGTGCTGCTCCTTCTTGAAGCCCTTGTCCAGCAGCTGCTTAATCAGCCTCCTAGGTGTATCCAGAGCGATAATTTTACCCTGATCCATAATGGCCACGCGGTCGCACAGAAGCTCGGCTTCTTCTAGATAGTGAGTGGTTAAAATAACGGTAACGCCGCGGGCGTTGACCTCTTTAATGAGATCCCACAGGTTACGGCGAGCCTGTGGGTCTAGACCGGTGGTGGGCTCATCCAAAAAGAAGACTTTGGGGCTGTGCACCAGCGCAGTGGCAATACTCAGGCGCTGACGCTGGCCACCCGATAGCGATTCCGCGTAGGCACCGGCTTTTTCACCCAGCTGTACATCCTCCAAGAACTCCCAAGGGTTAACTTTTTCACCGTAGGCGGCGGCAAACATCTCTATAATTTCGTGTAATTTTTGCTTGTCTTGAAATGCGGCGGTCTGCGGCTGGACGCCAATAACTGCTTTTACTTCTTGCGGCTGACTAGCCACATCTAGGCCACAGATGGTGATTGAGCCGCCATCTATAGGGCGCATGGTCTCAATCATTTCCAGTGTTGTGGTTTTACCGGCGCCATTTGGACCCAAAATGCCAAACACTTCGCCTTTTTTTACGCTAAAGCTGATGCCGTCCACCACGGGCCGGTCATCGTAGATCTTAGTGAGGTCTTTGACCTCTAGTATTGTCTCTGTCATGCCTCTAGATTATAGATTCTTGATTCTAGAAGCAAGCAAAGTTTTGTGACTCTCAAAAGGTATGCCCACCGTACGGACAATTGAGGTACGTTGTCCATACACTTTCAGAGCAACAAAAAAAGCGGCCCAAAAAAGGCCGCTTTTCTAGAGTGAGTACGAGTTTCCTTGCGGAGTACAGACGGAGATGAAAGATGAGAATCGTAAGCGAGCTGTACTACAAGGTACAGCGAGCGCGAATCGGAGTCTTTCGCTCTGTCTGTGCCCGCAAGGGAAGTCGGGTTACTTTCTCTTGACGGTTAGAAACCCGTTGCGTGGATTCTCGTTAACTTCCATGCCAGCAGGCAGGTCGCAGCCTTCTGGGCGCTCATCTTTACTGAAGTAGTAAATAGTCTGGGTCTTGCCGCCGCGTAGGACAACGTCCTTGCAGTTTAGGTGGTAGGTTACCCCTTTTGAATTGGTGTGCTTGTATGCCATTACACTTCTCCCTCTCTTTAGAATTGATGGTACCCTTACCATAACTCCTTTCGATTTTGTTTGTCAACACTTTAGGCAACATTTTCAATCAGAAAAAAGGATTGCCAAGACTATGGCCGATGTACTACACTTATCTGGTAAGCATAAACGTTAAGAGGTGGAGAAATACACAGATGGATTTCACTGGTCGTAATTCACAGCCTGCACAACCTGCCGCTTCTGGCGCGCAGTTTGCCGGCCCAAGTACAAACGTAAAAAAGACCAAAGGTGGCGATAAAGCCCCTTGGTACCGCTGGGCAGGTGGTGGTTTAGGCCTCCTTCTCACCGCTCTGGTTGTTGCAGCTATTTGCGCTGTTGCCTTTAGTGATTCAAACACAGAAGCTAAGCTCGTCAACAAAGACAAGCAACAAGCCGTCTTCCTGAACACTGGTCAGGTTTACTTTGGCAAGATTACCGAGCTAAACAGCAAGTACATCACCCTAACCAAGATTTACTACCTCCAGACCTCCAGCACTGGTACCACCGCCGCTAACCAGCAGGCCAACACCAGCGTGTCTTTGGTCAAGCTTGGTTGTGAACTGCACGAGCCATATGACCAAATGGTCATTAACCGTTCACAGGTTACGTTCTGGGAGAACCTCCAGGACAATGGTCAGGTTGCTAAGGCTGTCGCTGAGTTCGTCAAGAAGAACCCAGAAGGTCAGAAGTGTGCTGATCAAAGTGCTGCTCCTAACACCAACAGCAATGTCCAGGGCACCACAAACACCACCAACAACACAACGACTAAGACCACTACTCCTTAGTTACCGTTGGTACTTAAAAAACCCGGCCACAAGCCGGGTTTTTTAATGCTCGGCACTGTATAATAAAGATGATGAGAAAAATCAAAGATACGCAAGGTAGTTGGCGAATCGTAAAGCATCTACGGCCCATTTATTTTCTGGCGCTGGCTCTTATATGGGCGGCAATAGCCGTGACATCCCTCCGTGCAAATAATCAGCAGATGATTGCGCTACGTGGCAAGGTCTTTCAGGCGGACGAGTCAGGATCGATGCAAGAAGTTCAGGTGTCGCTCAAAAACCTGCAAGCCTACGTAACCGCCCATATGAACACTGAGCTCTCAACCGGCGTCACTAGTGTGTACCCGCCAATCCAGCTGCAGTACGCCTACCAGCGGTACGCCACGGACCAAGGCACCGTTAATAACGATTTATACACCCAAGCCCAGCAGTTCTGTCAGGCGCAAAACTCCGCCTCATTCTCCGGGCGAGACCGCGTGCCCTGTATTGAAAAATACGTGCTTGATCATGGTGCCAAGCCCAAGCGGGTAGACCCAAGTTTGTACCAGTTTAATTTTCTGTCGCCGCGCTGGTCACCAGACCTTGCCGGTTGGTCAATTGTCCTAGCAGTACTGTCATTCATCCTTGCATTTATCAGCCTAATTATCCGGTGGAATATCCGTCGCCAATCAGAATAACATGCACTTATATTTCTCCGGTATTGGTGGCACAGCGATTGGCCCGTTGGCACTGATCGCCAAACAGCTGGGCTACACCGTTTCTGGGTCCGACAAGCAGGATTCGCAGTACATAGAGTATTTACGTGGCCACGGCATCACGGACATTGTGATTGATCAAAGTCAGGACGCAATTGCGGCCGCGCACGCGCAGCAGCCCATCGATTGGCTGGTTTACACCTCTGCCCTGACCATAGAAAACCCGAATGCGCCGGAGCTACAATTTTGCCAAGCCAACAATATTAGAACCTCTAAGCGCGATGAGCTGCTCAATACAATTCTAGAGCGTCAGCATCTCAAACTCTTGGCGGTAGCCGGGACACACGGTAAGAGCACTACCACTGCCATGCTCATCTGGCTCTTAAAAGAACTTGGAGTGCCAATTGGCTACAATGTGGGCGCCAAAATCAGCTACGGCGACATGGGCGAGATTGCACCAGGAGCCGAATACTTTGTCTATGAGTGCGATGAGTTTGACCGTAACTTCCTGCATTTTAAGCCGTTTATCTCTGTTTTGAGTGGCGTGTCGTGGGATCACCACGAAATTTTCCCGACCCGTGAATCTTACCAGCAAGCTTTCCGCGACTTTATTAGTCAGTCCGAACAAACAATCCTTTGGCAAGAAGATGCTAGCTACCTGGGCGTAGGTAATGGGCTCCTGGTTTTGCAAGAAGAACCGGGCGGCCTGACTTTGGCTGGCGAATTTAATCGGCGCGACGCCTGGCTGGCTATCCGTGCCGCCCAGCAACTGGGCGACTGGCCCGCAGATCAGCTGCTGGACATTATGAACCGCTTCCCTGGTTTGCAGCGCCGCATGGAGCTCATTGCCCCCGGCCTTTACAGTGACTATGCCCATACCCCAGAAAAAATCCGCGGCGCCATGAGCACGGCGCTGGAGATGGCCGGCATGGACCGCCGCGTTATCGTTTTGTATGAGCCGTTAACCGATCGTCGCCAGCACCATATGAAGGACGATTATCAAGACTGTTTTGCCGGTGCGACTCAAGTCTACTGGCTCCCCAGCTACTTAGCCCGCGAGGACCCATCTGTAGCCGTTCTAACCCCAGCGGAGCTGATTAGCCACCTGGCAGACCCCTCTATTGCTCGGCCGGCTGCCATGGGCCCCGATTTGCGTCAGACGATCCAAAGGCACCTGGCGGCGGGCGACATCGTGGTTGGCATTGCCGGTGGTGGTGGCGGTTCACTAGACGAGTGGCTGCGCGCGGAGTTTGCCGCGCAATGAAGTTGATTCAGTTAAATGTGTGGGGCGGCAAACTGGGCTTTCAAATTGCCGATTTAATGCGCGCGGAAAAGCCGGATATTGTCTGCCTCCAAGAGGTCAATGACATCGATGGCCCGCGTGACTACCTCTTTGCCAGCCTAGACGACATTGCGGAGGCCGCCGGCCTAGAATACCGCTACATGTCGCCCGTGGACCGCTCGCGCTACCAAAAACGCTGGTTGTCTTATGGCAATGCCATTTTGAGCCGCGAGCCGCTGACCAGCACGGAAACCGTTTTTACGCTGGGCAAGCTGAATGAGGATTTTGATCTGGCGCTGGAGCCGGAACTGGAATCGCGCAATATGCAGCACGTGACGTTGGCCGGCGGCCTGCACATTTTTAATCACCACGGCCTATTTGTGCCGTCTGGCAAACATGGCACACCAGAAACGGATAGGCAAATGGGCCTGATTTATGACCAAATCGCGGCCGCTAACGGCCCAGTCATTTTCTGCGGGGACTTAAATCTAGCACCCGATACACCGGCTATTCAACGCTTTTCTGATTTGTTAACCAACTTGTCCGTTGACCTGGGCTGTACCTACAGCTGGCTCAGCATCCAAAAGGTGGTCTGCGACTACGTGTTTGTAAATAATCAAGTCAAAGTGCACAGCTTTAGGATGTCTGAGGAGCTGGTGTCTGACCATAACGCGCTCATTTTGGAGTTTGACGTTTAGCGATTATCGCCCGACCCAGTCAGTGTACCGCGCTGCTGGCGGCTGGCTAGTTTAGCAATATTGTGGCTAGCAATGTCGTCCATAGAAATTTCTAGATAGTCAGCGAGAGCGGCGATGTACCAGAGTACGTCACCTAGTTCTTTCTTCATATCTTCGCGGTCTAACTTGAAGATATCATAGTCATGATCACGGATGAGTTTTTTGAACTTTTCCGCAATTTCGCCAGTTTCGCCGACTAATCCCAGGACGCGCTCCAGCACCTCATGATCTTTACCACGTACGAGCGCGGTCTTCAGGGCAGCGGCTTGGTAGTCGTTAAATGTCATAAGTCTATTGTAACAGCGCCCTGCCGCAAAACTTCCACCGCATCGTCTACAATTCTGATAATGGTGCTGGGCTGGTGATCCGTTAAATCGCCGCCGTCCACGTAGAAATCAACCGCTTCGCCAAAGTAATTTTGGGCCATTGGCATGGTGGTGGCGGTTGGCTCGCTGGGATGATTGGCGCTGCTAGTTAAAAGCGGGCCAGTTTGCTCCAGTAGTTTTTGCAAATCCGGCTGATCCGGCAGTCTGACAGCCAGGCCAAACTTGCCCTGATGCAAATATGCCAGCTCCGGGCCACACGGGATAATTACGCTCAAAGGGCCAGGCCAATATTGCTGCACGTTTGTTAAGTACCGATGTTTGAGCCCCAACTCCTCCAGCTGCTGAAGGCTAGCGGCAATAATCGTACCGGGCTTGCCCTCCCGATGTTTTAGGGCGTACAAGCGCTCCACAGCGGCTGGGTCTGCGGCCCGTGCCACTACACCGTAGACCGTATCAGTAGGAATGACGCCAAGGGCACCCGGTTTTTGGAGTTTCTGTGCTGTATCTGTAAACATACAAGGGCTATTTTACACCACTAGGCTTTTGCCTCAAAAATGGCCGTTTTCAAGAAGCCCACGTTTAGCCCACGCTGCGTATCTTCTATAGCACCACCCGTGGGCTCCTAGAAAATGACTGTTTTTTAGAGTGACCAATCGCCAGCAGTGGTTTGACTGATTAGGCCTTCGCGAGCTAAATCTTCTAACACACCCGGCAGGCGCTCGTCCTCACTAAAGGGCTGAGAGCCAGCGGCCAATTGCCGTAGAACCAACCCGCGGAGCTGTCGCCGTGATCCCTCAAATTTTGACTGCTTGGTGTAATGTTTTGACCTACGGCTGGCGTTTTCTGATTGTTTCAAAACGGTGCCCCAGTCCATGAGCGCCCAGTAAAAATCACGTGGCCGCTCATGGTCTAAGGTTTGCTCTAACAGAGATCGAATCGCTGAATCTGGCACATCGGACTGACCCGGAAAGAACCAGTTTAAGTAGACGGTACGCACGTTGGTTTCAATAAATATCGACGGCTGATTGTAGGCATACGCCATGATAGCTCCGGCCGTGTTTGGCCCCACGCCCGGCATCATGACGAGCTGCTCATGGGTGGTTGGCAGTTGCCCGTTACACATTTGGGCGGCCTCCCACAAATACTTGGCCCGCCGATTATACCCCAGCCCATTCCATGCCCGTAGCACATCCGCCAAGGCTGCGGCTGCTAGGGCCTCAAGGCTTGGGAATTTCATTAAAAATTCATTAAATTTTGGCAAGACGCGTGGCACTTGCGTTTGCTGGAGCATAATTTCGCTCACTAAAATGTGGTAGGGATTAGGCGGCAACTTCCGCCATGGTAAATCAGATCGCCCATGGGCGGCATATGCTTGCCACAGTGCCTCATGGAATTTTGACATTATGGTAGAAAACGCTGGAACAAATCAGGGCGCATCATGTAAAAACCGGCGGTTAGGCAGACAATGGAGAACAGCAGCACAAAAAACCAGAAAATAGGATGTCCGTCTTTTTGGGCGCGCTTGTCTTGCTCGGCGGCCAACAGGCGCGCCTCTTGAATGTCCTCGTCTTCGGCGGCAATGGCTTTATCGCTGTCGTGCCGGGCAATATCAGCAATGGCAGCATCTGTTTTGGGGGAGTCTAGTTTGGGTGGGCGGATAACGATATCGTCAATCAGTGCTGGGTGCGGTGCGAGCTCTGGCTTAACTGGCCGTTTTGGCTTAGGCGCCTCTGCTATGGTGATTTTTTTTGATAACAGTGGTGCACTGAGAACTGGCTGCGGCTGCGGCTGAACGGGCTCGGGCTTTGATTCTTCTAGAGCTGGGTCAGGCTGTTTTTCTTCTGTAGGTGGAACCACTTCTTCTGGCTCTGGCTGCTCCACGCTCATCATGGCGTCTACGCGCTTTTCGAGCAGTTCTTCCTTAGATAGTACATCGGGCATATGCTTAGTTTACCCTATAATCGTCGTTTCCGGTTGTTAATAAGTTGAGCATGGATTGGGTGGCCATGTCGCTGGCGATTTTGTTGGCCTCCCAGGTATTGTAGGCCGTGCTGCCATTGCTGTAGAACCAGACATCGGCCGTTAACTCATCGAATCGTGGGTCGTCCAGTGGGAAATCAAAAGCAGCGCGGGCTGTTTGATTGTACAGCAAATCATACAAGCCATCAGGGCTATACGTTACTTTATTGCCTGTGTTAATTAACACAACACCTGGTTTTGATTGCGCAAGGAGTTCTTGGCTTAGAATTTCTCCGGCCGATTCTGGGGTGTGCGTGCTAATAACATCAGCTGTTTTAACCAGATCCTCAAGCGGCACAAATTTAATGCCCAGTTCCGCTGCCAGCTGCGGTTTAGCCTGCCGAGACCAGTACACAACATCTGTGGCGCCCATACCAATTAACATACGCGCCACCAGCTCACTAATGCGGCCCATACCAATTAGTCCCACACGCGCATCTTGAATGCTGCCGGTTGTTTGAAACTTGGTTGTACCCGTACTACCTAGCTCCAAGCCACGCCTAATCATGAGGAGGATGAGCATAACTGTGTATTCCGCAACAGCATAGGCATTCGCGCCTGGTGCATTAGCAATTACAATGCCCTTTTCCGTGGCGTGATCATACCCGGGAATAAAATGTTGCCAATCAGTCCCGGTAAACACAATAGCTTTTAGCTGATCTGCGGCCTGAATCACTGCCGGCGTTACCTTTTCTGTACCACCTAAGATGTAGCCGACTTTGCCTGGAATATTGGCAATAAGTTCTTCTTCTGTGGCAGATGACTCCTCGAGCCGTGCTACTTCATAGCCTGCCTGATTCAGCGCCTGGATGTGCTCCGGGCCAATAAATAGCGTGTCTGTTACAAGGATAGTTCCGCTCATGCTTATATTGTAGCAGGCCGGGGCCGCTAAAAGTCGATTGCTGTGGCCAGTTTTTGGGCATCTGCGGCCACTCGCTGGGACGGTACGTTAACGCCGGTACTAAAGATATACCAGCGTCCATTTTTTAGGACGTTAAACTGCGCAAACGATGGTGACCAAAAGGCCTTATCGCCGTAGCCTGGCACAGCCACATCACCGGCACGCGGGTTCTTAAACGCCTCGCTGTTAAAATCGATTCCCTTTTGGTTGCGCGGACTACGCACCACTACTGACACACTCTTGTTGCCCGCTCGGTACACACAAAAAGTGGTGACCGTGCTATCAGTTGCCGTGGCTTTAATTTGCGGCGCCGGCGGCATGTCCTGCCCTCCAGCTTTTTTAGCGATTTCTGGCGTCAGGAGGTCGCAGGCTTCTACGGTCTTGAAGCGAGTGTCCGCGGCGTGGCGTTTTTGGTAAGTCTGCACGCCCAGCACTGCAGCTACAATAAGAGTGATAACGCCGAGCAATATAAAAGGTCGCTTATTCACTAAGGATTCAGCCGATTAATATCACGCGGGAACAGCGTGGCTTCTTTGACGTTTTTTAGACCGATGGTTTTGGCCACCAGGCGGTCAATGCCAAAGCCGCAGCCGCCGTGCATCGGCAGGCCGTATTTAAAGCCCTGCAGGTAGGCCCGGAAACCAATTTCTGTCACGTCTAGGCCGGCTTTTGTCATCTGCTTTACCATGGTTTCGTAGTCGTTTTCACGCAAGGGGCAAGTAGCGAGTTCTAGGCCGCGGAACAAGAGGTCCGCCCACATAACCACGCCCTTTTCTGCATCTACTTTATGGTAGAATTTGGCGGCTTCTATGGGGAATTCTGTGGCGTAAACCAGATCTGAGCCGTGGTTTTTCAGAGCGTAGTCTGCAATCCATCGCTCCTCATCTGGAGTCAGATCTTTTTCTGCCGTGGTGTCTGTCTTGGTAGCCTTAGTGTACATTTCGTGAATTTGCTGGATGGTGTAGCGCGGGATTTTGCC
>CAZRPP010000017.1:0-12764 GCA_964602145.1 uncultured Candidatus Saccharibacteria bacterium
GCGTCTGCCCCGCGCATAAAGCTAAGCGGGCCGCTAGCAGTGCCAGCAGATTTGCCCAATTTTTCAAAGGATGAGCGGATGCCGCTGACGTTAATGCCAGAGCCGGAGCCGCCCTTAAAGATCATGCCTTCGTCTACGTACCACTGTAAGATGGCTGGCATAGTGTCCTCTATGCCAAGGATAAAGCAGGCGCTGGCTTGCTGCGCGCGCTCTTTAACACCGATGTTAAACCACACCGGGCTGTTAAAAGCTGCCCGCTGCGTGGCCAAAACGTACTTGAGCTCTTCGCGGTAGGTTTCCGCTTCTTCATCGGAGGTAAAGTAGCCTTCTTGCTTGCCCTGGCGGACAACGGTGTCTACCACGCGGTTAATCAAAGTCTTAAGCGATGCTTCGCGCTCCTTGGTACCGGGCGTGCCGCTAAAGTACTTCTGCGCCACAATGTTAATCGCGTTCTGACTCCAGCCCTCTGGGAACTCCAGGTCTTTCTGCTCAAAAACCGCCTTGCCGGTGGCCGGATTAATAATGGACGATTCGCGGCTAACCCACTTTAACTGATCGTATCCCTTGCTGCCGGCTGGCGTAAACAGCCGCTTAAACTCACCCTTATCTGTTGTCTGTGCCATAATAACTCCCCTTTTTTGCTAAAAATTTTACTTTTGACCGCGCAGGCGGCCGAGTTCTTTCTCAAAGCTGTCGATATCCGTAAACCGTCGGTACACACAGGCAAAGCGCACATAGGCAACTTCGCTGAGTGGCGCCAGGCGCTCCATGACTAAATCGCCAATTTTGCTGCTCGGCACCTCCGACTCGCCGCAGGCGTACAGCGCGTCCTCTACATCTGATACCAGCTGCTCCAATTGCATGCTAGTAACCGATGTTTTTTCCGTGGCGCGGTACAGGCCGGCCATGAGTTTTTCGCGGCTAAACAACTGACGCGTTTTGTCGTGTTTAATAACGATGAGCTGCGGCCGCTCAATCCTCTCATAGGTAGTAAAGCGACGCTGGCAGCCGTTGCACTCGCGGCGGCGGCGGATGGCTTGGTTATCGGCAACATCTCGCGACTCAATCACCTTGATATCGCTTCCTCCACAATGCGTGCATTGCATAGATTTGCCTCCAATTTTTGATGGTTCTTATGTGTTTGCGGACGCATAAAAACCGGTGTTTTTGTAAAGTTACCCCTTGTGCGCTTTGTTGCGGTTCCCCCCACATATAGCGTTTGGTTACTTTTATTAAACACCACCACTAGCGCTTTCACAAGCCTCAATCTGATGTATAATTCACACGTAATTAACAGGGGCGAGCGTGTTTACTCACCCTTGGGGTCATCGGGTTGATTGTCGTCGTCTTTATTACGACGCTTGGCCAAGCGGCGCAGGAACGATGGCTTTTCTAGGTCGTCATCCAGACTGCTGGAAACTACAGCGTGGCCAGCTGGCTTGTAGTCATCTTCTTCGTCTTTGATCGCTTTGTTAGGCGCGTCATCTATGGATTTGTCTTCTTCTGGCTCGTCTATGGCCCAGATGTTGGGCATGGGCGTTTCGCTGGCAAAGTCTGCGTGCGTGTCATCCTTTTGGTCTAGGTCCATGTCCAGGTCCGCGGCGGTGTCATCTGGAATAGACGATGCAGGCGCGGGCGCCGCGAGTTCTGGTGCCTTAGGCCGGGCCGAGTAGTAGCTGGCGTCAAAGCCGGTAGCCACCACGGTGATAATAACTTCGCCGTCCAGGTCTGGGTTGATGGTGGCACCAAAGATAATGTTGGCTTCTGGGTCTGCAGCCGCCGTAATGGCCTCTGCTGCGCTGTTGATTTCGTGCATGCCTAGGTCGTTGCCACCAATGACGTTGAACAGGATGCCGCGGGCACCATCAATCGATACCTCAAGTAGCGGCGAGCCAATGGCTTGCTGCGCGGCCTTAACAGCACGGTCTTCGCCGCTGGCGCGGCCAATGCCCATCAGGGCGCTGCCGGCGTTTTGCATAACAGTCTTTACATCGGCAAAGTCTAGGTTAATCAGGCCGTTCACGGTAATCAGATCTGAGATACCTTGCACACCTTGGCGCAGCACATCATCGGCCACCTTAAAGGCTTCCATGAGCGGCGTGGCGCGGTCTATGGTCTGCAGCAGGCGGTCATTAGGAATAATAATCAGCGTGTCCACGCTGCGGCGCAGCATATCTATGGCGTGCTCCGCGTTTTTGCGGCGCTTTTCACCCTCAAAGGCAAACGGTTTGGTGGCAAAACCAACCACCAGGCTGCCCTGCTCCCGCGCGGTTTGCGCTACCACATGGCCGGCGCCACTACCGGTGCCGCCGCCGGCGCCAATAGTCACAAAGACCATGTCTGCGCCCTGCAGCGCTTTGGCAATATCTTCTTTAGATTCTTGGGCCGCTTTCTCGCCAACTGATGGGTCCGCCCCGGCACCCAAGCCGCGGGTGGTGTCTTTCCCAATATGAATTTTCTGCGCTGCCTTAGAGTGGTGCAGCGCCTGCGCGTCCGTGTTGACCGCAATGAATTCCACGTTATCCACGCCGGCTTCCACCATGCGATTAACTGCCGCGCCACCAGCGCCGCCCACGCCCACTACTTTGATTTGGGCAAAGGTTTCAATTTCTGGTTCAACGACTTGCGGCATGTTGGCGAACTCCCTCTAAAATTTATACTTCTATTGTAAACCGATGGCGGGGGCATTGCAATTATTTATCCACGGCTTTTTGTAGCAAAATGGTTGAGACCTATCACGGTCTCAACCATTTTGCTACAAGCGCCGAGCCATATGTTTTCTGAAAGTTTGAGTACATTTTGTACTCGGATTTAACAGGGGTGGATTAGCGTTTAAAGCGCTTCAGAAGGCTATCGGCCAGGCCAAACATTTGATCAGCGTAGCGGCCACCCTTTGAGCTAGAAACTTGGGCGGAGGGCATGAGTAGCATGTCTAATAACATGAGGCCAACCGGCGTGCACCAGCTGGTGTCTTCAACCGTATCAACTAAACCGCCCACGTCCTGCAGTTTACCAATGCGGGCTGGCAACTGGAGCTTATCACGCGTAAAGTCAGCTAGGCCGGGTAGCTGGGCGCTGCCGCCCACAATCACCACGCCGCCCGGCAACTTACCGGCGCGCTTAATCTTGTGTAGCTCTTTAGCAACGTATTCCAGCAGCTCTTCCACGCGAGCTTCGGTGATCATACTAATCATTTCATAGTCGAAGGTATGCGTCAGCGGACCAACCTTCACGCTGGCTGTGGTCTTGGTCTCGTGCTTCAGTGAAGCGTGCTGCAGCTTGACTGCCTCCGCAATGTCTAAGTCTGTTTTCAGGCCAATCGCCAAATCGTTCGTAATGTTAATACCACCTACCGGCAGCACGGCCACGTGCTGGACCTCACCGTCTTCAATAACAATCAGGTTGGTGGTGCCGGCGCCAATGTCCATAACCAGCGTGCCGGCCTCTTTTTGCTGCCGACTCAAAACTGCTTCCGCGGCCGCCAAGCTACTCACCGTGTGATTAGCCGGCGCTACTTGCGCCTTAGATAATGCGCCGTTCAGGTTACGTAAATTGGGCGATGCAGCCGTAACTATATGCGCATCTACCTCTAGTCGAATGCCCTGCATACCCACCGGATCTTTAATGTTCTGCTGGCCATCCAGCGCATAATTCTTAGCAAAAAACTGCACAATCTCGCGGTTGGGCGGCATAGAAACCACCGTGGCCGCTTCTTCGACGCGCCAGCGATCGTCTGGCGTAATCTCGCGGTTGGCGCCGCTAATGGCAATCACGCCTTTTGAGTTAAAACCTACCACGTGCGAGCCGTTAATGTTCACCGTGGCCTGGCTAATCCGCTGGCCGCTGATGCGTTCCGCGTCCTGCAGCGCCTTGCCGATTGCTTCTGCTACGTCGTCTACGTGCACCACCGCGCCTTTGCGCATGCCGGTGTTGTCCGCCTGACCGTGGCCAATAATCGATGGCTTGCCGTGCTCGCCCGCGGCGTGATCGAACATGCCAACCACGGCCCGCACCTTAGAAGTTCCAATATCGAGCCCCACGTAATACTGCTGATTGTTTTGCATTTGCGTTTAGTATACCGCTAACGCCTACACTTTCGCAAGGGCGTGTCAACTAAGCGGCGCCGAGTACTTGATCAGGAGTTTTGACATTCAGGTATTTTGAGGCAATTTTTGCAAACTGCTTATCGCTCGTAACAAGGTAGTCTACTTTAGTCTCTAATGCCGTTGCCAAATGGATTGCATCTGGCAGTTTTAGACTTTTGCCATTCTCACGCCGTAACATACCCGCTGCCTCACAAATTGCTATAGATGCATCTCTTGCCTGTACATTTTGGAGTACCGCAAAGTAAGCATACAAATTTGATGGACCTTTGGATTTTTCAAAGGTGATAACCTCGCCAAAAACAAGCGATGAAACGATGGATTTTAGCTGGCCTGCCTGAATCTTTGCCATGAGCTCCCGCGCCGCTAAACTATCGGATTCTGTGCCGCTCAAAGCGGCAATAATACAAGTTGTATCGAGAGCGATACGCATAATAATCTACTCCCATTCCTCGTCCCGCATCTTGCGTAGTTGAGCATTCGCGTTCTTAGGGAACACGCCGGCATATGCTTGGTAAAAATCATCAAGCGTGGGCACTTTCTCTAGATAAATTCCCTTCTTGGTTACCTTAGCCACGCGCAGCTGTTGTATGCTGGGGTCCGTGATGCCCATAGTCTTACGGGCAGCTTTTGGGATAACAACTTGGTATTTGCCGGAGAATTGGAGTATATCGCCTTCCATATTGGTAGTATAGCACGGACCGTTGAACGTTTTAAAACGTTCAACTTTTTTTGAAGCCGGGATGGTAATTGCTAGGGCCATGTAGCCACTATATAACAGATACAGCTTGAGTCAAGAGCAGCGGCCGTATAGTTCATTAAAATTTCATTAAACTGATATAAAATGCGGCTAAATCTGCGTCAGAACTTCAGCGCCATCCGGCGTAATCAGCACGGTGTGTTCAAAGTGCGCCGCCATGGAGCCGTCGTGTGTCAGCACGGTCCAGCCGTCGTCGGCTTCGTAGACGCGCCAATCACCCATGGTCGCCATGGGTTCTATGGCGATGGTCATGCCAGCGTCCAGCCACGGACCGGTGCCGGCGCGGCCGTAGTTGGGAATGTTGGGATCTTCGTGGATGTGGTGGCCCACGCCGTGGCCCACTAGGTCGCGCACGATGCCGTAGCCGGCTTGGTCCAACTCTGCTTGCACGGCGGCGGCGATGTCGCCAGTGCGGCAACGGTCGTGCACGGCCATAATGCCGGCATCTAGGCTCTGCTTGGTGCGTTCCAAGAGCTTAACGTGTGACTTTTTCAGCGGCTTACCGGCAATAAAGCTGCGGGCGTGATCAGTGATCATACCCTTATAATCTACGCCAAAATCTAGACTGACAATGTCGCCCTCTTTAATAATCCGATCCGCCCGCGGGATGCCGTGGACCACCTCATCGTTCAGTGAAATGCAAATCACATCTGGGAAGCCCTGGTAGCCCAAGAACGCAGCACGGACGCCATACGACTTAATTTCCGCTTCGGCAATCAAGGCCAAATCTTTGGTGGACATGCCGGGCTGCAGCCGCTGGCCGAGCAGCTCCACAATAGCGGCCGTAATGCGGCCGGATTCGCGCATGTGCACGATTTCCTGAGCCGTTTTGACGCGGGTCATCATATCTTTAGGAGGCGGTGCAGATCGTCGTTAATTTCCGTGGTGGAGCGCTCAGCATCCACATCTACTACGGGAGCATTGTGGGCTTTGAACCAGTCCACAACTGGGGCCGTCAGTTTTTGGTATTCGCGGAAACGCTCTTCAATCACTTCCTGCTTGTCGTCCAGACGGCCGCGCAGGCCTAGGCGCTCGCGGACCACATCTTCCGAGGCTTTCAAATGGATAACGTGGCTCAGCTGGTAGCGGCCCTTGGCCACCTGATCCATCAGCCACTCGGCCTGCATGACGGTGCGCGGAAAACCATCCAGGATGATTTCTTTGTTGTCATCAATCGTGGCCAGCAACTTCTCTAGCATGTCGATCATTTCTTGGTCATCTAAAAGCTCACCGGCCAGCATGCGCTGCCGGCGCTCGCCGGTGACATACAGCCGTACCAAATGACCAGTGGACACCAGGTGCATGTCCAGTTCATCGGCCAACATTTTGCCTTGTGTACCCTTGCCGCTGCCGGGCAGCCCCATTAAAACAATCATGCGCTTAACTTCTCCTTAACGATTTTTGCAATCACGGCGCCGTCCGCGCTGGTGCCGGCCTTGGCCTTAACCGCGCCGATCAACTTACCCATGTCCGCCATGCCGCTGGCACCAATTTGGCCAGCAACCTCATTAACCAAAGTGGCGATTTCCGCCTCTGTTAATTGCGCCGGTAGATACGCTTCAATAAGCTTCTTCTCCGCCAGCTCTTGGTCCGCTTTAACCTGGTTGCCACCCTGCTTAAACAGGTCCGCGCTCTCTTGACGCTTCTTGGCTTCTTTGGCAAAAATAGTCTGGATTTGCTCATCTGGCATTGGCTTGTCGCGCGAGCCCTCGGCCACTTTTACGTTTAAAATATTGGCCTTGAGACCCCGTAAAGTCGTGGCCACAAACTGATTACCGCCCAGAAGGGCGGCTTTAATATCAGCATTGAGTTTGTCTTCCAGCATTTAGCGTTGACCGAGTTTGGTGCGCTTAACTTTTAGCGCGCGGCGCTCAGTGCGAATAATCGCCTTCAGGCGACGCTCGCGCTTGCTCAGCGGCTTCTCAAAATATTGGTTGGCTTTGACGATGGCAATGGCGCCAGACTGCTGCACTTTGCGGTTAAAGCGGCGCAGCAAATTCTCTAGCGGTTCCTTCCCATCTTTGCGTGTAACTTGTATCATCGTGGCCTATTATATCTGACAGGGGTGATTTGCGCAAGGCTTGGTTTTTCAATTTTTCCGCAGTGGCAAAGTTTATCCTTATGAAGATTCCGATGCGCCAGCACACGCCGATTCCGCCTAATGATTGACCACGCCAATTGCTCTGCATCATCAAAGTTCATTTTTTCAACTGATTTTACTAAATTAACACGCTTTTGATTAATGTCCGCCAGATGCAATTCTAACGCCTTGCGGATAAGCGAACTACGTTTTGTGTAGTAGGCTTCAGCAATATCGTCTAGCTGGTTCACCAGTTCTTGGGGTAATGAAATTTGTAGGCGTTTTATAGCCATATGTACTCTCTTTCTTCCCCTTTACACCTAGTATATCACTCCAAAAAGTCACTCTACCTTTTGTGTAATGTTATACAAAAGGTAGAGTGACTTTTATAAGCCCTTGCAAGAAAATTAAACGCGCTTAGCGCTAGAGCGCTGACTCTTTAGAACAATGCTTTGGAGTTCTTTAAAAATTGGGAATTGCTTGTTAGTGGAGTAGACTTTGGTATTGCCTTGCTTCTCACTTAGTAAGAAGCCGACTTTTTCTAGGCGCTTCAGCTCGCGCTGGATGTTGCCAGCGTCTTCTTTAATCAGCTTGGCAAGACCGCGGACGTGAGTCTTGAAGTCTGGATATTTGGCGTAAATCACAACGATTTTTCGCCGTACGCGCGATGTAATGAAGATGTCTAACATAAGCCTCTTATTGTTATTAGAACAACGTAAAGTCTACTATAGCGAACCGCGCGCGGCTTGGCAAGCGTATACTATGCAGTATGTTCTACTACGAGGTTTGGCCCCGATCTTCCCGCTATCACGGCGCCGGTGCGCTTACCTATTCGTGGCCATTTAGCCTGCCAATTGGCCAGATTGTCACCATTCCGATGCAGCGATTTACCGTCCCCGGCATTGTCGTGGCGCGCGTATCTAAACCGTCATTTGCCGCCAAGCCACTGGCTGGCGTTTTAGATTTGCCGCCCCTGCCGCCGCAGACTTTGCAGCTTGCCCGCTGGTTGCAAGCCTACTACCCGGCGCCGCTTGGCATGATTACGCAGCAGCTCCTGCCAGAAATTTCCAAGCCCGATACAGACCTTGCGCCACTCACTTTTACTGAGCCACGTACGTCTGATCTGCCGCCGTTAACACCCCAGCAGACGGATGTCCTGGCAGCCATCGATAAACCAGACACGTATCTCCTCCATGGCGTCACCGGCAGCGGCAAAACCCGTGTTTATATTGAGCTCGCGCGCCGCGCCATCGCGGCTGGCCGGTCCGCATTATTATTAACGCCAGAGATCAGCCTGACCTCCCAGTTCGCAGAAAGTCTGCGGTACGTTTTTGGCCAGCGCGTCGTAGTTATGCACTCCCAGCAAACGGCTATGGAGCGCCGCCGCGTCTGGCAGCAAATTCTGCTGGCGCAGGAGCCAGCGATTGTGATTGGTCCGCGCAGCATCCTGTTTAGCCCACTAAGCAGCATTGGTTTAATCGTGCTAGACGAGGCGCATGAGCCGGCCTACAAGCAAGAACAAGCGCCGCACTATCAAGCCGCGCGGGTGGCCAGCTATTTGCGAGAATTACACGGCGCTGAACAAATTTTAGGTTCAGCTTCACCCCTGATAACCGATTATTATTTGGCAGAATCGCGCAGCAAAAAAATCCTTGCTATGGATCAACTAGCAGCCGGCAAACGGGCCGCGGAAGTCCATATTATTGACCTGAAAGACCGCTCGCAGTTCCCGCGCAGTCAGTGGCTGAGTGGGCCGCTCATAAAAGCCATTGCAAAGTCTTTAGCTCGCGGTGAACAAACGCTCTTGTATCTGAACCGTCGTGGCACCGCCCGGCTGGTCATTTGTGAATCGTGCGGCTGGCAAGCCACCTGCCCCAAGTGCGATTTGCCGCTTACCTACCACGGCGACACCCACAACCTGCGTTGTCATGTTTGCAACACTCAGCAGGCGGCGCCGTCAATTTGCCCGGAATGCCAGCAGCCATCTGTCATATATAAGTCTATCGGTACTAAAGCCATTGTTACCGAAGTCCAGAAGCTATTTCCAAGTGCGCGTATTGCCCGCTTTGACACGGACAACAAACGTACCGAGCAATTTTCACAACAGTACAAAGTAGTCAAAGATGGCCAAGTAGACATCCTCATAGGTACCCAGATGCTGGCCAAAGGCCTGGACCTACCCGCACTTAGTGTGGTGGGCGTGTTGGTGGCCGATACATCACTCCAACTACCGGACTACACCGCCGCCGAGCGCACCTACCAACTGCTCTTGCAGGTCCTGGGCCGCATCGGCCGTGGCCACGCGGCCGGCCAGGCCTTTGTGCAGACCTACCAGCCCGATAACCCAGCCATTGCCGATGCAGTCAACGCCAACTGGCCAGATTTCTACAAACGCGAACTGAGCGACAGAAAAGTGTTCAAATACCCGCCCTACTGGTATCTGTTAAAGTTATCTATTAAGCGCGCCAGCCCGGCTAGTGCCGCCAAGACCGCTGAGGCCTTTGCTAAGACGCTGACGGCCATTGATGGCCTAGAAATTGTCGGTCCCGCCCCCGCCCTCCGCGAAAAAGTGGCCGGCAAATACGTCCAGCAATTGGTCGTAAAATCCAAACAGCGCGCCAAGCTTTTGGAGGTTATCAAGCAGCTCCCCGCTGGCTGGTCGTACGATATTGACCCAGCTGATTTGCTTTAATTTATTGACAGGCTAGACTGTCTAGATTATCATTAAAGAATGACGTGGCAATTACAAGAGGCAAAAAATAAATTCAGTGAGGTTGTCGATACCTCAGTTAAGAATGGTCCTCAGATTATTAGTCGGCGTGGCCGCAACACCGCAGTTGTCATCAGCTTCGAGGATTATCGACGCTACATCGCCCCAGAACCCAAACTAAACTTTAAAGAATGGCTTATGCAGGCACCGGTAGCAGATCTAGAAATTAAACGTGACCAGACCCTAACCGGCCGCGGCACAGAATTCGTATTTGAGTAATGTACTTACTAGACACCAATGCCGTCAGCGAAACCGCTCAGCGCAGACCAAATGAAGGTTTTATGAACTGGTTCCAGAAAACACCGTTTGAGCAAATGCTGACCTCGTGCGTGGTTATTGGAGAAATCGAAAAAGGTGTCATCTTGAGCAAAGATTCAACTCGACAAACACAGCTAAAAAAGTGGCTGGCAAACGTCTTAGATAACTCAGATCAAATTCTGGAACTAGACATCGGAGTCATGAGGCTGTGGGCGCAGATTACCGCTAACGCCCAACTAAGCGGCTCGCCCTTGCCTCTCGTGGATGCCATAATTGCCGCACAATGTCTGCATGGCGGACACACCCTCGTAACGCGCAATGTCAAAGACTTTGAAAGAATCCCCGGCCTCAAAATCGTCTGCCCGTGGAGCTAGTCAAAAAACAATTTCATAAAATCCCCACCTCTGTTGTAAACTGTAGATAATGACCAAAGATGACATAATCGCCCTGCCCAACAAACATCTAAGGCAAAAATCAGCCAAAGTTGGCCTGATTACGCCGGAAATTCAAGCCATTATTCAGGACATGAAGGACGCTACCATCAGCTGGGACCAGAGCCGTGAGCACGAGGTAGGCGTGGCGCTGGCCGCCGTGCAGATTGATCGGCTGTACAGAATTGTGGTGGTCCGGAACGACTACAACAACAAACAAGATCACCGTTTTACCACCTTTATTAACCCGGAAATCGTCAAAGCTGAAGGCGAACTTTTAGAGGACTATGAGGGCTGTTTGAGCGTGCCCAACCTCTACGGCAAAGTGCAGCGGCATGCAAAAGTCAAGGTTAAGGCGCTGGACGATAAAGGCCGCGAGTTCCGCGTCACTGCGGAAGGATTTTTAGCGCGCATTTTCCAGCACGAAATCGACCACACCAACGGCCTGCTGTTCATTGATCACATCAAAGACGACCCCACCGCCTTCTACCGCATGGGCCAGGACGGCAAGCTCACGCCCCTGCCGTATGAAGACGTTGACCAGTCTTACTGGGAGGATTAGCGTGGAGCCTGTTGTCTTCTTTGGCACCGGCCCGGTTGCCGCCCGCTCGCTAGAATTGTTGGTGCAGTGGTGCCCCGTGGAAGCCGTGGTTACCAAGCCCCGACCACCCCACCACAAAGGTGATTTCCCTGTTTTAACCTTAGCGGAGCAGCTCGGCTTACCTATTTTGACGGTCAGGGACAAGGCCAGCCTAGATACGCTGTTTACCGCCAAGCCCGTCAAAAGCAAATTGGCCGTGCTGGTGGATTTTGGCATTATCGTCAGCCAGCAGGTAATCGATTATTTCCCGCTGGGCATCGTGAACAGCCACTTCTCCCTGTTGCCGCAGCTACGCGGCGCCGACCCAATAAGTTTTGCCATTTTGGAGGGCCGCGCCAAAACCGGCGTCAGCCTCATGCTGATCGATGCCGGCATGGACACCGGCAAGCTGCTGACCTACAAGACGCATCACATTAAGCCGGATGCCACCACACCTACGCTGACGCAGGAGCTGATCGAGCTGTCTAATGATCTGCTGCGCGAGCATTTGCCGCTCTACGCCGCCGGCCAACTCAAACCCAAAAGTCAGCCACACCCCACGCGCGCCACCTACACCCGCCGCCTGACTAAAGCCGATTCTGTTTTAGATCTGAGCCGCCCCGCCATAGAATTAGAGCGCCAAGTCCGCGCCTTTGTAGACTGGCCGCGCAGCCGCACTCGTTTGGGCCAAACGGATGTGGTGGTTACGCAGGCGCACGTCCGCGGCGCTTCAGAAGAATCGCCCGCTTTATCTCTGAAAACCGCCGATGGCGAACTCGTTATTGACCGGCTGATTCCGGCTGGCCGCAAAGCTATGAGCGCGGCTGAGTTTGTGCGCGGCTACAACAAATACTAGTTATTACTGACCAGGCTGCCACGGCTGAACCGGTGGCTGGACTGGTTGCGGAGCCGGTGCGGCTGGGGCTGGTGGCGGCGTCATAGGCATCGGCTGCGGCGCGGCGGGTTGCTGAGCCCAAGGATCTGGTGAAGTAGGTGCCGGGGCGGCAAACGGTTCTGGTGCTGGGGCCGGTTGGAACGGCGCAGCTGCTGGTCCGGGCATAGCCGACGGTTGGCCAAAAGCTTCTGGAACTGGACCGCCGCCCGGAACTGGCACGGGCGCTGGTGATGGCGCAGCGGGCGCTGGGCCAAATGGCTCAGCAGCAGGTTGGCTAAAAGCTGGGGCTGGGGCTGGGGCTGGTTGCTGCCATGGCTCGGCTGGCGCAGCTGCAGGTGCAGCCTGGGGCACTGGCGCCGCAAATGCAGGCTCTGGCGCTGGTGTAGCTGGCATAGCCGTAGGTGCAGAAGCAAAAGCAGCAGCATCAGGCATAGCCGGCGCAGCCGGCTGCCCAGGAGTAATCACCGTTGGCGATGGCATGCTAGCCAAAGGCTGCCCAAGGCCCGCCGGGTCTGCAGGCGCAGCAGCCGGAGCGGCCATAGGATCTGCAGCAGCAGCTCCCCCGCCCGCGGCGGCGGCCAAAATCTGCGGCACCGTGCCGGCAATTTCGCCCTTTAGCTTATCAAATTCTTGTTGCACGATCTCTTTATAATTGGGGAAATTGGCCTCGAGCCACTTGAAGGCGCCAGCATCGTCTTTGGCGTCAAAATACTTCTCAAATTCGTCCAGCTGCTCGTTGGACATTTGGTCCGCCAGGCGCATGCCTACGTTCATTTCTAGCGTTTCGTAGATGTGCTTAAGCAGGCCGTTCTTCTCCGCGTCCGGCAGGCTACCCAAGCCCAGTTCTACCAGTAAATCGTTGTCAATTTTGATCGCCATTAATAATT
>CAZRPP010000018.1:0-5046 GCA_964602145.1 uncultured Candidatus Saccharibacteria bacterium
CCGCTGCCAGGCCGGACAAACTTGGTCTTGACCCACCTTAAAGAGCTCAGATCAGGTTTTATCACCGTTACCGAGATCCCTTATAAAAAGTATCCAGATCTTTGGATAATTGGCGGCGAGGATGTGTATAAGCAGGCACTACTGTATTGTCAGGAACTGTACCTAACGCACGTTCCGGGTGACTATAACTGCGACCAATTTTTCCCAGTCTACCAGTCAGAATTTAAACTGCAGTCAAAGCAATCAATCCATGCTGTTTATAAAAAATTTGCTTGAGCTTTGGACGCCAAGCTCGTATAGTGGGAATTACTATAACTACTAGGGGGATTTACGATGGAACCACAAACTCCGGTTGCGCCCGCACCCGTAACTGACTTTGTGCCGCAGCAGTGGCCAGGTGCTTTTGGCATATTTAATGCAGCGCGCCAGGCTTTTAGTATTAACTGGGTGTCAATTGTTGGCGTGCTTGTAGCACTGCTGGGCGCATCCATTGTTCTGAGCCTATTCAGTGGTGGCGCAGACAGTAATGGCAATCTAGAAAACCCTGGTATGTACGTGCTCAGCCAGATTTTGAGTTTTCTAGTATCGACACTGCTTGGCGGCATGCTAACCGTCCTACTACTTAAATCAGCTCAGGGTGTGAAAGATTCATTTGGCGCCGCACTTTCGGTCGCGGGTTCAAAGTTCTTACCATATCTGGCGCAATCGTTTATCTTCACTGTTATCACAATCGTTAGCTTCCTTGCTTTCGTTATCCCGTTCTTTATTGTTGTGCCGCGCCTGACACTTGCGCAGTACTTTTTGTTCGATAAAGACATGGGCCCGATTGAGTCGTTAAAAGCTTCGTGGGCCGCAACCAAGGGTCACGTGGGTAAAGTCTGGGGCTTGATTGGTCTAGGCCTCCTTTGTGCACTGACCGCGATTCTAGTCATCACCATTCCGTTGACAGTCTATCTCATGATGGTCATATCAGTCGCTACAGCTATTCTGTACTTCTGGCTAGTACGTTATGGGGCTACTCCCGTTGCACCAGCCGCTCCGGCTGCACCTGTTGCACCTACGCCGCCATCTGCTTAGTGATTACGACTAGCGATAATATGACCTACCTTTGTAGGTCATATTATTTTTGGGCCAGCAGGGACTACGACACACGCCCGTGCCCGTGTTTGGTGCAAGCACCAGTGTGCGGGCTTGGCGACGAACCCTGGACACTTGCTTTTCCTGGCGGAAAATCTGCCGTGTCCAGGGTTCCGTTCCGTTGCTTGCCAATATAAAAGCCTCCACTTTGGGAGGCGTTTATATTGGAGGGCCAGCAGGGACTTGAACCCTGGACACCCTGCTTAAGAGGCAGGTGCTCTAACCAGCTGAGCTACTGGCCCATCGGTTTTTTATAGTAGCAAATCACCTCTGTTTTGACAAGGGCAAAACTGCTAGAATAGATGTAATGAAACTACTCAATGGCCGCGAGCTGGCCGGATTTATCAAGGAGCGGCAGGCGCATCAGGTGCGCGGGCTGCGGCAGGCCGGCGGTGTTCAACCCCGGTTGGCGATTATCGTTACCGTGGATAACCCGGTTATAAATTTATACGTGCGCCTCAAGCAGCAATACGGCGCCGATATTTTGGTGGATGTGGACGTGCACCGCGTGCAGCAAACAGAGGTTGCGGGCCTGGTTGAGCGGCTTAACGCTAATCCCGCCGTGCATGGTATCATTCTGCAGTTACCTCTGGCAGACGCTTTGCAAACTGAAGAACTTGTTGCGTTGGTAGACCCAGCTAAAGACGTCGATGGCTTAAATCCAGAGACGCTGTTTGATCCCGCCACGCCCATGGCAATTATGTGGCTGCTGGCTGGCTACAATGTGGACCTGCGCGGCAAGGAAATTTTGCTGATTGGCCGCGGCAAATTAGTGGGCGCACCGCTGGAAAAAATGCTCAATGCATCTGATTTACAGGTGAGTGTGGCGGATAGAAGCACCACTGATTTAGCGGCGGCGTGTTTGAGTGCGGATGTGATTATTACCGCCACCGGTAGCCCAGCAATTTTATATCCCGATATGATTAAAGACGGCGCCGTAGTGGTAGACGCCGGCGTCGCCAGCGAAGATGGCAAAACGGTGGGCGATGTGGCTCCAGCGGTGTATGACCGCCAAGACTTAACCATCACCCCGCCCAAAGGCGGCGTGGGGCCGCTGACAGTCTGTGCCTTATTTGACAATGTAATTCGGGCAGCGCGCGCTACACTAGAAGCATGAAAATCGGCGTTTTTGATTCTGGTGTTGGCGGCAAATCCATGGCATTGGCCATTGAATCGACACTCCCAGAACACACCGTTCTTTTACGAGAAGATCACGACAATTTGCCCTACGGCAACAAAACCCCGGCTGAGCTACTCAAGCTAGTCCTGCCCATTATGAAAGAGATGCAAAAAGCTGGTTGCGATGTGATTGTGGTGGCCTGTAACACCGTCACCACGAACATTATTGCTGAATTACGTGAGGCATTAGACACACCAATCGTGGCCATGGAGCCCATGATAAAACCGGCCGCCGCCTACACTACCAGCAAAGTCATTGCCGTCTGCGCCACACCGGCCACACTGCAGAGCGCGCGCTACGCTTGGCTCAAGGAGCAGTACGCCCAAGATGTCAAAGTGCTGGAGCCGGACTGTTCAGACTGGGCAGCCATGATTGAAGAAGACCATGTAGACGGCGCCAAAATTGCCGCGCGCATCAACGAAGTTTTAGCCAAAAAAGCCGATGTAATCGTCCTGGGCTGCACGCACTATCACTGGATTGAGCATCAAATTAGGATACTAAGCGCCGGCAAAGCAAAGGTGATGCAGCCGGAAAAACCGGTGCTGGAACAGCTCAAGCGGGTAATTGCTGGACTGCAGCCTTAAACTGCAGGCCACGGTCCTTGTAATTCTTAAACATGTCAAAACTGGCGCAGGCCGTGGACAGTAAAACGATGTCCCTGTCTTGAGCCACTTGGGCGGCTTTGGCCACGATTTCTGGCATAGATGTGCCGCCGGGTTCGTAGTTGGTGAAGCCAGCGGCATCTAAGGCTGCTTGCAGACGTCCGGCTTGCTCACCAATGAGCAGCACGCGGCGCATGTCAGCTTTGGCGATTGTCTGCGCCAGAGCAGTGTAGTCTGCACCCTTATCCGAGCCGCCTAAAATGAGCACTTTTGGCTGAGCAAAAGCCTCTATCGCTACCTGTGCTGTCTCTGGTGTGGTGCCAAATGAATCGTTGTAGAAGCTGACGCCGTTTATCTCACGCACAAATTCAATCCGGTGCTCCAGGCCGCTAAACGTGCTAATCGCCTCGTGCAGCGCAGGGACATTTTGGCAGACTTGCCAAACGGTGGTTAGGGCGGCGCAGACGTTTTGCTGGTTATGCCAGCCTACTAGTTTTACCTCATCGGTGCGGCAGATAGTTTGGCCGTCAATGACAATTTGGTCGTTATCTACATAGGCGCCGGGCGCTTGCCAGTAGGGGATTTTTTGGCCCGGACTGACGCTGACTACTTTTTGGCTGAGTTCATTGTCCGCGTAGTAAACGGCTCGGTCATCCGGTGTTTGCCAACGGAACAGGTTCTGCTTGGCGCTCACATACTCTTCCAGGCCGGGGTGCCAGTCCATGTGCTCAGAGGCGATCATCAGGCAGCAGGCCAGGGCGGGCGAGTACTTGCAATCAATCAGCTGGAAATTTGATAGCTCCAAAACGACCCAGTCGTCAGGCTGGATGTCTGACAGCATGGCCAGCGGCGCCACGCCGATATTGCCGCCCAGGTGGACGGTACGGCCATCGGCCCTGAGCATGGTGGCCACCAGTGTAGAAGTGGTGCCTTTGCCTTTGGTGCCGGTAATGCCAATGATGTTAGTAGACGGGCAGTGTTCAAAAAACAGATTTAAGTTAGTAGTAACAGGGGCGCCAGCTGGTAGTTTGGAAGGATGCAAACCCGCTGTGCGGACCACTAGGTCGTAAGAAGCTAAGTCGTCTAAGTAGTCGGGGCCCAAAACACCCTGGGCATCGGAAGGCAGAACCAAATCAGGATTTTGATCGTGAATGACCAGTTCGTGATCGCCCTGCGCGGCAAAAAAATCGTAGGTGGAGCGGCCCTCTACGTCAAAACCAACGATTGCAATGCGCACGCTATGCCGCCAGTTGCTGCTTAACCAGTTCTGCTACTTGGCGCGGCGTCATATCGGCCTTGAGTATTACGGCAACCACGCCCATTTGTTTCACTTCTTCAGGGATTTCTTGCTCGCCCATGTTGGTCAGGACCACCACTTTCATGGACTTGCCCCAGGTGGTGGCGCGCAGTTTTTTGAGCATTTCGTCGCCGTTCATTTCTGGCATCATTAGGTCCAAAAGGATAATGTCCGGCTTCATGTCTTCTGCCAGGGCCAGGCCCAGCTTGCCGTTGCCGGCGGTTTCTACCTGATAGCCCTCCGCCTCAAACTTAAAGCGGTACATTTGGCTAATGGTTATATCATCTTCGATAATAGCGACTTTGAACTGTTTGCTCATATCTCTTATGCTACGCTAGCCGGGCCACCTTAGGCAAGGACTTCTTTGACAACATCCAAAATTTGCTGCGGCGTATGGTGCGCCTTAACCATGTAGCGGTCCACATTGAGCAACCGGAGGCTGGCCGGGGCCTCTGTTTTACTGATGTTAGTCAGGATAATAACGCGGATATTTTTGCCCCAGTCCGTCTGCCTTAGTTTTTCCAGCATCTTATCGCCGGACAGGTGGGGCATGCGCAGGTCTAGAAGAATAATATCTGGTTGAAAAGTTTCTGATAGTTCTAAGCCGGCTTGCCCGTCGTGGGCGACTTTTACCTGATAGCCAGCCGCCTCTAGCTTAAACTGGTACATGGCCGCAATCGGCTTATCGTCTTCTATGATGGCAACTTTTTGCATGAGCTTATTAACTAATTCCTGGGCTTTTTGACATTTTATGTGATTTATGTCTTGACATTATACACGATTTGCGCTACAATGCCCACTGTACATTAGCAGACCAAACCGCGCCAACT
>CAZRPP010000018.1:5146-12631 GCA_964602145.1 uncultured Candidatus Saccharibacteria bacterium
CCGGCGCGCATGTCTCGTAAAAACACAGAGTACGGCCAAGAGGTAGAAGAAGTAATACCAATTATGAAGTATGTGCCGCGCGAGCAGCGGGCCGCCCTCATGATTGGTTTGCCACCGTTTGTCATTGATCGCTACAAGGTTGATGAAACTGGTAAACGCGGCTATCTCATTTTTGCCCCAATCTACCCTGATATGCAGGATGACATGGGTCTTACTCTAGATACACTTTTGGTCGCCCAGGAAAAGGTTGATCAGGCAGTTAATTTTGCCTACCAACGCCTTGGGACCCGGATTGTTGGTCTTGGTGCCACTATTCCAGCGGTTACCAAATACGGCCAGTCAATTAAGAATCCCAATGTTATTACTACCACTGGCCATGCCGGAACAGTGCAGATTATTTTAGAGACGCTCAAGCGCGCAGAGAATGAAGGTCGTGTTGCAAATCATGAGCAACGCCGCAAAATCGGTGTTCTGGGCCTAGGGGCAATTGGAGCTTCAATTGCCGCCATGATGCACAGTGAATATCCAGATGCCGAGCTGCATATTTTTGATGAGCGGGAAGGCTTAATGGCAAAAATTGCTGAGAAAACAGGTGCCACAATGGCCGGCAGTGCACTTGAATTACTTGGCAAGTCAAATGTTACAGTATCGGCTATTACTGGCAAGATTGACCTAGAGGGCGCCGGTCTACCTATCGGAGCATTAGAAGGCAAAATGATTATTGACGATAGCCAGCCAGCCAGCTTTGTCCCTGAACAAGTCAATGCACTGGGCGGCGAAGTTTGCTGGGTGGTTGGCCGCGACGGTGACCATGTGGCACGTACCAGTTATGACTACGGTGGCACCCTGGCTGACGATACAAAAGATTTATTTGGCTGCGAAGCAGAAGTGGCGTGTTTATCGGCGGAGTTCCAACGTTTGGTTGCAACGGGCTTTTCAGAAAATGATGCCCTAGATGCAATACGAGGCATTGCCATAAATAAGGCCGTGTCACCAGAAAGTGTAGCGCCAATTGCTCGGCTGTTTATGCGTTTTGGAGTAACGGCTGCGCCCCTGCAAGCCTTCGGCAAACCACTCTAAGAATTGCGCCAAAATCTGTTATTATGAATGCATAAGCGGAATGCATGCATGTCTTTTGAAATTATTCTTTTAGCCCTTGCCGGCACGACTATTCTGGCCCTTGGAGTAGTTGTTTTTTCGCAGACGTGGGTGCATCGCTATGGCTGGTTTTTTGCGTTTACCATGCTGTTTGTCTCGCTCTGGGCATTTAGTGATATTGGAATATTGACCGCTCAATCGCCAGCATTACTCAATGTCTGCAAGTCGCTTTTTTATTGGACGCCCATGGCTATACCTCTGTTGCTTGTTCTCTTTAGTCAAACGTTCCCCAATAAAATTGTTTCGCGTTCTAGACTCTGGCTGATAGCCGCGCTGCCATTAGCGGCCATAGTATTCATTGCAATTTATCCTGACTGGCTTTTACAAGAAGTTAATCAGAGTGGAGTCTTTAATCGGCCTATTCCTATAACGGCACACTTCATTGCCTATTCAGCGTACTTTTCAATTATGTTTTTTGCACTTTACTTCTTGCTCTACAAAGCTATGCGACGAGAGAAAGATTTGTTGAGTCGGGTACAGCTTCAGTACATGTTTAGCGGTGTCATATTATCAAGCGTCCCTGCGTTACTTACCAATCTAACCTTGCCCATAAAGGGGCAGGGGCAATATATATGGTTGGGGCCACTGTTTACCAGTATTTTTGCTGGTTTTATGGCGGTTAGCATTGTACGCCATAAGATGTTCAGTATTCGACTTGTAGCCGCCAGAATTGTTGGCTATGGATTCTCTGTCGCTCTCCTTGCTGCTGTATATGGCGTTATTGTGTTTACCGCATTAGATACACTTCTTAACTTAAGATTTTCTTGGTGGATAAAACTTATATTGTCAGCTGCCGCTGCACTTATTGGACTGACGTTCCATAGAGTCCAGCGAAAATTTACGCGCCTGACTGACCGGCTATTCTTCCAGGATAATTACGACCCTCAAGAGCTATTTGATGCATTAAACCAGGTGTTAGTTTCAAATATCGAGATTGATAAACTGGCCAACGGCAGTGCGGAAGTTATTGAGCAAACATTGAAACTTGAGTACTGTGCTGTTGGAGTCGTTTCAGATGGAGGAATCCGCTCCTTTTCTAAATCGCAGGCGTTGAATATCCAGCGAGTGGGTAAGGCACTGGCGGACACGCAGCTATTTCAGGAAGCCACAATTCTTGCCGAGTGGCAACCCCATGGCCATGAAGGTGCTATTAAAACAGTCTTAAGAGAGGCTAATGTAGCGGCCCTTACGCAGCTTGGGCAGACATCGTCTGGAAATGCCGCGCTCGGCTACCTAATTGTTGGCGAAAAAAAGAGCGGTAATCCGTTTACGTCTAATGACAAACGTACATTAGATACTGTCAGCAAGGAGCTATCGATTGCAATTCAAAACGCTCTCCACTACGAAGAAATCCAAAACTTCAACCAAACCCTCCAAGCCCGCGTGGACGATGCCACCCGCAAACTGCGCCGCACCAACCAGCGCCTCAAGGAGCTCGACGAAGCCAAGGACGACTTTGTCAGTATGGCCAGCCACCAATTGCGCACGCCGCTGACAGCCATTAAGGGCAACGTCAGCATGGTTATGGAGGGCGATGCGGGCCCGGTTACCAAGACGCAAGTGGAACTTTTGGGCCAAGCCTTTGCCAGTAGTCAGCGCATGGTGTTCCTAATTGCGGACCTCTTGAATGTGTCGCGCCTCAAGACCGGTAAATTTGTGATTGAGCCGGGCCGCGTGCAGTTGGCCAACATGGTTGAACAAGAAGTTAAGCAACTCATGGAGACGGCCCAGAGCCGTCAGTTGACCCTATCGTTTACCAAACCGGAAACGTTCTGCACGCTCAAGCTGGACGAAACCAAAACGCGTCAGGTGGTCATGAACTTTATCGATAATGCTATCTACTACACGCCGTCCTGTGGCGCCATAGAAGTGACCGTTAAAGAAACGGAGCGGGAAGTGGAATTCCGCGTGAAAGACAATGGCATTGGCGTGCCGCGGCACGAGCAGCCACATCTGTTTACTAAGTTTTATCGGGCGGATAACGCCCGTAAGGCGCGGCCCGATGGCACGGGTCTGGGACTATTTATGGCTAAGAAGGTGATTGTGGCCCAGGGCGGCGCGATTATCTTTGAGACGCGTGAAGGCAAGGGGAGTACCTTTGGCTTCCGCTTTCCCAAGGCCAACCTACTCGCAGAATCACAAAACTAGTACACGCTGTACACCTAATAACGGACACGGTGTGCACTAATTTGAAGACATAATAACAGAGACAAGCAGGCCCTTGAAAAGTGCTTATGCTTATACCATAATATTATTGACAAAAGCGCTTTGTCGTGATAATATGTGTACAAACACGAAGGAGGTGTTAGGGTTATGAGTTTACGTAATTTTATTAAGTCTAAGAAAAAGGCGCTGATTACAGCTGCTTTTGTGGCGGTTTTGGCCGCTGGCGCCATTGGCGCATTTGGTACCGGTGCTAAAGTAGACGCTGTTTGTAACGGCGATCCTACCAGTAACGCAATTATCCGCTGTGGTGCAGCAGACCGCGCAGATCTAATTGCAAAAACTAAAGCTAGCCCAGAGCTGCAAGCAATTTATGCCTACATGGGTTTGCCAGCCTCTGACTATGATCGTTTCATTAGTCAGGGTGTTCGTGGCTACGCTAAGAGCGACAACACACTCGTTGTTGACGGCGTGGTTGTTGGTAAAAACTCTTGGACCTTTGGCCGCGAAGCTTCTTACCACGGTAGTGGCTACTGGCCAGTTGCTATTAGCGGCGCTGGTACCTACTACGCTAACTACTTCAACAAATCGTTTGCTCCTGGCGTTGCCAGCATCCCAGTAGATGTGCTGTTTGATAACACGGGTAAGGTCCAATTTGCAATCATGACTGAAGAGTGTGGCAACCCCATCCACACGGAAAATGAGCTGTCTGCGCAGTGTAAGAACCTTGTCCCTAATAAGACTGGTGCTAACACCTACAGCTTTACCACGAATGTTGCGGTCAGTAACGGCATTACCGTTAACAAGTTTGTCTACAACTTTGGCGATGGCTCTGCAGCTGTAGAGACCACGTCTGCCAGCACTGCTGTTTCCCACACCTTCACCAAGAGCGGCCGCGTAACCGTAGTTGTCTACGCAACTATGCCTGGCGGCCAGCAAATTCAGCTGACCAACTGTTACTACGATGTAACCTTCGTACCTCCTGCCGTTCCAGCTATTAAGGTAGACAAAACCGTAGACAACGTAAAGCGCCAAAGCGTTAAAGTGGGCCAAGAGTTTACCTACCGCTTGGTTGCTACCAACACTGGTAACGTAGACCTTAAAAACGTTAAAGTAACCGATGTTGCCCAGGCTGGCATTACGCTCCTGAGCGCCACCTCCAGCACCGGCGAAACCGTAGCAGTTGATGGCCAGAACCTGAGCGCCACCTTGGCAAGTCTCAAGCAGGGCGATGCAAACAAGATTACCATCACCGTTAAAGCGGTTGTTAAGAAATACGTTGCAGGCGACCTTAACAACAAGGTGTGTGTTGATGCTCCAGAGATTCCTGGCACCAATGATGGCTGTTCAGAAGCTGTTGTGGTAACCATCCCTCCGGTGTGCCCAACCAACCCAAACTTGCCTTTCAACTCTCCAGAATGTAAGGTTTGTCCTTACAACCCTCAGTTGCCGGCAAATTCACCAAATTGTGTCGCGCCTTGCCAGTACAACCCCAACCTACCTGCTAGCTCTGAGCAATGTGTAGCTCCTTGTAAGTACAACAACAGCTTGCCAGCAAACTCACCTGCTTGTAAGCCGGCAAATCCAGCAGCACCTACTACCTTGGTTAATACTGGCCCAGGCAGCATAACTGCTATCTTCGCTGGTGTGAGCGTAGTAAGTGGTTTGGCATTCAACTTCTTGGCTCGCCGTAAGCAAGTTTAAGAAAGCTCCCAGATAAGCAGTAGCGGAAATAGGTAATCTATGCTACACTAAGTTCTAACGCACTGAAGAGCACAGACTGACCGCTCCAAGGTAAACTTGGCAAAACCCCCGCCTAAACGCGGGGGTTTTGTTTTATTGACAAACCGTAAGCGTAAATGATACAGTTCAACTAGATACTGTTAAAAGCAAAAAGTGTGATCATATAAGGAGAACATATGAATCTGGCGCGAAGATTCCAATCATACAAAAATAAGACAAGCCTGCTCGTGCTTGCAGTAGCAACTATGGTTGGCCTGAGTGCAGTCGTAGCTATGCCAAAAGTAGCTGCTGCTGGCGATTGTAGCGGTAACTCAGTCATGACCTGTGGTTACAGCACCCCTGCAGATTTTATAAATAAGGTAAAAGCCAATAACGATGGCCACGGCCACACAGACCTACAGGGCATCTACAAAGCTTTTGACTTGCAACCAAACTACTATGACACTTTTGCTAGTAAATCACGTCCTGGTGTTGTAAATCGCGACGGTACCATTGTGGTTGATGGCAAAACTGTTGGCACATCGGCTGTTACCTTTGGTCGCTGGGAGAGTTACCACTCTGGTCCCGGCCTTGTCACGCAGGGTGGCCTGTTTGGTAATGCGCCTACCCGCAGCTTTAGTCCCGGCCTCCAATCTCTGCCCGTAGATGCTATGTTCGATAGCGCAGGCGTCCCGTGGGTAGTTATTATTAGAGACTGTGGTAACCCCGTTACGTTCAATCGGGTTAAACCGACCTACTCATGTGATGCATTGAATAAAACGGCAGTGGCAGGTAAGCCTAACACCTATACTTTTACGACTAAGGCATCAGCTGCCAACAATGCCTCAATTGCAAAAGTAGTCTATGACTTTGGCGATGGCACCCCAGCCGTTACCCAAACAAGTCCATCTACGCCAGTTACCCACACCTACTCTGGTGCAAAAAGTGCAACTTACACCGCTAAAGTTACTGTTTATGTTAACGTTCCCGGTGCACAGACTGTGACAGTAGCATCTGCAAACTGTACAACTCAAATTGTCGTGGCGGTTCCAGTCTACGCCTGTCTCAAGATTCAGCAGGTCGCCGGTGTGGTTGATGAGTTTGGCAGCCAAACATACAACTTTATGGCTACTGCTTCTGTCAAGAACGCGACTATTAAGTCATACACATTTGCTTTCGGTGATGGTCAGTCCACTGTAGTACCCACAACTGCTACAACTGCAACTAGCAGCCATAAGTTCAAGCCTGGTGACTACAAAACGACGGTCGTAATAGATGGAACAACCAATGCTGGTAGCGCGTTTAAAACACCTGTTATCGCCGCCTGTACTGCACCAATCCATATTAGCGTCCCAGTTCCTGGTATAAAAATCACGAAGGACGTTGATGGAGTTCCTCAAAAAGAAGTAGCCGTTGGCCAAAGCTTTACCTACAATGTTGTTGTAACTAACACTGGTCAGGCCACGCTTACTAATGTTGTGGTTACAGATACGCCTCCAAAAGGTGTAACCCTCTTGAAGGCCAGCGTTGGAACCATTACGGCTAATGCCTGGAAGTACACCATACCTTCCCTTAAGGTTGGTGCAGCCAATGCTTTCACCGTCAAATTTACAGGTGTAGCAAAAGCATATTTACCTGACGCACTTGTTAACAAAGCGTGTGTTGATTCCCCTGAAATCAACCCAGGAAAGACCACTCCTGATGGCTGTGCAATTGCAACTGTAACCTTGCCAACGCCCATGTGTCCGCACAATCCAGAACTACCTGCAAGTTCTCCGGAATGTAAAGCACCGGTCTGTCCCTACAACCCAGCGCTTCCTCCAGAGTCCCCGGAATGTAAGAAGCCCGTTGCGCCTGTCTGTCAGTACAACGCCGCTTTGCCTCCTGACTCCCCAGAGTGTAAGGCACCTGCCACGACACTCGTAAACACTGGCCCTGGCAGCGTTGCAGCTATCACCGCTGGCGTAGCCGCACTTTCTGCGTTCCTCTACCGACAGTTTGTCTACAAGCGCAAGCGCACTGCTGCTGCTGCTGCCATGCTTGGCCAACACAGCTTAACAGATGTAGAAGAGCCAGCTGAATCTGACCAACCAGACGAGCTTGTCCAGAGCCTAAGCTCTAAGACGAACACTCCTGGTGCTGCCCAGTCTGATGCTTCAGAGCCTAAGCGTATCGTAGTTAGTGACGACGATAAAGAGTAGATTGTAGCTCTTCAGAAAAGACCCTGCGCCAACGCGTGCAGGGTCTTTCATTTGGCCTCTGTTTGTGGTATGATTTTAGGGCTGTTTTGCGATTGCATTAACAGTAGCGATTGGCCCCACGATTACCTGCGGTAATCATGCCGACAAGTTAACGTGTGCGGCCCCACGATTCCTTCAGAATCGCTGAGCCAAATCCTCGGAAAGCAAAAATATGTAAACACATTTTGTGCTTTCCTGCGGT
>CAZRPP010000019.1:0-11711 GCA_964602145.1 uncultured Candidatus Saccharibacteria bacterium
CGACCAATATTTAATAACTGTAAAATAATCAGGACGGCCACAACCGCGCCGCAAAAACGCCGGAAATAATTGACGCCGCTGTACATCTCTAGGCCAGACCAAATCGCCAAAAATACGAGGCCGGGATACCACAGCCAGTTGGAGACGGATTGGCTGACAAACAACGACAGGCCCGTGCACACCAGCCAGCCCCACAGCCACACGTTAGGCCACTGCCAAATGACCACGTGACCCTTTTTATCTTTCCAAATTTTGTCCCACAGCGATTGTTTATGCATGCTTCTATTGTAACCCACGGATGCGCAGACTGCCCACCTGCTTGAGCGCTAACAAGTCTTTATCATTGGTATAAAAGCAATCAGCACCACATTCTAGAGCTGTAGCTAAGTGGATAGCATCGGCATTCGATAACTTTTTTGGGATTTTTATCATCAATTTGGCTGCTGCATCGGCGATATTTTTTGTAACATCTTGGTATTTAATAAAATCAAGCATTTTGAGCTGCTCCTCTGCGCGGCGCCCTAAGGCCGCTGATTGTTTATGAGGCCAGCTCAGCACTTCCGTCCAAAGCATAACAGAGGCAACAACTGTCTCCTGCTCTGCCAGTTGGGTAAATAGCGACTGCGCCCAAACATGCTGCGGACTTTCGCTGTCAAACAAATAGATAACGATGTTGCTATCAACGGCGGTCACTGCGTTCCCGCTCCTTGCGGATGAGCTCTACTGGGTCCCCATACTGGGACCAAACGCCCGGCATACTCCCCGCCGCCTTGAGCCAGTGCGGCTTGGTTGATAAAACAATTTCTCCACCCCTGTTAACATGAGGGTACAACACCGCACCCGGCCCCACGCCCGTCTTCTGACGGATAGCCTTAGGGATAACGATTTGGTTTTTGCTGGAAACAGTAGTTGTCATGCTTTTTATTATACTTTACTATTCAAAAAACGTAAAGTCTTAATTTTTGCGCTTTACTTTTCCAACTCGTGAATTGCCGGATGATCCAGCCCGTAGTAGTGCGCCACCTCGTGCCACAGCGTGTGATAAACCCGCTGCTGCAGATCATTATCATCTGTCGATAACAGCTGCAGCGCGTTTTTGAACAGCGTGATTTTATCCGGTAAGTGCGGTTGGACGCCCTGCCGCTTGGTCAGCGGTACGCCTTCATAGAGACCAAGTAATAGCTGGTCTTGCCGCAGGCCAATCTGCGTTGCCTGCTCCGCACTTGGCTCATCAGCATACAAAAGCGCCACGTTTTGAATCTGACTTTTGTGCGGCTCCGGCAGCCGGGCGGCCGCCTGGTTGATCATGGTTTGGAACTGATCATCAGAAATCGTAATCACGCAGCAAATTCTACACAAGAAGTTATGGAAAGAACAGGAACTTGGAGAGTGAGCTTTTTAAATGCCGGTGACTCGTCAGCAGATAGTCCAATGACCTCTGGTTTTATAAAATTTAATGCAAGTGAATCAACGGGAATATCGGGATCATATATGTAGCCAAATTGGTTAAGCTGACCAATGAAAAAAAGCTCGGTATCAAATAATATTCGATCGTCAGGCTCATAGTCAGGATGTTTAGCAAATGCTTGCGCGGCGCTTACCATCAGCTGCCCCCCATAAGGCTGTCCGCACGCATTGCTACAAGTGACTCTCTGATTCTCAGGATTTTTGCATCGATATTGTCCATGGAATCAGCTACTATCTGTAAGCCTACCATGGCGTCGACCAGTTCACTACCTGTTGATGGAATCTCTAGCATTTGAACAAGTTTACTCCCAAGGAGTACTGTTAGCAACGGTTATTGTAATTTTAAACCAGGATATACGCTGGCCGTAACCGGGTCGATCTCTGCACGCAGCTGCGGGAACGGCACGCCCTCCCGAGCGGAAACACCTTCAAAAATCCAGAAAACACGCTCGGAAAAGCCCAGGCCACAGGCCGGGGGCATGCCGTATTCCAACATTTCTACATAGTCTATGTCCAGCATCATTGCCTCCGCGTCACCGGCGTCGCGCATGTTCTGCTGTTCCACAAAGCGAGCGAGTTGTTCCTGCGGATCGTTCAGCTCAGAGAACAAGTTGCATAATTCGGAGCCGGCAATCACCACCTGGGCTCGCTGCGTGGTCTCTGGCCGATCAGGGTTGACCTTAGACAGCGGGCTAATAAACGTGGGCGTGTTTATGAGCCAAATGGGGCCGGCCACATCTTTGCGAACGTTCTTCCAAAGCTTATCAATGCCGCGGGCTTTGTTCTCTGTTTGGGCCACCTCTAGCTTGTGCTTTTTGAGCGCGTCTTTAACCTGCTCCAGCGTGCAATCAAACGGATCAATATCGTAATGCTCTTTAATAACCGATGCGTAGTCCCAGCGTAGCCACTCACCCTCTAAATCTACGTCAAACTCACCCAATTTAAACTGCAGCGTGCCAAACGTCTGCTCCAGCACATGCTTAAACAAATCTTCCTGGAACTGGATGCCCTGCTGCCAGTCCGCGTAGGCCCAGTACCATTCCATAGCGACGTGCTCTGGCAGGTGTTCATCGCTGTAGTTTTCGTTGCGGAAACGGGGGCCAATGTCGTAAACCTTTTCAAAACCGGCACCTAAGAGGCGCTTGAGCGGCAGCTCGTGGCTAATCCGCAGGTAGAAATCCTGGTCTAACGCGTCCATGTGCGTTACAAATGGGTTGGCATCCGCGCCACCGGTGGTGTGCTCTAGCACGGGGATGTTTATCTCTGTAAAACCGTTCTGATTAAGGAAATTACGCGTTGCATCCCAGAACTTGCTGCGGCGGATAAAACGCTGGCGGACATTGTCATTAACAGCCATGTCCACGTAGCGGCGGCGCAGGCGTTCTTCTTTGTTAGTGAGTTCTGCGGGCAGTGCGCGCAGTGACTTGGTTAACAGCCTGAGCCGCTGTACTTCTACCGATTCTTCGCCGGTCTGAGTCTTCATAACGGTGCCGGTGGCCTCTATAAAATCACCGCTGTCCAGCAGCGCTATATCCGCTAGTAGCAGCTCACTTTGCGTCCGATCCGCAGCCGCATCATCCGTGTGGCGCCAGACCAACTGTAGTTGATCCGTGTCGTCCTTAATAACCACAAAAGCGATTTTGCCAAACTTACGAATAGAGCTAATGCGCCCCACCACTGTAACTATCTGCCCTTCTAGCGCCGGAAAATCTGCGTGCACCGCCTGCGCGTCGTGCGTACGGGTGGCCTGCGCCGGGTACGGATTGACACCAAGGTCTTTCAGGTCCTGTAATTTGCGCAGCCGCTCGTCGCGCAGTTCTTTGAGTGTTGCCATAATCCCCTTAGTATATCTGTTACGGCGTTCTGCCGCAAATAACTAGCCGATCTTGGCTACGGTGTAGCTAGCCGTCTCTGCGGGGGTCTTGATCTCCACTTCGTCGCCGACTTTACGGCCCATGAGGGCTTTGCCAATTGGCGATTCATCGCTGATTTTACCATTCAGCGGATCCGCTTCCATGGTGCCAACCACCTGGAACTCTTTGGTACCGCCGGTGCCTTTTAGGGAAACGTGCGAGCCAAGGCGGACTTTGTCCGATTTGCCGCCGTCTTTAATCAGCTCGGTATTCTGCAAAATGTGTTCGATTTCCGCGATGCGGGCATCGTTGCGCTCCGCGGTGGCGCGCAGGCTCTGGTACTCAGTGTTCTCTGATAAATCGCCAAACTCACGGGCGACGCGGATGGCCTCTGCTAGGTCTGCGCGGGTATCGTGCAGGGTCTTCAGCTCTGCTTCTAACTCCGCAGCGCCATCTTTGGTCAACTTAAATAACTTCTTAACTGCCATAACATTTACTCCTTAATCTGGCCGCTCGCTGGCGGCCGCTTAGTTACCCACATCTTGTCTTAATTCGAGCTAATTATAGCAGAACTCTGCCAAAAACAAGCTATGAATTTACTACTTTGCAGTTAGTTGTATGCGCTTATCTAGGGCACCCACCACTCGCGATACCGTTTGCCAAGTTGGGTTAGATTGGCCACTCTCTAAACGTGCAATCATGACCTGGCTCAAACCTGACTTTTCAGCTAGTTCTGCCTGGGTAAGCTTTTGCTGCAAACGTGCTTTTAGAAGTTTTTCTGCAAGCTCAAATTCTGGCGCTAAGCGTTCATACTCCGCGCGAACAGCTGGGTCTTTTAGTAAATCAGTCTTAAGGTCTTTCCATTTATTCATAGGTGTTAATTATAACTTATGAGTTATAATTGTGTCAAGTTATTTCCAATTGCCTATGCCGCGCCAGCTTTAGCTCTCTGGCGGGCGTTACCTGTGTCTTCTTTATAAATCCATGTAGTAGCACGATGCGCTGCGCCACCATAAAAACATAAAAAATCCTAACCTCGCGCTTGCCCCTCACTCGTAGCTCGTACAGCCCTTGGCCCATTGGCCGAGCATAAGGCATCGGTAGTTCTGGACCGGCCATTTCAAGCATGTCCATAATGCGAATCAGTTTTGCCTTTGCAGCCACGTCCAATTTTTGAATAAACTTCTCAACGACTGGTTGCCCAGCAGGTGTTTCGTAGTTTTCGATTTCCCAGGCCATCCTGGTAGTATAGCTTTTTTAAATGAGCTCGGCGATAGCTTTATCAAGCTCACCTCTAGACACAAACGATGCCTCCTGGCTAGTGCGCGCCTTGATCTCGTACACGCCCTGCTCCTCTGTTTTGGCGCTGACCACCACGCGCAGCGGCAAGCCCAAGAGGTCCGCATCGGCAAATTTGGTGCCGGGGCGCTCATCGCGGTCATCGTAGTAAACTTCTACGCCCGCTACGGTCAGCTCATCGTACAATTTGTCTGCGACCTTAACCACGTTATCTTCCGTACCTAGGCGCGCCAAATACACGGTGTATGGCGCAATATTAGCGGGCCAAACTAGGCCACGCTCGTCCGCTAGCTTCTCTGTTACCACGCCCATGACGCGGCTGACACCCACGCCGTAGGAGCCGATCCAGAGCGATTGCCGCTGGCCATCGGCATCTGTAAAGTACAGGCCCATTTCATCCGTTTTCTGGGTGCCAAAGTTGAAAATGTTGCCCACTTCTGCGGTCTTGACCTTTTCCAGCTCATCGGGGGAAATGCCCAGCTCTTTGACGGCATCGTCGATCACTTCTTCGTTGACGGCCACGTTTTTGCCGCGGTGCAGATAAATGATGTCTTCGCCGGCATCGCAAATGGTCTGGAATTCGTGGCTAAACTTGGTAAAGGCGCCGCCACTCGCAAACGTGACGTAAGTGTCCTGGCCAATACCCAGACGGTTATAAATGCGCTTATACGCTTCTATTGTCTGGTTGTAATAATCATCCAGGTCTTCTTTGCTGGCATGGAAGCTGTACATGTCTTTCATAATGAATTCACGGCCGCGCATGATGCCCGATTTTGCCCGCTTTTCGTTGCGCATCTTGGTCTGAAATTGATACAAGCTGATTGGCAAATCTTTGTAGCTGCTAATGTACTGCTTGAGCATTTCTACAATGGGCTCCTCGTGGCTCCAGCCCAGTCCCACCTCTGTTTCATCCTGCAATTTTGTCTTAAACCAAATGTCCACCACCTTGTCGTCCCAGCGCCCGGTTTTTTCCCAGATATCTTTGCGCTGCAGGCTGGTCATGAGCATTTCATTTGAGTGGATGGCGTTCATTTCTTCGCGCACAATTTGCTTGATTTTCTCTATAACGCGCAGGCCCAGCGGTAAGTAGGCGTAGGCGCCGGCCATTTCTTTATAAACGTAACCCGCCCGGATAAGTAGTTGGGCGTTCTTGGCCACCTCATCCGTCGGTGCGGTTTTGCTGGTCTTGGTGAATAAATTTGATGCTCGCATAGGGGTTATTGTAGCACGCTTTAGCGCCCCTGCACGATAAACAAAACAATAAATGCCAGACAATTCTTAAGCGCGTGAATAATTATCCCGCCCCACAAACTGCCGGTTTTTTCGCGGACATAGCACAGCACCAAAGACAGCATAAAGGTATCGATTGCCCCTACCCAGAGAGGGCCAGCATCACCACCAGCTGGTAGATGGGCGGCGGCAAAAATCCCACTGACAATCAGTGCCGCCAGCCCAAATTTAAAATACTTTCGCAAGCTAGTGAACAAAAGGCCGCGCAGCAATAGCTCCTCCACTAGCGGCGGCAGAATCACTAAGCTGATAAACGTCATGAGCAGCGGCCAGAAACCAGCTACATCCTTAAAGCCAATCTGTTGTTCTTGGTTTACGTTGAGCCCAGGGAAAACCTGACTAGCAATAGCCAGGATGACGGCGTAGAGCACGAAGTACACGGGAAAGCCCATGAATCCAGCGAGCACATCGGCCATGCGCGGGCGCTTAAAGCCAATACTGCTGAGCGGCTGCTTATAGAACTTTATGAAACCGACGATACCAGCGATAGTTAAAGTTTCTGCAATCAGTACATACAAAAATTGGCCGGCCACAGCAGTTTGGAGCCAGTCGGTCGTTTGTTGTGCAGTCCACCCCTGGAACACGCCGTACATGGCCGCCGACAGCCCGCCAATAATCTGGGCCACAAAGAACAGAACCACGCCGTAAATCAGCGCAATCCAGCCGTTCCATGGCACTTTTGTTTCCGTCATTTAGAAGAACCGTTTAATGTCCACAAAAGCGATTACAATGGTCAGGCCAATCAGGATAAAGAAACCGGCGGCATTAACATTTTCTTCCACTTTCTGCGTCAGCGGCTTCTTGAAAATGCCGCGACTAATCAGCGTCAGCCACAGGCGGCCACCGTCCAGCGCCGGGATGGGTAGCAGGTTCATAATCGCCAATGTTAAGGAGATCAGCGCGATAATCAGCAGCATAAATTGGTAGTTCATATGCGCCACATAATTCAGCACCATAACAATGCCGATTGGCCCAGACACCTGCCCCGCCGCCTCAGACTGCCCATGCTGTCGTGCCACCGTATTGCCTGTTACTGCACCAGCAATCAGGCTGCCCAGTCCTTGCAACGCATTACCTAGACCCTGTAGTGTGGCCCAAGTAAACTGCCCGATTAAACCAGCCGCCACCACTGGCGCAGACCAGGTGGAGCGCCGTAGATCTGCGCCCTGCTTAACCTCGCTAATGGAAACTCCCAGGTAGGTTGGGCGTTGCTTGCCCTTTTGGCTTTCCACGGAGTTCAATGTGGCCTGAACGGTTTGCTGTTTTTTGGCGCGCTCATAGGTGATAGTCACCGTCTGACCGGCATATTTTTTGCTGGCTTCTTGCAGGCTTTTCACATCTTTTACAGGGGTATCGGCGATTTTTTGCAAGACATCGTCGCGCTGTAGACCAGCCTTGGCGGCCGGCTGCCCGGTAGTAGCTTCGTCCAAAATAACGTGTTGCTGGCCGCGGGCAATCACCTTGGTATCTGAAGCCACCGTAAACTGGTTGTCCATAATTTTGGGCATGCCCAACCAGGCCAAAACCATGAGTAGCAAAAAGGCAGTGACTAGGTTCATAAAGACGCCCGCGCCCATGATTTTGGTCTTAGTCCAGAGATCAGCCGCGCCGTAGGAGCCCTTGGCGGTGTCTGTATCGTGCTCGCCCTTGAGCTTGACGTAACCGCCCAGTGGCAGCGCACCAATCACAAATTGCCAGCCGCCTTTCATCTGTTTTTTATAAAGTTTTGGTGGAAAAAAGACGCTGTATTCTTCAATTTTAACGCCACCTTTTTTGGCGGCAATAAAGTGGCCCCACTCGTGAATCAGAATCAGGCCAATAAAAAGGATAATACCCAAAATTAGTAGTGCAATTGCCATGTCAGGGTCTATTGTACCATTATCATTACGCAGGGCTTGCCAAAAGAAAATTTATCGCTATAGTAAACAATAGCACTTACTAATAAACACGTGTGTGAGCAGGAAAAACAGATGAGAAAACTTTTCTATTCGTATAGAAACCGTCAACTAGCAATAATTTTTACCGTCTTAACGGTGTCGATTTTTGGCATTGTGCAGGCAACAAATGCCGCAACCACGGCCCCGCCCACCTTGCGCACCGATATAAAGTTGCAGGCCACTGGCCAGGCGCCCTGGGACGCTACCACCTACGATGCGAGCACCGGCGCTAATGCCGCCCAGGATGCAAACAGCAGCAATAATATCGTTCGCGTACTAGACACAGTCGTCTATAGAATTACTGTTTCATTGAACGATGCTGCCGACACAAATGTCATTAGTAAGGTCACTCTTAATAAGAACCAGCGGTGGTTAGCTGTTCCCAGCTCGTGCCTCACGCAAAATGTTCCAACTGTTTCTGCTATTTCAACTGATGGCCGCACCCTTGTCTGTAATCTAGGCAATCAGCAAGAGGGATCTAATATTGTCTACGATGCCTCTGCACTCGCCGTTGCTACAGACGTTAACACGCCAGCCGGAACAGACACCTCGGTCAAAGCCGCTAATTGCGACACAACTGCCTATTGTTTATCGGCCGCAGCCAAAGCTTCTTCAGACAACCACCCAAGTGATGTCTCTGCAACAAACACACCATTTGCATACACGACTGCCGACTTTAGGGTGGATATGCGCAAGGACAACCCTACAAACGATGATACCAAGCCGTCAGCGGTAACAGCGATGGCTAATGATGAAACGACGCTCGGTATGATGATTACCTATAATATATCCTTGAACCAGCAAAAAGGCAGTGAGCCAGTCGCACACGTTAATAATATGGCTAGCTTTAATCTCACTGATACTTTTATATACACTGGCGGATCGACCAATAATTCAGTCTTGTACACCTGGGGTAAAGGAACGGCTAGTAGCTGTAGCGACCTTCTGTCCAATATCGGTACCTTGACTTGCTCGCAGCCGGGGGGTCCTGGCACACCAATCACCGTCTCATTAACAAATGTTGATTTGACCAAGACCACCAGTGCCGGTATGTTTGCTAGGTTCTCCGTCCGTCTCTGGGTACCTAACTCCGATATTACTCCACAGCCCTCGCAGCAATTAGCCACCAACAACACTATCCGAGGTCTCGCTGGGTTAACAAGTGCTAGTGGCCTCGCAAACTATGGCGGCACCGATGAGTACACTGCTGGCGGAACCCGCGTTGGTAATCCGACTCTATCAAATAACAGTATTGACACGATTGTTATTGCTCTCGGTCCAGGCACCTGGAGTTACCGCGTAACCTATGGTGGAACGAATGCTACTCCAGGTAACACTTCTTACAAGCCATCTGAAATTACTGCCGCTCCAGGTCAAATTGTTCCATTAGGTCTGCATATTTTTGACTATCGAACAACTGATCAGACGAGCACGGCATGCACGCAGCTGAATCCTAATGTTGAATTGGTTGGCTTGGCGCCAACTCGCAACAGCGGCTCCATGACACGTAGCACTTACTATAATACTTCGGCGCCAGTTACTGCCGGTGACCCCGCGAACAAGGTCAATGCCTCGCTATGGGAGAACCCGTGGCTGGGCATGGTATCACTTGCTACACCACAATTAAGCGCTGTTTATAAGACGAGTGACTTCCCTGCTCAAGCATTCAAAATCCAGTACTCAAGCTTACCATTCACGGATGGTGGCGATCAAGTTAGACACGATGCAACATGCGCGCAGATGATTTAAATGGTGATGGATCAACTGACTGGGTAGACAGCCTGTCGGCGGCAGGCGGAGCCTCGAGTGTTACCCGTATACGCATTGTATGGCAGCACAACAACGACGAGCTTACCAATTCAAAAGTCTTCCAAGATTACGCAACGACACCAAATGTTGTAGCATCAGTACATGCTGACTTTAATGTGAGAGTCAAGCCTAGTGTCGCAACCGGCAGCGTCCTTTCCACCTACGGCAATGCTCGTAGCGCAGCCACGTCTAGTTGGCAAGTCACCAGCTCAAGTGGTGCTTCGACCAATCCAAGCGACCCTGCATACTCATACAACTTGTTTGACGCCCACCGTATCCGTATCATTGGGTCTACGCTTACGCTTAAAAAACAAGCTGTCGCACCAGCTGGCGGCTTGGTTAACGCTGGCGATACTGCGGAATTTGAACTTCAGACCACCTCAACAGGTGTCACGGCAGGCACACAAAATCTAACAATCACCGACACATTACCGGCTGGGGTCACCTTCAACAGCTGTCTTTCCGGCTGCGGGAGTACGCAGAATGGAACTGTTGATACTTCCTTTAGCGTCAATGGCCAAGTTTTGACAATTAACATTAAGGGTGTAACATCTGGGCAACCTCTGCCTACCATACGTTATAGAGTTTCTATCGATGCTGATGCAGCTGCCGGTACCTACCAAAACACCGCCACCCTAACAAGCGATAATGCTCAAGTGGTAGCCGACTCCTCTGCAGCCGCCCTCACCAGCGATGCCTCTGTCAGAGTCATCTCCCAGGGTGGCTACACTGTCCAAAACACCAGCAACGGCACAGAGTTTGCCGTCAATCAGCCCTTTACATTCAATTATTTGTACTCTAATAAGAGCGGTGGCAGCTACCTAAGCGGCATGCACATTGCCGTCCTCCCCTACAATGGCGATGACTCCAACGACCAAGGTGGTCTTGCAAGCTCAAGACTGCCAGGCTCAAAGTTTACCGACACCAGGACCAACAACACCCATGTCGCCCTTGCAAACGTCCCAACAGGCCAAAATGGAGAAGTCTTTGAATACTCCACAACGCCTTCTGGTCAAATTTCATTAGACCCCTGTGCTGCCAGCAACCTGCCAGCGGGATATGTGCCCGTCATTGGCAACATGTGCTATAACTATTACTCCGGCAACGGGAATACCCTGCCCGGCGGTGGCACACAAGGCAGTGGTACCACTGTCTGGCTCGCAACGCCACCAACTGACTTAAGCGCAGTCACAGCTTTCCGCTTCAAGACAACAACACAGGCCGGTCACACCACCAGAACCGTCTCCGCCACCATGCAGCCCAGCGGCAACCAACCAGGCGACACCTATTGCAGTAGTTTTGGCGGCCGCATACCTGACTTAGTGTTTAATATCATCTCGAACGATGTTTGCGTAAAAGTTCCCGGCGCATCGCCGCTCATAACACCGGTAGCGTCCACCGGCAAGCTAGCTGACACTGGCGCCAGCTGGCTGAACGCCGCATTCATAAGTGCAGTCATTATGGTTATCAGCGCCTTCATTATGCGCACAGGCCGATTCATCCGCTACCAACACGGCAGCACCCTCAAGCGCGCACCGCGCCGCCAGTTTACAGTGTCATAATTTCTTGTTCTTTGGCTTTGGCCGCAGCCTCTGCCTCTGATCGAACGACAGCCATAGCGTCATCAACCTGCTTCTCAAGACGCTTGGCTTCGTCTTCGCCCACCTCTTTGGCTTTTTGGGCTTTGCTAATAACATCTAATGCATCATGCCGAATGTTGCGCAGCTGCACGTTGCACTGCTCCAACCGCTCGCCAACTTGTTTGGCCAAATCGCGCCGACGTTCCTCTGTTAATGCCGGCACTGGCACGCGCACCACGCGGCCATCATCCATCGGGTTCAGGCCCAACTGCTGATTATTGCGAATAGCGGTGGCGATTGCCTGTAGATTAGTAGGGTCAAACGGCGTAATCTGCAGCAGCTGCGCCTCTGGCGCTGTAACGGTGGCTACCTGATTCAGCGGCATGGGCGTGCCGTAAGCTTCCACCATGACGCCATCGAGCATGGCGCTACTGGCGCGGCCGGTGCGCAGCGCCTTGAGGCTCTCTGCAAAGTGG
>CAZRPP010000020.1:0-11400 GCA_964602145.1 uncultured Candidatus Saccharibacteria bacterium
CGCCGCATAGAGGGCAAACTGAGCGACTTTATTGTGGCGCTGCACATGGGCCATCCCACCGTGCGTCGCCTGCCCGGCGCCGCAATCTACTTGGGCAGCGCGCACGAATACACGCCGCTGGCGCTGCACACAATGGCCATGGACCTGCACGAGCTACCAGAGCATGTGGTGATAGTGACAGTTAAGACTGCGGAGGCGGCGCATGTGCCACCAGAAGACCGCGTGCAATTCAACGACTTATCGTTTCTGGATGGCATTTGCCACCTAACCCTAACCTACGGTTTCCACGATCATATCGATATTCCCGCCATGCTTAAGCAGCTGCGCGGACGCTACCCAGAACTGCGCTTTGCGCAGGACAAGGCCACATACATTATTTCGCGCAGCCGCGTGGTGCCATCCGCTCGCCGCAACATGGCCAGCTGGCGCAAACAGCTCTACATTACCATGAGCCACAACGCCGCCAGCGCCAGCGACTACTACCATCTGCCAGTGAATCGTACAAAAGAACTGGATACGCTGATTCGTCTCTAGTGGTACAATAGTTTTTATGAATACAACTAGAAAAGCCGATCAATACAACGACCCTAACCACAACTACCTCCGTTACTGGGACGGCCGCGACTACGAAAATGAATCTGAGCGCATCGCCATCAGCCGCCTTTTAAAAGGCAAGCATTTTAAGCACGCCGTAGACATTGGCGGCGGCTACGGCCGGCTTTGTGTCTTCTTGAAGAAATACGCCACCGCTGTAACTTTGGCCGAGCCCAGCCAGCAGCAACTAGATATTGGCGCCGAGTTCCTCAAGGATCACCCAGAAGTAGACCGCCAGCTAGTACAAGCAGCTGACATGCCGTTTAAGGATGGCTCGATTGACCTGCTGACCATGATCCGCGTTATGCACCATCTGCCAAACCCCGCTCCGGAATTTGCGGAGATTGCTCGCGTATTATCTAAAGACGGCTTGGCGATTATTGAAGTGGCCAACTACGCCCACTTTAGAAACCGCCTGAAACACCTGGTAAAAGGCAAAAAATTGCCGCTGGAACCAATTGACATTCGTTCTAAAGAAAACCAGCGCGACGATGAAATCCCATTCGTAAACCACAACCCGCACACCGTTGCAAAGCAGCTACAGGCTGCCGGCCTCCAGCCAGTCCGCGTCTTGAGTGTCTCCAACCTGCGCAGCCCCGGCCTTAAAAAAGTCATGCCCCGCGGCGTCATGCTAACCTTTGAGCGCTTCATGCAGGTGCCGCTGGCTAAGACCTACTTTGGGCCGAGCACGTTCTTTTTAGTTCGCAAGAAATAGTATGACCTATGTGACGCTGCTACGCGGCATCAACGTTGGCGGCAAGAATAAAATCGCTATGGCGGATTTGCGGGCGGCCTTTGAAAAGGCTGGCCGTGGGCCAGGTTATTTTTTGGTCTGCGCCGCAGAAGACGTTCAGTAGAACGCGCTATAAGAGCATTGTCGGCACATCGACCTACCAGTTTGTCACGATTAGAAACGCCAACACGGCACGTAAGTTGGCCGCGTTATGCTCTCAAAAGTAGTATAAAATTTATACTACTTTTGAGAGTGACTTTAGCCTTTTAGTGAGGCCACGTCCAGTCGCGCACTTCTGGCAAATCTATGCCATTTTCCGCAATGTAGTTGGTGTGTTCCACCAGTTTTTGCTGCATCTTCTCGTGCAAACGGCGGGCGCCAGGCGTGTTAACTGGCGTGCGCTCAATCACGTCCATAACCAAATGGAAGCGGTCCAGCTCGTTCTTGACGGTCATGTCAAAGGCGGTGGTGATAGTGCCTTCTTCTTTGTAACCGCGGACGTGCATGCGGTGGTTGCCGCGGCGGTAGGTCAGGCGGTGAATCAGCCATGGGTGGCCGTGGAAGGCAAACATAATTTCCTTATCTTTGGTAAACAGCTGGTTGTATTCCATGTCCGACAGGCCGTGGGGATGCTCGGTGTCCGGTTGCAATTTCATCAGGTCCACCACGTTGACCACGCGAATTTTCAGCTGAGGCAGTTCCTTTTGCAGGATGGAAACGGCGGCCATGGATTCTAGAGTGGGGATATCGCCACAAGCGGCCATGACCACATCTGGTTCTTCGCCGGGCTTGCAGTTAGAAGCCCACTTCCATTCCGATACACCGGCGGTACAGTGCTCTACGGCTTGTTCCATGGTCAGCCATTGGGCGCCTTCGTGCTTACCGCAAATTGCTAGGTTAATGTAGTTGCGGCTGCGCAGCATGTGGTCCATAACAGATAGCAAACTGTTGGCATCGGGCGGCAAATAGACGCGCACCGTGGAGGCTTTTTTGTTGACCAAAAAGTCAATAAAGCCGGGGTCTTGGTGCGTGAAACCGTTGTGGTCCTGGCGCCAGACGTGGCTGGTGAGCAGGTAGTTTAGTGAGCTAATTGGCTCGCGCCACGGCAGCTCGTTGCACATTTTGATCCACTTGGCGTGCTGGCTGGCCATACTGTCGATAATGCGAATGAACGCTTCATAACTGTTTAAAAGGCCGTGGCGGCCAGTCAGGAGGTAGCCCTCTAGCCAGCCCTCGGCTTGGTGCTCAGATAGCTGGCTGTCTACCACCATGCCGTCCGTGGCCAGGAACTCATCGGAATCCTGGGTGCGGGCGTTCCACTGGCGGTTGGTGACTTCAAAGACATTTTCTAAGCGGTTGGACACCGTTTCATCCGGCGCAAACATGCGGAAGTTGCGCTTGTCGGCGTTGAGTTTCATGACGTCGCGTAGCCACGGCCCGAGCATGTGGACGTTACCGGCTACCACGGCACTTGGGTAGGGCACCTTGACTTCGTAATCGCGGAAGTCTGGCAAGCGCAGTTCGCGCAGCAAGAGGCCGCCGTTGGCGTGCGGGTTGGCGCCCATGCGGCGTGTACCCTTGGGGGCTAACTCTTCTAATTCTGGTTTAAGGCGTCCTTCCGGAGTGAATAGTTCTTCCGGTTTGTAGCTGCGCAGCCATTTTTCAAGAAGGGGTAAATTATGTGCGTTATCTTTGTCGACTAAGAATGGCACCTGGTGGGAGCGGAAGTTGCCTTCCACTTTTTTACCATCGATTTTCTTGGGGCCGGTCCAACCTTTGGGCGAAATAAATATGATCATCGGCCAGCGCGGGCGAGTTAAGTCACCCTGTTCGCGGGCGCGTTTCTGGATGCGCTTAATATCTGATACGCATTTGTCCAGTGTGGCGGCCATTTGCTGGTGCATGTCCATGGGGTCATCGCCCTCTACAATATGGGGCGTGTAGCCGTAGCCCTTAAACAGGTCGATGAGTTCTGAGCGTTCAATGCGGGCCAGCAGGGTGGGGTTGCTAATCTTGAAACCGTTGAGGTGCAGAATAGGCAGTACCGCACCATCGGTCTTGGGGTTGATGAACTTGTTGGAGTGCCAAGCAGTGGCCAACGGGCCAGTTTCTGCCTCGCCATCGCCTACAATACAGGCGGCAATCAGGTCTGGATTGTCAAAAATGGCGCCGTAGGCGTGGCTAACAGAGTAGCCAAGCTCACCACCTTCATGAATCGAGCCGGGAACCTGCGGGCTAACATGGCTGGACAAGCCATATGGCCAGCTAAACTGCTGGAACAGGCGCTGCATACCGGCCTCATTTTGCGGCATGCTCGCGTAGATTTCTGACCAGGTGCCTTCCAGATAGGTATGGCCCATGAGCGCGGGTCCGCCATGGCCAGGCCCAGAGAGATAAATCATATTAAGGTCGTATTTATTGATGACGCGGTTTAAGTGGGTATAGATAAATGTCTGGCCAGGCGTGGTACCCCAGTGGCCAAGCAACATGTTTTTGACATCGCCGAGTTCTAGTGGCCGCTTGAGGAGCGGGTTGTCGCGCAGGTAAATTTGCCCCACGCTCAAGTAGTTGCTGGCGCGCCAGTAGGCGTCCATTTTTTTCAGCTCGTCATGACTCAAAACGGCTTCCATTTATTGTTCCTCCTTTATGGTTTTCATTGTTAGATTTGCGATCATCGCTTCCTCATTGGTATGGATGACATGGACACCAACCGGCGCACCGTCCGGGCTAATCAGCCGCGCATTACGATGATTCCGGTTGCTGTCCACATAAATACCCAGGAAGCTCAAATTATGACAAATGCGCCGACGGATCTCCGCACTGCGCTCACCAATCCCGCCAGTAAAAATCAGGCTGTTAATGCCGCCCAAAGTCGTGCTCAGGGCGCCTATTTGCTTGGCGATTTGGTAGCAAAACAGGTCGATTGCTTCTTTAGCATTGGGGTCTGTATCTTGATTGTTGAGCAAGGTGAGCATGTCGGCACTACGGCCGGAGACGCCCAAGAGGCCGGACTGCTTGTTGACTAAATGGTTAAATTGGCGTGGGCCCATGTTGGTTTTTTGGTGCAGAAACCAGATAACGCCGGGGTCTAAATCGCCGCTGCGGGTGCTCATGACAACGCCGCTGGCAGGCGTAAAGCCCATGGTCATATCAATCGGTTTACCGTCTTTTGTGGCGCAGAGACTAACGCCGCTGCCTAAGTGGGCCATAATCACTTTACCGCGGGCGGCTGTGGAGCCTTCTTGCTTGGCAAAATCCTTGAGCAAATATTGGTATGACAAGCCGTGGAAGCCGTATCGTTTTAAGCCCATTTTTTCGTACTTGCGCGGCAATGCTAACTGGCGAGCGGTGCGCGGTAAATCTTTGTAAAAAGCGGTGTCAAAACAGAGGACCTGGGGAGCATCTTTGAAGTGCTTGCGGGTTTCCTTAAGGCACGCCAGTGCGTAGGGCAGATGGTCTGGATCCAGCGGCTCCAGAGTCTGTAGTTTCTTAATGACTTTGTCACTAACAAGGGTTGGCTCAGTAAAAATATCGGCGCCGTGGACAATCCGGTGGCCAACGGCAGAAATGTTGGCGGGGCCGGCTTGCTCGTCCAGCCAGGCTAGCAGGTAACGCATCGCCGCTACATGATCCTTAACTGTAATTTTTTTGTCATCTAAGCCGGCTTGCTTAAGAACTGTTGCAGACTGGCCAATGTTCTCAATGGCGGCCATATGCAAGAGGTGCCCACTACCATCAAAGAGCGCAATTTTTACACTAGAGGAGCCAGCGTTGACCGTGACGATGTATGCCATTAACGTGGCCCACCCGTTTTTATAAGCATAAGCATAGTATGCACCGCTGGGGCCGCCCCTGTCAATCTACTGCCATAAGCATTAGTGGTATACTGGCAATATGAACAAGCGAACACTTGCACTTATGGCAGCTGCCGGTTTTCTGTTATTAGTGGTTGTCACGGCAAAGCTAACTTCTAAAACGACGCCACCACCCACAACATATGCAATTGCAAAACAGCAGGCCAAGAAAAATCCACCGGCATGTCGAGCAACGCAGAACAATCAAAAAGTTAAGCCGAGCGCTACGGATGAGACCCAGATACCTATCCTAGTAGTAAACCAGCTCAAGGACGTGCCAGCCGGTACGAAAGTGGATGTATTTCTGGATGCTTATAACAATAAGGAAGCCAGCGGTTCATCAGTATACAGCGGAAGCTACGGCAAATATAACTTTACAGCTGAAAAAACTGCCAAAACAACAGCCAAGTATACGGGCGATTGGCAAATCATCAAATTTGAAGCCTGCAAATAATTTCCTAGCAAAGCGCGCCTAACTGTGGTACATTTGGCGGTATAACTAAGGGAGTTCTTCATGGCCAATAAAAAGACCGATTCACCAGACTACATTGCCGCCCAGCGCGCAGAAAACGCGCATCCTGGCTTCTTTTTGCGCTCAGCCACCTGGCTGCTGGCCCGCTTTCCGCTGACTAAAAACCGCTACCAAAACTGGACCACCGGCCGCCGCATCTTGGTTGGTTGGCTGCTGTGGCTGGTCTGTTTGCCGATCATTCCAGCCGTGGCAATTGCCGTGTGGTACGTTCATGACCCAGAAGGCTTCAAGAAGAGTCCTTACGCCAAGGCTTTGATCGCACTGTTCTTTGTGTGGGCCGCGAGCGGTGGCTGGGTATTCACTAATAAAGCGCAGTTAGATGCTAATGGTAAGTATTCTCCTACACAGACCCAACCTAACGGTGAAGTAACCGGCAAAGCCGATGCCGTCAACGAAGCAACCCCGGCCGCCAAAGAGAAAGTCGCCAATCAAACTGTTAGCAAACCAACAGGCGGTAAGAAGTTTGAAAACTGTACGGCTGCCTTTGAGGCAGGTGTCTTTAACATTAAGCGTTCTGACTCCGCTTATCAAAATAAATTAGACCGCGACAACGACGGCATTGCCTGCGAGAAATAAGCATGGACCTCAAATCTGTTTTACAAGACCAAGTTTTAAGCCAAGTTGCCAGCCAGGTGGCTAAGAAGCAGGGGCTCGATAGCCCAGAGGCGCAGTCGGCCGTTACCAGCGCTGCAGAAGCAATCCTGGGCGGACTGAATAGTAACGTTAAGACCAAAAAGGGGGCTGAATCTCTAGACACAGCCCTGCAGAAGCACGACGGTTCCATCCTAGATGATGTGGTAGGTGCCGTTACCAGCGCTGCGGTACAACAAGACGGCAGCAAAATTCTGGGCCACGTCTTTGGCAATAAAGGTGCCGATGTAGCTGGACAAGTAGCCAAACAATCCGGCGTATCTGAGTCTACGGCCGCCAGTATTTTAAGCACCGTTGCGCCCATGATTTTAGGCGGCCTGGGCGCTGCCAAAAAGAACGGCAGTCTGGATAGTGGCGGCATTGCCGATGAAGTTGCCAAAAGTGCCCCCAGCTCTGGCATTGGTAACATGATTACTCAGCTGCTAGACAAGAACAAAAACGGCAGCTTAGTGGATGAAGCTATCGAATTTGGCACTAACTTTTTCAAGAAGAAATAGTATAATAAGAGGCATAAATAACGGAGGTTTAAGTTATGGCAGCAAAGTTTGAAGTGTACGAAGGCAAAAACGGCGAATTTTACTTCCGCCTAAAGGCTGGCAACGGCGAAGTTGTCGCCACCGGCGAAGGCTACGCCAGCAAAGATGGTGCCGTTAAGGGCTGCGAAGCCGTTAAGCGCGCCGCCGCTGACGCCGTTGTTGTAGAAGTCTAATCTTTTACTTCTTACGCAAAACCGCCCCCTCCGTACGGGGCGGTTTTGTTATACTTTGGAGTATGAATAAGCGTAAGGTTTTTGTTGCCGGTCTTCTGACTTTAGCGCTGGTTGTGGTAACGATCAAAAACTGGGACATCATTTTTGCTGGTCTGCAGGTTCTGCAGCAGGCGCCACTACATCTATTAACATTGAGCCTGGCGCTCCTGGCCGCCACGTTCTGTTTGGCGGCGCTCAGCTACAAATTGCTGGCGTTTCATAAATTATCTTTGCGGCAACTAGTGGTGGTAGAGATGGCTGCTGCGGCTGTTAATCGATTGTTGCCAGCGGGGCTGGGCGGCCTTGGCCTCAACGGCTGGTATTTGCTGCGGCATAAGCATTCCGCGCCGCAAGCCACCGCTGTTATCAGCACCAATAATTTAGTGGGCATGCTGGTGCATATGATGGCTTTTATGGCCATGCTTTTGCTGGGCTATGGCCAATTGCCGCGCGATCTGTCAATTTCCACCCAAATAATGTTCTTGGGCAGTATTATCGCTGTTATTTTAGCCACCGCCGCACTATTTTTCAGAGCAAAAATCAGTTCATTTTTGAGAAATGTTGGGCGCAGCCTGGCTGGTTATAAAAAGCGACCGCTGCAGTTTTTGCCCGCCGCAATCAGCCAGCTCAGCCTAACCATTTGCAATGTGATTATATTAGAACTAAGTCTCATGGCGGCCCAGATACACATGAGCCTGGCCACCGTGTTTGTGGTCTATAGTCTGGGCGTTTTGCTGGGTGCGCTCATGCCAACGCCCGGCGGCGTAGCCGGTGTGGAGGCTGGTCTAACTGGTGGGCTGGTGGCGTATGGTGCGCCGCTGGACTTAGCCGCTGCTGCGGTGATTGCTTTTAGAGTCGTCACTTTTTGGCTGCCAATAATTCCCGGAGCAGTGGCACTACTGTGGTTGCAAAAACAGGGTTTGCTTAAAGGCGCGCGTCGCCATATTATGAGGGCAGTATGAAGTACCAGCTGCATAAGCAAAAATCGCGCGGCAAAATATTTATTGCTGGCGCGGTTGCAGTTATTGCTATTGCTGGTGTTGGCTATCTTAATCGTCCACAGCCGACCAAGTCCGCCATGCAGTCAGTTAAGCCCAAGGCCACCGTGGCCTACAAAGACATAAACGGTAAATATTTGTTTAGTGGCACCATTATGCTCGGCCGGGCGGTGGAGCGCGATGCGGCCGGCAGCAAAGAGCAGCCCTTTAGCGGCATTGCTGGGCTAGGGGAGTACGATGCACGTATCGGCGTGCTGGAGTGCCCCATAACCACCAATCAAGATACCTTCCAGAACCAGGTGGATAACTTGATTTTTAATTGTCAGCCGTCGTGGTTGCCCGTTTTGAAAAAGTATTATCCCATTTTGAGTTTGTCAAGTAATCACCTGGGCGATCAGGGCCCGCACGGCTACGCCACCACCGTTAAAAACCTAACTGATGCCGGTTTCCAAACCGTAGGCAACTACAACCCGCATGCCCAAAAAGACAACTGCAAAGCGGTGCTGTTACCGGTAAAGCCGGCCGGCCAATTGCCGGTGGCCTTTTGCTCGTTTAACTACAAAACACTGTTTAAGCCGGAGCCAGGTGAGTTGGAAAGTATCGGTATTTGGGCTAAAAAAATGCCAGTCATCGGCATGATGAATGGCGGGCCGGAGTACCAGCACGTGGCTGGGGCTGCGCAGACAGAAGTCGCCCACAAAATGATCGATTTAGGCGCCGATATGGTGGTGGGCAACGGCACGCACTGGGTCCAAAATACAGAGGTATACAAAGGCAAATTGATCGAATACAGCATGGGCAATTTCATTTTTGACCAGTACGATTACGATGGACGTCTAGCGCTGAATTTGGTAGTCAATATGACCGTGCCAGGCTCCGCCAATTTAGATAAATGGCTGGCCCGCAGCGGCGACTGCGAGGCCCGCGCCCTTGGCACGGACGCTGTGGCAAACCCTTCAGCGGATGCAACTACCAAAATTTACGCCAGCACCTCCACCGCCAGCCCCACCTGTCTGGCAGCCATAAAAGACCTGGCCAAACTCCAGCCAAAATTTACGTTTGATATTGTGGGCAGCTACGGCGGCCTGCGCGAAGTTGCGCATAAAGCCAATGCTCAGCAGCAGGCGGATATTGAGAGTCGCGCCACCTGGGCGGCCACCAAAGCGGCGCTCGGTCTATAAGCAATACTCTCAAAAGGTGCATCCATCGTACCTCTTCTGGACTGACAATGGGTGCACGTTTTGACAGTCTCGTAGTTGTGCAAAGTAAATTTACTGTATAGTAGAAGCATGAGCATGTTGGACAAGCTGAGTCGCGTGAAAGTACCTGCACTGAGTCGGCGAGCATTTACTGTCCTCTGCGGCTTAACGGCCCTTACGCTCGTTGCGGCCCTCTGGTTTGCATCGGGCCAGCACACTTTTGATTTATTCCAGACCCGGGGCCAAATCGCTAACAGGGAGCGTACGTTATTGATTTTCTCCATGCTTCTAGCCGCTGCAGTGCTTATCCCGGTGTATTACATGCTGTACACTTTTGCATGGCGCTACAAAACCGGCCACGAGCACAAGTACAGCCCCAACTGGGACCATGACAAAAAGTACGAGACTATTTGGTGGGGTATACCTATTGCCATCATTAGCGTGCTGGCAGTGGTTACATGGGTTACATCGCACAGCCTAGACCCGTACAAGCCGCTGAATGACGATAGAAAAGCACTGCATGTGCAAGTCATAGCCTTGCAATATAAGTGGCTCTTTATCTACCCGGAGCAAGAGGTAGTGAGCATCAACAAGTTAATTATTCCAAATAAGTGGCCGGTGGCGCTTGATATAACCAGCGATGCGCCCATGAACTCGTTCTGGGTGCCGCAGCTGTCTGGCCAGATCTACGCTATGCCCGGCATGTCCACCAAGCTACACTTAGATGCCCAGCAACGGGGCACATTTAAGGGTATGTCTAGCAATCTGAGCGGAGAAGATTTTGCCAACATGAACTTTACAGTAGAGTCCGTCAGCGTGGAGCAGTTTAAAGCTTGGGCCGATAGAGCCAAGCAGAGCGGTCATTTTACGGCCGAGAGTTATAGCCAGCTCACAAAGCCAAGTGTGGAAAAACCAACGACCTACCACCTGCACGATAAAAGCATCTACGATAATGCTATTATGAAGTATATGGGTGGTCATCAATGATTTTTGCTAACTGGCTTACGGGTAAATTGGACCCCAGTTATTTTTGGCACGGATGGGTGCAGTTTGGCGGCCAAGTTAGCCTTGTTGGCGGTGCGTTAGCTGTTCTGGCAGCACTAATTTATTTCAAAAAACTAGGGTGGCTATATCGCAACTGGCTCACCAGTCTGGATGCCAAAAAAATTGGCGTTATGTACATTGTGGTCAGTGTGGTTATGCTGCTGCGCGGCTTTGGCGATGCGATTATGATGCGCCTCCAGCAAATCTTAGGCAGTGGCGGCGGGCAGGGCTTCTTGAGTGGCGATCATTTCCAGCAGGTCTTTACGGCGCACGGTACCATTATGATTTTCTTTGTGGCCATGGGCCTGATGTTTGGCATTATCAACCTAATTCTGCCGCTGCAATTGGGTGCGCGTGATGTGGCGTTCCCGCTCCTTAACTCGATCGCGTTTTATCTCTATCTGGCCGGTGTTATTCTGGTTAATTTATCGCTGGTTTACGGCGAATTTGGCGCCGTTGGCTGGCTGGCGTATCCGCCGCTCTCAGAGCTGGCCTACAGCCCCGGCCCCGGTGTAGATTACTGGCTGTGGAGTATCCAGATTGCCGGTATTGGCAGCACGCTAAGCGGCATCAACTTCTTGGTTACCATCCTCAAAAAACGCTGCAAAGGCATGACACTTATGAAGATGCCCATCTTCTCCTGGAGCATTTTGGCCACCATGATTTTGCTGCTGCTGGTCTTCCCAATTCTAACCGCCACGCTGTTTATGCTCAGCCTAGACCGCTCAATGGGCATGCATTTCTTCACGGCCGATATGGGCGGCAACGCCATGATGTATATCAACCTTATCTGGGCTTGGGGTCACCCAGAAGTCTACGTGCTAGTAATGCCCGCCTTTGGCATGTACTCGGAAATCGTGGCTACCTTTAGCCGCAAGCGATTGTTTGGCTACACCAGCATGGTCTGGGCGCTGATGGCCATATGCGTGCTGTCGTTCTTTGTTTGGGCGCACCACTTCTTTACTATGGGTGCCGGGGGAAATGTTAACGCGTTCTTTGGCATAATGACTATGGTTATTGCCATTCCAACAGGGGTCAAAGTCTTTA
>CAZRPP010000021.1:0-11224 GCA_964602145.1 uncultured Candidatus Saccharibacteria bacterium
TGCCGTGGTCAACGTGGCCCATGGTGCCGACGTTAACGTGTGGCTTGCTGCGGTCGAAAGTTCCTGCCATATAGGGGAATCTCCTGCTTAAGTTTTAATAGTTTGTTCACGCGGTCCATATTGCTAGGTTTTTATGCCTAGAGCAATGCCCTCACGCGAGATACAGAAGTAGTATACCTAATCTGCTGCAGTATTGTAAAGCATCGTCTACATAAGCATAACCGCCATACTATATTATTGACATTCTTTCCACTTTGTAGTACTCTTAATCAATCTAAACACAAACAGCTCGATCAATTACATTAATGAGTCAAGGGGAAAAATATGAGAAAGTTGTTTGGTTCTCTCTATAAAGGTGTTCTGATAACGGTAGCTTTGGCTATCACAGTTGGTATTGGTGCAGTTAGTCCATCCACTTCAGAAGCAGTTGAAACAAAAGTTACAATTTGTCACGCTAGCAATGCGGTAACAAATCTGTACAATATGCAGTCTGTCAGTGTTGGGAGTACTGGCGCAAATGGGATGGGCGACCATCTCCTGCACACCGGTCCCGTCGCCTACAACGCGAGCATTGCTCAGCAACTTAAAGATCAACACCAGGCCTGGGGCGACATTATTCCGCCTAATGCCGGTGCGCCTAACGGTCTCAACTGGACAGTTGTTGGCCAAGCCGTTCACGCCAATGGCTGTAATGCAGTCACGGAAGTAACACCTACCGCTCCAGTTGCCACGACTCCAACTTGCGCTAACCCAAATGTTACTATTGTTGCTCAAGAAATTACTGGCGTGACATGGGATCAAACAAGTCCTGCAACTCTCACGCCCGGTCAATCAGTAACATTTACGGCGAGCGGCTTAACTGGGTATGTCATCTTGCCAGATGGCAGCATGAGCTGGACATTCACTAACAACTTTGACCCAGAATCCTGCAATCAGCCTGCCTCTACCGAGCTCACCTACGAGATTGCTTGCCTGGCAAACGGAAACGTCCTGGTTACGCTGACGAATAGCGGCGAAGCTGCCGGCACCATTGTAGTCAATAATGAAGAAGTTACCGTTGCACCCGGCGCAACACTTGGTCAGGAATTTGATAATGGCACTCTCATTACAATCGTAAATGGCGAAGAAGAAACTGTTTACGGTCAAATCGTAACCTGTGGTGGTCACGGTGGGGATGAAACTCCTGTCACCCCTGTAACACCTGTAACACCAGTTACCCCTGCGAGCACGAGCGTAGTAGTAATTGCCACAAGCCCCGTAGCCTCCCAGCTGCCAAACACTGCAGCTGCACCTCTGGCAGTTGCTAGTGTTATCGCCGCCGTTATCGCAGTTCTGACCACCCTGGTCGCTGCCCTTGCACCGCGTCTACGTACCCTGCGTTAGGCCAGAAGGAAATACATGGTGGGCAAAAAACAAGCTTCCAAACGACCACCGCTTCTACTGCAGGTGGTTGTTTGGTATACACTACTGGTAACAGTTCTGGGTGCAGGCTGGCTTCTTACACTCCAGCTAACCCCGCCGGTAACAGCTCAGCAGCACGTGAAACATGTCATCACAACAAGGGTAATAGGCGGCAACCCGACGGAGTTGAGTATTGCCAGCCTTAACATGCGTCTCCCTGTCTTACCAGGAGCTTTTGATGCAATTGTTGGCGATTGGCAGATTACCCCCACCAACGCTCATTATGCCGTCAACACGGCAGTACCTAACAACTGGCGCGGCTCTACTGTCATGTATGGGCATAACAATCGACTGGTTTTTGGTCCTACAAAAAATTTACAGCCGAGCGACGAGGCTATTGTGTCGACTATTAGTGGTAGAAAATTCATCTATGCCTACTCTGGATCAGAAATTGTGGCACCCAATCAAACTGGCATTTTAGCCATCAGAACGGGTCAACCGCGATTAGTTCTCATTACATGCGAAGGAATCTGGAACGAAAATCGGCGTCTCATGTATTTTGACTTTAAGGAAGTACGATAATGCAGGAAATTATCGCACATCCGGCAGTTCTATGTTTTTTGCTATTTTCTATCACCTCTGTAATCTGGGCAGTAGCTCGACTGATTCATGAGCTGAAACGAGAAGGTATACTCAAGAAAAAACAATGCTATCTGCCCATGGATGATAGCCTTCAGGGGGTCGCCCTGTTTTGCCTTGCAGGACCTCAGCCACTAGCAAAAGTTGCACGAGATTCATGGACGGCCAGCGTAGGAAAAAGACAAGCAGCAATAAGTGTCGTTACTATTGTATACCTGCTCTGCGCAACTCTTGATAAGGACTATGCCGTGCTAAGTATCTGTCTTGGGTTCGGCCTGTCAACCCTGCTCTGCGTGGTTGCCTGCCTACAACACCAAAAAATAACAAAACAGCCTGTCCTAGCGGGAGTGCTGCTCGCACCCAGCCTTCCAATCCTTGCAACGCTCATGTCAATACATGCCGTCGCCCAACGGGCCGCAGAACGCTATAGGATGTACGCAAGTCTGCCGTCCAGGCTTAGAGGATAGGCTCTGCAACGACCAACACACTACTAGCCACCTAATTTTGCAAGCATTAGTTCACCCATCCTCCGGGCATCATCCCGGAGCTGTAGCCTGTCTTCTGTGCTTTGACTGACTCTATGCCCAAACATTTCATCGTCTTCAGCCTCAACACCAATCGCGGCTTGTTTTAATGCTTCAAATGCTCTTGATATTCTCAACTCATCTGTGCTGCAAGGAACTTTAACGTTATCATACGGCAAAAAACGACGCAGCCATCGTGACGCCGTTAAGTCGTGTGGGTCAATGGGGTCTTGGTACTCCGCTAATGCAGCAACAACAATTCGACTATTTTTCACACCACTGTCAATCAGTTTAGTACATATTTTTGCCATTGTTTCACCGCTAAAAAGGAACTCACTAGCCACGATTACCTCGCCACTACCCCCCCAGCGTAGAAAGGAATGTATTAGGCAGAGGCTCCTGGCTTCTCCCGGTTGTAAACAAAAGGGGAATCTTGGGCATATTCGCCCTTGTGCGAAGACGATTTATGTAATACCCGAGAGCGAGCGCGACTGGACGACCCCTTGTATCCTCACCTATAATCGCAGATGATGTGAGCGTGAATGGAGCTACCCCTCTTCCAAGGTCATACATTGCACGCCTTACAGATATATCCCCAAAAGGCATGCCAGCAAAACCCCCAGTAATTTCAGGGGGTTTGTCTTTGCGCATCAATTTTTCCAGATGCTTGTTATTTGCTGTTCTTAGCAATGATTTCCTGCGCCACGTTGCCCGGAACATCCGCGTAGTGGTCCAGCTCCATGCTGGATGAAGCGCGGCCCTGCGTCATAGAACGCAGGTTGGTAGTGTAGCCAAACATTTCACCCAAGGGGACAAAGGCAGTGATTTCTTTCACGCCGCTGGCCAGGTCTTCCATTGATTCAATCCGGCCACGCTTACTGTTTAGGTCGCCAATGACGTCGCCCATGAATTCTTCTGGGGTCACAACAACAACTTTCATGACTGGTTCGAGTAGCGTAGGTGATGCTTGCTTGAAGGCAGCCTGGAAACCCATGGAACCGGCAATGGTAAAGGCCATTTCAGAGGAGTCGACTTCGTGGTAGGAACCATCGTAGAGCTCAACCTTAACGTCTACCACCGGGTAGCCGGCCAGGACGCCGTTGCTCATAGCTTCTTCAATACCCTTGCGGACAGGGGTAATATATTCAGATGGCACCACGCCGCCCTTAATAGAGTTAATAAACTCAAAGCCGGCGCCTTGCTCGTTTTGGCTAATGCGAACCCAGACGTCACCATACTGACCACGACCACCAGATTGGCGGACAAACTTACCTTGCGCTTCCACGGCATCCTTGCGGACCGTCTCGCGGTAGGCAACCTGCGGCTGACCAATGTTAGCTTCCACGCTAAATTCGCGCTTCATGCGGTCTACAATGATTTCCAGGTGCAACTCGCCCATGCCAGAGATAATGGTCTGGCCGGTTTCCTCATCTACGTGAACGCGGAAGGTTGGGTCTTCTTCTGCCAGGCGCTGCAGGGCTAGGCTCATCTTCTCTTGGTCTGCCTTGGTCTTTGGCTCAATGGCAATAGACACTGGTGGCTCTGGGAAGGTGATGTTCTCTAGAACAATGGGGTGCGCAGGATCACAAAGCGTGTTGCCCGTAGTGGTGCCTTTTAGGCCTACCACAGCGGCGATGTCGCCAGCTGGTACCTCTGTAATGTCTTCGCGCTTGTCAGCCTGCATACGGACGATACGGCCCACGCGCTCTTTCTCGCCCGTGGAGCTGTTCAGGACGTAAGAACCAGCCTTCAGGGTGCCAGAGTAGACGCGGTAGTAGGCCAGCTTGCCCACAAATGGGTCAGTGGTGATCTTAAAGGCTAGGCCAGATAGCGGCGCAGAAGCATCGTGCTTGCGCTCAATTTCTTCACCGGTCTTGGGGTTTTCACCCCAGATGGCGGAGCGGTCGTCTGGTGCGGGCAGGTAGTCGTTGACCATGTCTAGGACTTTTTCTACGATTACGCCGCGGCCATCGCCGCCGGTAACGGCGTAGAATTTGCCGCCCAGGACAGCGCTGCGAATGGCTTGCTTGATTTCTTCTACGGATAGGCCTTCTTCGCCCACTTCAAAGTACTTCTCTAGCATGGCTTCGTCTTCAGCCACGGCGTTTTCAATCAGGAGGCTGCGGTACTTTTTGACCTGGTCCATCATGTTCTCAGGAACTTCGCCCACAATCAGCTCATGGTCGTGGAATTCTTTGTAGGTGTAGGACTTCATGTCTACTAGGTCTACCACGCCGTTAATGGACTGTTCAAAGCCAATTGGCAGGTGCACCGGGAAGGCACGCTTGCTCAGGCGGTTGTGGATAGATTCAAGCGACTTGTAGAAATCGCCACCGGTTTGGTTGATCTTGTTGATAAAACAAATACGCGGCACGCCGTACTTGTCTGCCTGGCGCCAAACGGTTTCAGACTGCGACTCTACGCCCATCTTGCCGTCAAACACCACGCAGGCGCCATCCAGCACGCGGAGCGAGCGCTCCACTTCCGCTGTAAAGTCAATGTGACCTGGGGTATCGATAATGTTAATTTGGTGACCTTTCCAGTAGCTGGTAACAGCGGCCGACACGATGGTAATCCCGCGCTCGCGCTCCTGCGCCATCCAGTCAGTGGTTGTCTCTCCCTCGTGCACGGCACCAATTTTGTGCTTGAGGCCGGTGCGGTACAGAATACCTTCCGTGGTGGTGGTTTTGCCGGCATCAATGTGGGCGATAATGCCCATGTTCCGGATGTCTTTCATTTGTACTTTCTTGTCTGCCATATTATTAGGGTCCCTTTAATTTATGGTTATGAGTACGAGGCGCACCAAAAGAGAACCTCATAAACGTTCCCTGTTATCTTACCACAAAATCGTCGACTAACAAAAGGAAAACGCGGACCTGAGCTATACAGCAATGATCCGCGTTTTCGTAAGCCTATAGTAGCAAAGCTATTTGCAAAGGTCAATGATATTTCCCGTTTTACAGATTATAAGAACCCTATTTACTTTCTTGTAAAAATGAAATCTTTTAGTTATTTCCTTGACGCATTTTTGCTCAGGCATTTTGGAAGCACGAATATCAAAAATAATATTGGGTGATTGCTTTAACGCAGCCCGGAACCGATGTTCGATAGTGTATTTGCCATTGCTTGTCGGGGCCTTCATCTCCCACTCAAGTCCGACCATTTTGATGTCAGCAGTTTTCTTTGCCTTATGCTTGCTCGGAGGAATGACTTCAATAGAGCGCCCCAGATCAGCCAAAAATTCGACCGTACTTAGTTCATGGGGCAATAGATTAACTCCGTGATATCGAATTTTTCCTCTGGCCATCCCTCTAACGTAGCATCTCTTTGAGTCGAACGGAGGATAAGCTTTTTGAAGTTAATGAAATATTAATGAACTTTTGTTGAACTACAGATACTGCCCCACGTTGCCGCCCTTAGCTTTCTCCTTTACGATGTGGTCTTTGCCAATCTCTGCCAGGTTGGCCGCATAATTAGCGTCGAGCCATCGAGTAATCGCTAGCCCTCTAGTCTGGAGCGCTTGATCTTTGAGTGGACAAGTTGCGCTTCCATCAACCTTTGGGCAAGGGAATTTTTCTCTTAATAATTGTAATCCAATGGTAGTTTCAACGATGCCGCCCAGCACTTTTAGACGTTCTGTTTCGCTATCAAATGGCACAACCTGGGCACGCTCATAAGCAACGGCTAGTCCCGCCTCAAAAATACAATCAAATTTTTCTGGCCACTCCATTGTCATGCATACACTGTACCAAGAAAAACACCGCTAACCATGAGCGGTGTTTTAATAGCTTGGTAGGCTACGATTCTTCGCTATCTTTAGCAATCTCAACGTGCACAGCGGCCCATCCAACCTCTTTTACCCCTTCCAGGGAGTTGAGTTGACTAAAGAGTACGTCTCTCTTTTCATCCTGAGACAGCTCAATCGGAACATAACCTGCATCTATAAGCCGACAAGTTCCTAGACAGACTCGTGCAGATACTAATCTCCGTGCGATATCTTCCACGGAAGGCGCAACTTCTGGGTGGGCTGCTGATGCGAAGCCACCAGAAATTCGCATCTCGGCGTCTAAGAAAATCCTAAAATTGACCGATCTGTCAGCCGTCTCTTGCGTGTGGTCCCACTTCACTTCTGCAGGAATGTTGCCAGCGAACTCGCAGCCACCGCAAAAAGTTCCGGGAGTCTTAAACAATGAGCCTCCCATCTGTTTTACCCCCGAGCAAAGTGCGCAAACGCGCGGTTAGCCTCGGCCATCTTGTGGGTGTCTTCACGCTTCTTAACGGCGCTGCCCTGATTGTTGTAGGCTTCAACTAGTTCTGCCGCAAGGCGGTCTGCCATGGGCATACCCTTGCGGGCGCGAGCGGCTTGCACCAACCACATGGTGGTTAGGTGGTTCTGGCGCTGGCCCTTCACTTCAAAAGGAATCTGGTAGTTGGCACCACCAACGCGGCGGCTGCGGGTTTCTACCAGCGGCATGATGTTCTTGTAAGCCTGCTCAAATACTTCCAGCGGGTTATCTACTTTTAGTTTCTTCGCAGCAGTTTCCATACCGGTGTAGACCAGGCGCTCGGCTAGCTGCTTTTTACCATTGAGCATAACGCGGTTAATTAGGCGCGTCACTTCTTGGCTGTTGTACAGGCGGTCTGGCGTAATTGGGCGAACGAGTGATTTGGTTACTTTGCGTGGCATGACTACTTGTCCTCCTTCTTAGCGCCGTACTTAGAGCGTCCCTGCTTACGCTTGGCAACGCCCTGCAGGTCTAACGCACCACGGACGATGTGGTAGCGCACACCAGGAAGGTCCTTCACGCGGCCACCGCGAACCAGGACCACGGCGTGCTCTTGCAGGTTGTGACCTTCGCCGCCAATGTAAGCCCAGACTTCGTAGCCGTTGGTTAGGCGCACACGAGCAACCTTACGGAGGGCGGAGTTAGGCTTCTTTGGTGTTTTGGTGGTAACTTTGACGCAGACACCGCGCTTGAACGGGCTGGCTTTTTCATAGTGCTTGGTCTGTAGGTTGTTGACCACGCGCTGCATCGCCGGCGACTTGCTGGTGTGCGTTACTTTTGTGCGCGGCTTGCGCACCAATTGATTAATTGTTGGCATTAAAACTCCTTTTCGGTTTGCAACTATCTGCGGCGGGCCGTTAATGCCTTTACGCGGCCTGGCTCGGTTGCTTAGTTTGTAACAGTATTTTAACAGATAGCAGCCTCTCGGGCAACAGGTAAGTTCAAATTGCAGACCGTTTGGCGGTTTGTGCAAGCAAATGCCGTAGCTCCAAGCAGTCTGTTGCCGACATTTGGCGTTCAAACATTCTTCGCTGAATATCAGGTGGGGTGCCACTGGCAATGTGATCAACTAATAGTTCGCCTACTGGGCGAATAAGTCGCACTTGCTTACGTGCCTGCACAATGCTATAGCCATGGCATTCCAGCGCATATCGAGTGCCAATTCGCTGCTCTCCATTATTCCACCCCGCTCGGCAAGTCCTACTAACAAGCACGGCAAGTCTCCATGCATCTGGCCAATGAGTAAGAATGGCCCCAACAAATCTAGAGGCATCACGACCGTCTGAGGTAAATATGACGTGAGAACGTGAATAGGCAATTTTGTCAGAATCGTAATCTAAATTTGAAACGCGACTATTCGTAGTGGCAAGAAAATCCATGGCTATAAAGCGCCGAAGTTCTTCAGCGCTCGCAAGGTCAAGGCTTCCATCATGCACAGTGATTTCTTCACCCACCCGAACAAATTCGTCTGTGCCGCTAGGTAGTTCGCGGCTCATTTATGTCTTCCTCTAGCTTAGACTTCTTCGCCAACCAAAACTGGTTCGTCTGGCTCAACAAATTCTGCGGCTTCCAGCTCAATTTCTTCTTCTGCGTTCGGGTCTGACCAGCCGGTTCCAACCGGGATCTTGCGGCCCAAGATTACGTTTTCTTTCAGGCCAAACAAGTGGTCAACGCGGCCGCTGGTGGCGGCGGCAATCAGCACGCGGGTGGTGTCCTGGAAGGACGCGGCGCTCAGGAATGAGTCCGTGGACAGCGATGCCTTGGTGATGCCAAGGAGCAGCTGGCTGTACTGAGCAGGCTGTTTGCCCTCAGCAACCAGTGCCTCGTTAGCGGAAACAACGGCTAGCTTGGACACAACATCGCCGGTCACAAAGTCGCTGTCGCCGGCGTCTTCAATTTGGACACGGCTGAACATCTGGCGGACGATGATCTCAAGGTGCTTGTCAGAAACCTTCTGGCCCTGGCCAAGGAAGATCTTGAGGATTTCGTTCATGATGTAGCGCTGCGTGGCTTCTACACCCTGTAGACGCATCAGGTCTTGCAGGTTAATGGAACCGCTGGTTAGGCGCTGACCAGCGATGACTTTGTCGCCATCTTGAACGGTTAGCTGCTTAAAGCCAGGGATTTCGTAGCGGACAACGCTGTGCTTAGTAGGCGTAATGATGGCGGTGGTGTCTGTTAGCTCTAGCTTGCCGGCCATTGGAGCCACAATTGGCTCGCTTTGGTCCTCAAAGGCGGCGATTACGTCGCCAATGGCTACATCTGAACCGGTGGCCAGTTGTGGTTTGCGGCCCTTGAGCTCTAGGGTAACGTTTTCTGAATCATCGGCGGTAACTTGGACAATGTAGTGGTCGCCTTCTTCCCAAGCGTTCACGAGGCCGCCAATTTCTGAGACGTAGGCTTGACCCTTCGGGTTGCGAACTTCAAACAATTCTTCAATACGGCTCAGGCCTTGGGCGGTGTCATCGGCCAAGGCAGCGCCGGAGCGGTGCTTAGAGTCCAATGACAGCTGGGTGCCAGGCTCGCCAATAGACTGGGCGGCAATGACGCCGATTGGGTGGTGGTCTGCCACCAGTTGACCGGTAGCTGGGTCCACACCGTAGGACTTCTGGGAGACGCCGCGGACGTTGGAGCAGCTGAGGGCGCTCATGATCTTGACGCCGTCAAGCTTGTCATCGGCAGCAATAGCGGCAGCGATTTCTGGGGTGATCAGCTCTCCGCGCTTGACGTGACCCTTAATGTCTTCGGCAGCAAAGCGGCCGGCTAGACGGGTTTCGTACTCAGTGCCGATTTCTTCAGCGTCGGCGCGCAGCATGGCAAAGCCAGGATCGTTCAGTTCATCGTCGATGGTAAAGACATCTTGGGAGACGTCCACCAAGCGGCGGGTCAGGTAGCCAGCATCGGCCGTCTTCAGGGCGATGTCAATCAGGGCTTTGCGGGTACCACGGGTGCCGGTAAAGTATTCCAGCGGGTCCAGACCGGCGATGTAGCCGGACTTAATCGGCAGCTCAATGGCGCGGCCACCGGCGTCCTGCTGAACACCAAGCATACCAACAGCGGTGTTCATCTGCGATACGTTACCACGAGCACCAGAGTTAATGGCAATAGCGGCAGCTGTGTCGCGGCCAACCATTTGCTCACTCAGGAGCTCCTGGATTTGGCGCTCGGCTTTCAGCCAGGTTTCTACCGTCAGGCGGGCACGCTCATCGTTGGTGATGAAGCCTTGGTCGTACTGATCGGAAATGGTGGCGGCGCGCTTCTCTGCCTCGGCCATAACGGGAGGCATGCCGTCGACTTTTTCAAAGTCGCTCATACCCATGGACAGGCCGGAGCGGGTGGCGTACTTGAAGCCCAAATCTTTCAGGGCGTCGGCAATTTCTGCCGTCTTTTCCTGACCGTACTTGGCGTAGACCTCGGCCATAACAGCCTGCAGGCGCTTCTTAGTCATGACATCGTTGTGGAACGGGAAATCTTCTGGGAAAACTTCGTTGAAGATGATGCGACCAGCGGTGGTGTTAATGGTTTCACCGCGGAATGGTACGCGCACCGGCGTTTGATAGCTAATGGTGTGCGCATCGAGTGCCAGGATGATTTCACCAACAGAACCGTAAATGAACGGTTTGGGGCTCATGCCTGGGCGGTCGTATGTTAGGTAGTAACAACCAAGGACGATATCCTGCTCAATGTGCAGAATAGGGGTACCATCGGCTGGCTTGAGCAAGTTACGGTTGGCAGCCATAATGTCGCGGGCTTCTGCCTGTGCGGCATCAGACAGCGGCAAGTGAACAGCCATTTGGTCACCGTCAAAGTCGGCGTTAAAGCCCTTACACACCAAGGGGTGTAGCTGGATAGCGCGGCCTTCAATCAGAACGGGTTGGAAAGCCTGAATAGACAAGCGGTGCAACGACGGTGCACGGTTGAGCAGCACGTACTTGCCCTTAATGACTTCGTCTAGGGCGTCCCAGACAACTGTTTCTCCCAGCTCAATCAAGCGACTGGCAGAGCGGATGTTGTGGGCATGCTCATTGGCAATCAGTTCGCCAATAACGAATGGCTTAAACAGCTCGAGGGCCATCATCTTTGGCAGACCACACTGGTTAATCTTCAGTTCAGGGCCGGCCACAATCACAGAACGGCCGGAGTAGTCTACGCGCTTACCAAGTAGGTTTTGGCGGAAGCGACCCTGCTTACCTTTGAGCATGTCACTCAAGGACTTCAGGCGGCGACGCTGGCCAGTAGCGGCCACAGCGCGGCCGGAGCGGGTGCTGTTATTGTCGATCAGCGCGTCCACGGCTTCTTGCAGCATGCGCTGTTCGTTGCGGCGGATGACTTCTGGCGCGTTTAGGTCCATTAGTTTCTTCAGGCGGTTGTTGC
>CAZRPP010000022.1:0-10979 GCA_964602145.1 uncultured Candidatus Saccharibacteria bacterium
GGCACGTCAATCTCGGCCGCGTAGAGCTTGGTCAGGTCTTTTTCAGAGATAAGATTGCTGCTAATTGCCAAGTCCTGCATAGCCTTTTTCTCAGACGATTCCTGCCCGCGCAAACTCTCCAGCTGCTCAGGTGTAACATGCCCGCTCTTCTTGAGCAGGCTTTCTACGAGGCTGTCTGGAATTCGCATATCTGTTTGGTGCCCATCCTATATATGGGCTATTGTAGCAGTTTTTGCGTGTAAGCGTGAGTGGTTTAGCTGAAGAAAAAAGCCCCGTTAGGGGCTTTTTAGGAGTTATAAACGTTAACTGCCATGACATAATCCCTTCATCTTAAAGTTTTTATGACAATGAGTATTGTAGCACTAATAAGAATGCAGTAAAACAAAATAACTAACTCACGCCGCCGTTTTTCATACTGGCCGCCGTTGTACTCATAACAGGTGTCATAGCGAGATTTTATGTACTGCAGCGTATCAATACGAGCAAAAGTGTAGTCAGTTTTTGGCGTTTCATACGCAGTTTCCCAGGGGTTATTGCCAAAAACGTTGATCATGAGCTTCATGGTGGCCAGCAGAAAAAAACTGGCTGCAATCAGGTAAATGACTTTTCCATAATCCTCGGACGGAATAAAAAGCCGATGTGCAATGCTGGGTCGAGTATTGCTAGACACGGTGTAATACAGATAGGCGATTACACCAAAACAGGCTGTGAGCAGCACTTGTTCCATGGCTCGCAACCGGTTGTAGATGTGCAGCAAATAGTCATAATCGCGCCGCTGTTCCGTTAGAAGCGCCTCTAAAGACAAAATTTTCTCCGTGGTTTTGACCATGTATTCTCCAATCCCACCACGTTACTGTCGCCAACTATACACCGGCGGCTACAATGCTCAAACAGGCGTTTCATTAAAATTTCATTAACCCGGAAGCACAAGCACTTTCTGGTGGCAGAAAGGAGCGTAAAATGGTAAGGTATAGGGAGCAGAAGAGCTCATTACAAGGGGTAACAACGAAAGGTTTTATTACTATGGCTAAGAAGTCAGACAATAGCAAAGTAGATCTAGAAGCGGCCAACAAGGCCAGTGCGGGTAGCGGTTCAGACGGCAAGTCCAAGGCCTTGGGCATGGCGCTAGAATCCATAGAGAAGCAATACGGCAAGGGTGCCATCATGAAATTGGGCGAATCTACACACGCCAAAGTAGAAACTACACCCACCGGTGCACTATCTTTGGACTTAGCGCTCGGCGGTGGTATTCCACGCGGGCGCATTGTAGAAATTTATGGTCCAGAAAGCTCTGGTAAAACCACGTTGTCTTTGCACGCTATTGCAGAGGTGCAGAAACGCGGCGGCACCGCAGCCTTTATAGATGCAGAGCATGCCCTAGACCCCGCCTACGCCAAGCGCATTGGGGTAGATGTAGAAAATCTACTGCTCAGCCAACCAGATAACGGAGAACAAGCCCTAGAAATCGTGGAGACCTTAGTGCGCTCCAACGCCGTAGACCTGATTGTAGTAGACTCGGTGGCCGCTTTGGTACCGCGCGCAGAAATAGAAGGCGACATGGGCGATTCTTTGCCCGGCCTCCAGGCCCGCTTAATGAGCCAAGCCCTCCGTAAGTTAACAGGAGTCATTAATCGCTCCAAAGCTACCGTGGTGTTCATCAACCAGATTCGCATGAAGATTGGTATTATGTTTGGCAACCCAGAAACCACCACTGGCGGTAACGCGCTTAAGTTCTACGCATCCGTGCGTATGGACATTAGGCGCATTGGCCAAATTAAGCAGGGTGACAATATTATTGGCAACCGTACGCGCGTTAAAGTGGTCAAGAACAAAATTGCGCCGCCGTTCCGGGAGACGGAGTTTGACATTATGTACAACGAAGGTATCTCCCAGTCTGGCGATATTCTGGACCTTGCCGCTGCGCGTGGCGTGGTAGAAAAAGCTGGCGCCTGGTATTCCTACAACGGCGAAAAAATCGGCCAAGGCCGCGAAGCCACCAAAGTCTACCTGCAAGACAACCCAAAGGTTATGGCAGAAATTGCCAAAAAGGTTACAGACTCAGAAACCAAGCCTAAAGAGGACTAGGCTCCTTGAAAGTAACCGGCATTCGGCAGCAACAGAAGCGAGCAGACCGCTACAGTTTTTATGTGGACGGGGCATACGCCTTTAGCTTGAGTGAATCGGCGCTGCTAGAATCTGGCTTGGTAAGTGGGCAAGAGCTGGACCAGCAGGCACTAGAGCAGTACAAGCAGCTGTCGCAGGACGACAAATTATTTGGCCGCGCGCTGCGGTATGTGGCGCTGCGGCCACGTTCGGAGTGGGAGCTCAAGGCCTATTTAGAAAAACACCACTCCCCTGCACCGCTAACTAAACAAATTACGAACAAGCTGCGGGACCTGGATTTGGTGAATGACCAAAAGTTTGCAGCCAGCTATGTCCATGATCGGCTCCTGCTCCGCCCCACATCGCGGCGGCGGATTAAGCTTGAACTGACTAAAAAACGTGTACCGTCAGAGATTATTGATGGGCTACTAGCTGAGCAATCGGACACGGACACGCTGCAAGAAGTGATTGCCAAAAAACGGCGCCAGAGCAAATATCAAGATGATCTGAAACTGATGCAATATCTGGCACGCCAGGGCTACAATTACGGCGACATTAAAGACACGCTAAGCCGGAGCGGCGACGGGGACGGCTCCCTTTTCTAGAGGGTCGTTAACAATTATTCTTTTGAGCGTAATTTCGTTAATTTGGCTGCGGTCCACGCTGAGCTGGCCGCCGGTAAAGCTTTTGAGGATGGACTGCCCCACGTAAATTTTTTGGATAAACATGCTGCTACCGTCTACGGCGTAATCTATCAGTTTGCCTAGGCGCTTGCCATTTGTGGTGTCTACCGGCTTGCCGTCCAAAACATAGTTTAAATCTATGATTTCTTTGAGGCGCACCAAATCGCCTGCCTCCGCTAGGACACTGTGGTCATTTATAACAAAACCCTTGGCGATAATTTCTCTAATGTCCTGCGTGAGCAAAATGAGCTCCGTTTTATCACGGTTATCCAGCACGTAGAAGCCCTCAATTTTGAGGTTGTTTGGGTTGATTATGGGCTGGGTAATGACCGCCACCGGCCGACCGGTGCGCAAGGACAAAACGGGCTTTCCCAGCATCATTCCACTTAGCTGCAACATACTTCTAGTATACCGCCCCGCGGGCCTCGCGCGGCAAAAATCTTTTTGGAACGGCTTTCAGGGGTCAAAGTGCTTGATTATTAAATCAAGATTAAATAATAAGCTGCTTATGCTTGCAAGCATTTTTGGCTGGCTGTACGATGCCTGGCAGTATGAAACGATTAACCACGATTTTACTCGCCCTGGCCGTAACGTTTGGCCTGCCCGCAGCTGCTTTTGCGGCGGCGCCCATGGCCGGCCCGACTGGCCTGAGCTTGTTGGAAATCAAAATTACCGGCGATGAATTTTTGGTGTTGCAAAACAATTCCGGCGCGGCAATTCCAGACCTGAGCGTTTACTGGCTGAACATGTATAACAACGTCAATCCGGCAGCTGCTGGTGTATCCACCAGCTCGCAGCAATTGCCAAGCGTGAGCCTAGAAGCTGGCCAAACCGTGCTGCTCAGCAGCAGCCCAGCGCCCACCTGCGGCGCGGCCGTGGCTGGCAAATTGAACATAAGTTTAACAGATGCCGGCGGCTTCCTGCAGCTAACACAAAACGGTACGTCCGGCACGGGTATCACCCAAATTGCATCTGATATGGTTAGCTGGAGCTCTGGCGTCAGCGGTCAAATTCAGTCAGTACCGTCCAGTACTAAAGACCCGCGCGCGGCGTATTATCGCTATAAATCTGGCCTCAGCTATGCCTGGCAGTATGCTGACCTTGATCCGGCCGTTTCCTGCCAGCTGATTCCGATGGTGGCTGGGGTAGGATCGTCTCCTGCTGTAACTCCCCTTGTACTAGCTGCGACTTCGCCGCCGGCTACCATCGTAAGCACAACGGAGGCCATGTCTTCTGACTCGGCGGGCACGTCGATGGCGCAGACAGCTCAGATGCCAGCAGCAGACATAGGCCTCAGTGCACCTCAAATTTCTGAATTATTACCAAACCCAGTGGGTACGGGCAATGATGCTACGGATGAATTTATTGAAATATATAACCCCAATGACAAGCCATTTGACCTGAGCGGCTTTGTCCTGCAGGCCGGTATAACTACCACGCGGCACTATACCTTTCCGGCTGGTATTATGTTGGAGCCGCGCGCCTTTAAGTCATTTACTAGCGAAGACACTGGCCTGAGTCTGAGTAATACCAAAAGCCAAGCAACTCTGATTGATCCGCTGGGCGCAACTATTAGTGCCACAGAAATCTACGCCAACGCCAAAGACGGCCAAGCCTGGGCAATAGCCAATAACTTGTGGCAGTGGACCACGCAGCCCACGCCAGGCGCAGCTAACCGCATTACCGTGCCGGCCGCACCGGCCAAGAAAAAAGCTGCAACAACCAAAACTACTGCCCTCAAAACTAAGGCAGCGACTGCCGCAAAAACACCCAAGAAAACTACCCCAAAAGCTCTTGTAACTAAGCTAACCAGCAAACCTGCTGGTCAAATCACCGCGCCGATTCACTGGTGGGTGCTTGCTCTGGTGGCGGGTGGGGCTATACTATACGGTGTATATGAGTACAGACGGGACATTGCATTTTGGCTCCGCCAGCGCCGCGCAGACCTTAGAATTCGGCGCGCAAATCGGCCAGCGGCTTAAGGGCGGCGAGGTAATTGAACTTACTAGTGATCTGGGTGGTGGCAAAACCACTTTTGTCCGCGGTTTGGCACGGGGCGCCGGCAGCACGGATGCAGTGAGCAGCCCATCATTCACTTTAAGTAATGAGTACCGGATGCCCCGGCTGACTATTGTGCACTTTGACTTTTATAGATTGCAGGAGCCCGGGATAATGCAACAAGAGTTGGCGGAATCCATTTCAGACCCGCAGACCGTGACCATTGTAGAGTGGGCGGGGATTGTAGAGGATGTATTGCCAAAGGAGCGCCTGACAATCCAAATCACTGCCACCAGTGAAGAAACTCGTCAGTTTGAGTGCGCTGCCCCGCCCACGCTAGCATATTTGCTAGGAGGAGTCAGCCTATGATAATTTTAGCCATTAAAACAGATCAGCCCATGGCAACCGTAGCTGTCTACCAAGACAACCAAGAACTAGCTAAACACGAATGGGAGGCCGGTAAACAACTGACGGAAACGCTGCATCAAGTTATTGCCGACACGCTCAAAGAAGCCGGCAAAGACTGGCAAGATGTAGAGGGGATTGTGGGTTACAGCGGTCCCGGTAGCTTTACTGGACTGCGGATCGGTCTGACTACAGCCAATACTTTGGCTTACGCTCAAAACATTCCAATAATTGGAGCAGGTGGTACTCAAGATTGGCTACAGCAAGGCATCGAACGGCTCAAAGCCGGCCAGAATGATATACAGATTGTCCCGGAGTACGGTGCAGACCCGCACATTACGGCACCTAGACATTAAAATAGTCGGACAGATGTTTGCTTGACGGCCTTACAGTTCATGCTATAATCCACTCAGAAAAGTATAAAAACAAACAAGAAAGGCACTAACCATGCGTCTTAACCAAAAAGGCATTAGCCACCATCTTCTCTTGCCATTAATTGTCATTCTGGCCATTGGTGGTGTTGGTGCATATATTATTAACCGGAGTGGCGCCACGGGTGCGGCTTTTAAGGACGTTACCTTTGGTGATGTCAATAAAGACGGCTTTGGAGATATGGTCGGAATGGATACGCTGGGTGTCCTAAAGTATTACCAAAGTAATGGAACAGCAGCGCCGTTTACGAGCTCCACGTCTATTGGCAGTGGCTGGCAGCAGTATTCAAGGATTTGGTCGGCGGACATGAACGGTGACGGCCTGGCAGATCTTTTAGCTCAGAAACCATCTGGTGAAGTCATGAGCTATATCAACACTGGAACTGCTGGATCATATTTTCCAAAAGCTAGCTTGGTCTGTGACTCGGGATGCAGTACTTTCAGATCGCTGACTTTTGCAGATGTAAACAACGATAAAAAGGCAGACATGCTAGCACTTGCTTCTAGCGGAACTGTTCGACTATATCCAAATAGTGGTTCTGCAACAATTCCGTTTGCTGGTGTAACTTCTCAGGTTGCATCTGGCTGGCAACAATACGTTAAAATCTGGGCTAGTGACATGAACGGAGACGGCTTTGCAGACGTGCAAGCTCAGAAATCAAATGGCGAAGTTGTGAACTTCATGAACAGCACAAAAGCTGGTGCTTACTTCTCTGCCTCCAATCTTGTTTGTGATGCTGGCTGCGGCTCCTATGCGCTATTAGCTTTTGCAGACTTAAGCAAAGACAATCGTGCTGATATGGCAGCAGTTAACTCCACGGGCAGTGTCAAGATGTACGCCAATAACGGTACTGCTATACCATTTGCAGGCGGCAGTAAGCCGATTGCTGTGGTTGCGCCTGTGGTGGCGCCAAAACCCATAAGCGTGGATTCTACTGTTACGTCTCAGAGGACACCAAGCGTTAACACCCCAGCTCCTAGCGGTTGTCAGAATGCCGTCCTCAGCCAGGGCGCCAGCGGCGGGTGCGTAACAGAAATGCAACAGAAAGTGAACGGCTGTTTAGCCAGTGCCGGCTCTGGCACTCGCGTGGCCACAGACGGTGCTTTTGGTCCAATGACCAGGAACGGTGTGATTGAATGCCAGCGTGCCAACGGCATAGGTGCCGACGGCGTGGTTGGACCCCAAACCTGGGGCGTCCTAATGCGCTACGGCTCTGTATCCTCTGGATCTAATACTGGCGGCTCATCACAGGGTTCAAACGGTGGCGGTCGTGGTGCTGCACCAAGTGGCGGCGGTGGTTCATACACTCAGTCAAACTCAGGGGTACGCCCGCAGACCCAAGGACAGACAAGCTCTGGGCAAAACCCAACAATTACTCCTGACCGAGAAGGATTGAACCGTAAGCCAGCGCCCGCACCACACGAGTCCATAGGGGGAAAATGGTGGCGACAGATGAAGGAAGTATACTTTTACTCATGGTGGCCCCTTTAGTATTACTCCAACAGGATACCGTGATACATGGGGGGTAGTCGTTTTTTTGACGGTGAGCGCCCACAATGCAGTGAGTACGTGCAGCAAATTTGACAAATAACCATAACCGATATATCATGCCATCAGGAACTAAAAATAAACAACCAATGAGGAAAAGAGTATGAGGCACCTTTTAGCCAAACGCATCGTCAGCGGAATCTCCGCTTTTGCGCTGGCCACAACCACATCATTAACCGCCTTTAGCGGCTTGGCGGCTGCGGCTGCGTCAACCTGTACCTGGACCGGCACCGCGGGCGACAACAAATTCAGCACAGCAACCAACTGGAGCGGGTGTAATAGCACCGCGCCGCAAACTGGCGATATTGTTAGCTTTGGCTTTATTAACACAACGCCAATTTCTCTTGTGAATGATCTACCTGCTGGCACAACGTTTGGCGGGGTGATTGTCAATACTAAGGGCACGCAAGCTGGCGACTACGCCGATTACACAATCGATAAGCTGGCGCTGGGCGACGGTGCTGTTGTTACAAATACCGGTGGAGGGATTAAGGTTGGGGACGTAACGCAAACTGGTGCCTTGACTGTCATCGGGTACCTTCCTTTCTGGCCTACCACTAAAAATATTACGCTGACCCCAACAGCATACTCTGTATCCAAGGCTCCTGTTGTCTGTATGGGAGCAGCTGGCGGCGTCGACTATGTTTTTAAGATTAAACCAACCGGTGTAACGACAGTCGGAGATAGTGCCGTCTATGATGTTGTTGGAACAGAATCTGCTTTGGTCGTGCAGTCGGGCGGGGCAATTTCTTTCTACAATCTGCCTACCTATGCTGGAAACATCACCTTTAACGGAGGCGGGACAACACAAGGCTCAATTTGTGGTCAGGCATACTCGCTGAATGCATCAAGCGACACGACCCTGAGCGGCACAATCACCCTAACCGCTGGAGACATTGTCTACAATCTGTATGATACCTCAAAACTTACCATTACCGGTACAATCAATGGAGCTGGTAATGCCCTGAAGGCCTTTGGTGCTTCAACGGGAACTTTCATTAACAATGCGCAGACCAACAACTCTGCTACCCCTGCAGGTACGCAGGTTGTGGCACTACAGCAGCTGCCAGCAATAACAGATAGCAAACCTACGGAATACCTAGAAGTTGCGTCTAACCAGCAAGTGAGCTTAGATGGGGTACGTGGTAGCGTTAGCGTTTCTGCAAAATCAATCTTAAATGGCACTGGCACCATGGATACTCTGTCGGTCCAAAAAGATGGAACAGTGGCTCCGGGCCATTCCCCCGGCAAGCTAACGGTTGTAAAAATGCTGTATCTCTACAATGGCTCCATTTACCAATCGGAACTCAAAACCTCGGCTGCCGGTGAGTATGATCAGATTGCAGTCGGTGCAGCTACAGATGCCACTGGTAATAGCGTTAACTTGGGCGATGAGGCTGGTGCCCCAATCTTAGACCTTAAGCTCTACGAAGGGTACAGCATTAAGGCGGGCGACACCTTTACTATTATTGACAACTTAAGCAAGACCGCCGTTAAGGGCACGTTTAAAGATCTTCCAGAAGGTGCCACCTTTAAGGGCCCAGATGGCAGCGTCTTTAAGATCAGCTATGTTGGTGGCGATGGCAACGATGTAGTCCTAACCGTTGTTACCGCTCCAACTGCTCCAGACACCGGCTTTGCAGCTATTACTGCTAACCCCGTGATTACTCTGGCAACCGCTGTTCTGGCCGCTGGTGCAATCCTGTTTGCCAGCAAGCGCCTAAACGGTGCACGTAAATAGGCATAGATAATGGACGGGCCAAGGCGAATAACGCTTGACGATCCGGTCTTTGCCGGCAGGCTGCGGTATCAAACCCGCAGCTCTGTCTATACCAGCCGTACGCAGGTGGCTGCACCAGCGCCCGTGCCTGCGCCTGTGCAGTCAAAGCCTCCTGTTAACCCTCCACCAACGCAGTATGTGCGACATCAGCCGCGGCCGCTCGTGGCGCAAAAACTAGCTTCAGGACAGACCAAGGTCAAACAGCCGCGCGTCAAGCGTACGAAAGGTCAACTTGCACTCTATGCCATGGCGGCAACTATCTTTGTTATGGGCGTGTCTGTCAGTGCAATTATGCTCATGACTAATCACAAAATTGCCAAGCAGGCCGCCGCGCAGCAACAACAAAGTGCGCAAGCAGAGGGTGACGCGCCTAAAGAAAACACGGCCCCATCTGTTGTCAAGCCAACAGCCGCGGCGGTTAGTAGTTATGTAGTGGCACCAAACTTACCGCGCTATATTGATATCGCCAAGTTAAAGGTGCACGCCCGCGTTACATCCATGAGCGTCAATGCACAGAATCAATTACAGGCGCCGCGCAATGTCTATGATGCTGGTTGGTACAATGCCTCCGCACAGCCCGGTCAGAATGGTGCCATGTTAATTGACGGTCATATCTCTAGCTGGACAACCAAAGGCGTCTTTTACGGCCTAGAAAAGTTAGTTACCGGCGATCCAATTACTGTTACGCGTGGCGATGGTCAGCAGTTTACCTACAAAGTTGTTAAAACCCAGCTTTTTGATGCTGATAAAGTAGACATGGCATCGCTTTTGGTGTCCCAGGATACTGCCAAGCCCGGCCTGAACCTTATTTCTTGCGCCGGCGATGTTATTCCAGGCACCAACGAGTTTAACAAGCGTTTCGTTGTTTACGCAGTGATGTAAACGTACTATAGTAAAAGCAGGAAATTATTCCGAAAGACTTATATTTTTAATTTGATTCGTGACCAAGGCCGCTCTGGCTAGAGAAGTGATAGCGATTTGCCTGATGGGCCTGGCTACCGATAGAAAGGAACTGCTATGATTCCAGCTATTATTGCAGCTGTAATTGCTCTTGCCGCCGGTTATGGGGGCGCAACAGTTATTAACAAAAAGAAGGCTACGGATGCGGCCGCCAGCGCAGAAAAAGAGCGCGCTAAGGCAGAAAAAGAGGCCTCCAAAATTCTAGAAAAAGCCCGTGAAGACGCCGTTAAACTTACGGAAGATGCCCGCAAAGACGAGCAATCTCGCCGCCGCGAAATTAAAGAAATTGAAAATCGCCTCGTTCAGCGTGAGCAAACCCTAGACAAAAAGCTAGACGAAATTGACAAACGTGCAGAACGTCTCCGCAGCGGTGAAGATGAAGTAGAAAAACTGAAGGACGAAATTCGCGATATTCGCACCAAGCAGCAAGAAAAGCTAGAAAAAGTGGCCAAATTATCCAAAGAACAAGCCGCTGAAAAGCTCATGCAAATGACCGAGCGCGATGTTAAAAATGATCTGATTGGCTTGGTTGCCAAATTGCAACACGAGGCGCAAGAAACAGCCGAAGAACAAGCTGCCGTACTCATTACCAGCGCCATGGAGCGCATGGCGTCAGAAGTTACCGCAGAGCGCACCCTAACCAGCGTCAAGCTAGAAGACGAGGAAATGAAGGGCCGCATTATTGGTAAAGAAGGTCGCAACATCCAGTCCCTGCAGCGCGCCACCGGCGTAGACATTATGGTAGACGACACCCCCGGTTACGTCGTCCTGAGCTGCTTTGATCCTGTTCGCCGCGAAGTTGCCCGTGTGGCCCTAGAAATGCTCATGAAAGATGGCCGCATCCATCCTGGCCGGATTGAAGAAGTTGTCGATAAAGCGCAGAAGCAAGTAGAGAAAGACGTCGTCCGCGCCGGTGAAGATGCCGCCAGAGAAGTGGGCGTCCTGGGCATTCCCAAAGAACTACTGCACATGTTGGGCGAACTGAAGTACCGCACCAGTTACGGCCAAAACGTGCTCAAGCACTCCACAGAAATGGCCCACATGGCCGGTATTATTGCCGAAGAATTGGG
>CAZRPP010000023.1:0-10634 GCA_964602145.1 uncultured Candidatus Saccharibacteria bacterium
ACACCGGCGAAGAGCGCGTCCTAGACCTAGAAGGCCGCGTGGACAAGTTCAAAGCCCGCGCTGCCGCTGGCCAAGCCGCCAAAGACAAGCGCGCCGCGGCCGCCCAAAAAGCTACTCGCCGCGCCGCCGCTAAGGCTGCTAAGGGCGCGGATCAAGTTGCTGCAGAGTAATCAATATTTGTAAGAATTTCTAAAGAGTCCTTAGTGGGCTCTTTTATTTTACGTTTGCGCTCTGCTTTACCTTTTGCTAAAGTAAAGCAATGACTACTATAACCATGTCCTCAAAGCATCAGTTTGTACTGCCTTCCGAGGCAAGAAAAAAGCTAGGCCTGCGCAGTGGTGATAGGCTGATAATGAAACGCTTGACCAGCAAGGAAGTTACCTTTGTCCGTCAGCCTCGCATAGAAGACTTTTTTGGTATCTTGCCACCTGGAGACGAAGACGCGGTCGTCCGTATTCGCAAATTCAGAGATAGCGATAGATAGCATGACCACAAGGCCTTTATACATTGACAGCAATGTCTTCATATATCTGTTCGAGGGGCACAAAAAGTATGCACCACCCGTTCAAGAAGCCATGCAAAAACAGATTGGCAAAGGTGGTATTTTTATAACATCGATTGTGAGCATCTCCGAACTGATTGTTGGCGCGAGTGGGAGCGCGGAACTGCTGCAAGAAATGCCATCGACATCCATTGTTAATGTCGGCCAAGCAATTGCCGAACAGGCCGGCCTGCTCAGGCGGCAGCACCCTGGCTTACAATTAGGCGATTGCATACATCTTGCAACCGCAATCTGTGAACATGCCAACGCATTTATGACCAACGACAAGCAGCTAGCGGCTGCTGCTGCCAAGCACCTCTCTGTTATTAGCCTGTAGTGCGCTATAATACAAGCTGACATGGAGCAAAAAGAAGCCCACTACCGCCAAGAATTAACAGATCTAGACACCCGGCTAGCGGACCCTGGTGTATATAGCGATCCCGCCTACCCCAAGCTGGCCAAGCGCCGGAGCGATGTGGCGGATGTGGTCGCCCTGTTTGACCTGCAAGCCAAGCTAACCCAAGACAAAAAAGACGCAGAAGAGCTGCGCACTAGCTCAGACACAGAGTTGGCTGCCATGGCCCAGGCAGAACTGGAATCTTTGGAGCCGCAGCTAGCAGAGGCGCAAGAAAAGTTGCTGACGGCCTTAACCCCGCAAGATCCTAACAATGACCGCGACGTGATTATGGAAATCCGCGCTGCTGCCGGTGGCGATGAATCGTCCCTGTTTGCCGGCGAGCTGTACCGCATGTACGTCCGCTGGTGCGAGGCGCATGGTTTTAAGATTGAACTTTTGAGCGAATCGCCATCTGAGGCCGGCGGTTTTAAGGAAATTGTGTTTGGTGTGCACGGCGTGGAGGCCTACAAAAACCTGAAGTTTGAGGCCGGCGTGCACCGCGTCCAGCGCGTGCCGGTTACGGAGTCGCAGGGCCGGATCCATACTTCTACAGTCACGGTGGCGGTGCTGCCAGAAGCGGAAGAAGCCGATATAGAAATCCGCGACCAGGACCTAAGAATTGATGTTTATCGCTCCGGTGGCCACGGCGGCCAATCGGTTAACACAACGGATAGCGCGGTGCGGATTACGCACCTGCCCACCGGCATCGTGGTTACCAACCAGGACGAAAAATCGCAGATTAAAAACAAGGCCAAAGCCATGGGCATTCTTCGCGCCCGCTTGCTGCAAATTAAGCTAGACGAAGAAGCCGCGCAGGCCTCAGAAGCGCGCCGCAAACTTATTGGCTCCGGTGATCGATCAGAAAAAATCCGCACCTATAACTTCCCCCAAGACCGCATTACGGATCACCGGATTGGTTACAGCCGCAGCAACATTCCGGGCGCCTTAGCCGGGAGCATCGATGACCTGATTGAAGAACTGCAAAAAGCTGAGCACGAACTTTTAAGCGCTGAATGACCGTTGCAAAATCTAGCTAGATTAGCTATAATATTTACATGATAACCGCCAACGTTCACGAAGCCAAAACACACCTCAGCACCCTGCTAGACAAAGCAGACAGCGGCAAAAGTGTGTACATTACTCGGCGTCAAGGCGGTGGGCGCGGTGATATGCGCTACAAAATCGTGGCACAGCCGGCTCTCAAAAATCGTTCAGCAGCGTTTGGTGTGCTTAAGGACCAGATCCAGTTTGCTAAGGACTATGACAAAGCAGACGCGGAAATTCTGGCCATGTTTGATGCGGATATCACCGGATGAACGTACTCTTAGACACCAACGTTGTACTCTGGCTTCTGGCCGGCGATTCAAGAATAACACCTTCAGTGCTGACACAAATTAATATGGCCAAAAACGCCTACATCTCCACGATTTCCCTACTGGAAATAAGTATAAAAGTCTCTGTTGGCAAGCTCAAAAAACCGGCGCACCTCCTGGACCTTATGGTAGACCATGGCTTTGAAGAGCTCCCAATAAACGTATCCAGTTTGGCCAAGCTTGAATCGTTGCCCCTGCTCCATAGAGACCCGTTTGACAGGGCCATTGTTGCGGCAGCAATGGCGGCCAAAGCAACGCTTATTACAGGTGATAAACAGCTGGCAGCTTATGACGTCAAAACCATCCTCGTCTAGCACACTGGCCACCTGTACCAGTACCTTACTCAAAGCCGGCATTCCTACTGCCCGGCTGGACGCTCTTTTGCTAATTGAGCATATTACTGGCCGTGGCCGTGCGCACATTTTAGCTGAACCAGCATTGCAGTTAACTCCTGCTGAGGCCCATCAGTTAGACAAGTTAGTCCAGCGCCGCGCGCAGCATGAACCCATGGCCTACATCAGAGGGCGAGCCGAGTTTTATGGCCGCTCATTTGTGGTCAATGAACATGTTTTGGTGCCGCGGCCAGAGTCGGAAACCATGATTGACATAGCCTTGCAGCTCAAGCCTACTAGGATCATTGATGTAGGTACCGGTAGCGGTGCTTTGGCAATTTCTGCTGCTTTGGAGTTACCGGCAGCAGACGTTTTGGCACTGGATATCGACCCAGCCTGCCTAAAGATTACCCACCAAAATGTTCAGGCGCTGGCGCCCGGTCGCATGGAAACCCGCGTGAGTAACCTTTTACGCGCTGTTTCTGACGTAGAGCTAGCCGGTAGCCTATTACTCTGTAATTTACCCTATGTACCTGATGGTTATCAGATAAACCAGGCAGCCCAGCACGAGCCGCGGCTGGCCCTTTTTGCAGGCCCAGATGGCCTGGATTTATATAGAGAGTTGTTCAAGCAGCTGCTTGAACGGCCCAGGGCGGCGTGGCCGAACCACATTTTATGCGAATCTCTGCCCGCCCAGCACGCGGACTTGGCAAAAATTGCACAGGCAGCCGGCTGGAATTTAGCGGCTGAACAAGATTTTATCCAAGCCTTTAGCCGGCCGTAGTTGGTGCTGTGCCAAGCGTAACTGTTACCTGCCGCGTATCATTGCCGTTGACTACCGTTAGCGTCAGCTTGTCGCCTGGCATGTGCCGGCCCAGTAGACTAGTCAGGCTATGCTCGTTGTCTATGGCGACATTGTCAATTTTTGTAATCACATCGCCAATTTTAAGGTCTGCGTCGGCAGCTGGAGAGCCATCAATAACAGAGGGCGTATCGGCAGAGCCTGGCGGCGCAATGTAGGCGCCGCTAGAAACAGATAGACCGTACTGCTTAGCGATGTCGGCCGTCAGTGGAATGTAGCGAATCCCCAGGTATGGCCGCTCAAACCGGCCACTCTTTATGGCGTTTTGGACCAGGCCTTTGACGTCGTTAACAGGGATGGCGAAGCCAATGTTCTGGGCGCTGCCGCCGGCCACGGCCACGTTTATGCCTATGACCTGCCCGTTCAGATTTACCAGTGGGCCGCCGGAATTGCCCTGGTTAATGGCAGCATCGGTTTGGAACAAATCGTCCAGGTTTTCTGACTCAGATGATGAGCCGGCGGTAATGTTGCGGCCAAAACCGCTAATGATGCCGCTGGTAACGGTGTTCTGGAACTGGCCCAGCGCATTGCCGATGGCCACCACTTGGTCGCCCACGCCCACTTGGGCGGAGTCGCCCAGCACGGCAGCTTTCAGTTTTTGGCCTTTGAGATCAGTGATTTTGAGCAGCGCCACGTCAAGCGTATCGCCGGAATTGGTACGGCCAATTACCTTGACGTCTTTGAGCTCCGTGCCGTTGGACAGTGTTACGGAAATATCGGTTGTCTCTGTTGGGACCACATGCCGATTGGTTAAAATGTAGCCATCGCTTGTCAAAATAACACCGGTGCCAGCCCCCTGCTGCGTGCTGGGTTGACTAAAACCAAAGAAGCTCTGCTGCTGCGTAGTCACCTTAACGTTCACGCTGACCACGCTGGGACCAACATCTTTGGCGATTGAGCTAATCAGCTGTCCGGTGGATGTGACCACCTTTTTCTGGTCGCTCAAGGAGCCAACAGACAACGAGCTACCGGTGCGATTTTGTAGCCATGCGCCGCCGTAGCCGCCCAAGAGACCAACCAGCAAAACCAGCGCTATGCTCGAGGCGCGCAGGCGCGCATAGGCCGCCTTAAAACCGGCGAGCGGTTTATCTAAACTGGGCAATGTAAAGCTCACTTTTCGCCCCTGTTTTTTTGGTGTTTCTGTCATTATAATAACCCCCCTCTTAACTCTCAATTTTGCGTAACGAATCTGAAAATTGGCTTAGCTGCCGACAACTTTGTCGCCCCAATCGGACAACAAGAGAATCAGCACAATTAAGACGCCCATGACGCCCAAAACTTGCCGCTGCAGACGTGCCGTTAACTCAGATTGCTGATGCATATAATAGAGTCCAGCTAGCCCAAAACTTATCACCATTAGGAGTAATGTTGGCTGGGCAATACCCCAGTAATAGAGTAGCCAGTGCACCAGCAGCCAACTGAGGGCGGCGGCAAAATAGGCCCAAGTGTAGCTGAGCAAGCGACTGTGCGGCTCTTCAAAACCATCAAAGAAGTGACGGGCCGATAAATAACAGATTAGGCTGGTGCCAACTACTAGCTCAAGCAGCGGCCAATCCGCGCCGGCTTGATACAGCGCGCCCAAGCCAACCAGCTGGGCGATGCCCGCTTGAACAGAGGTGCCCAGACTGCTGCTGCGGGGCTTGATCACCAACAGCCAAACAGCGTACAGCGCCGCCCAAACCAGCTGCGCCAAGGCGCTGCCGGCCTGCATAATAAAGACTACAGCGGACATGCCCACAATAACATCAACGGCGTTGGCGCGCAGGTTGGCCAGCCAAAAACGCGGCCGCACGGAAAGCATGCGCCACTTGGCCAAAATCACCACGGCAAAAGCCAACATTTGGACGGATTGCAGGCGGACTAAAATCACAATTAAAAGCGGAATTAAAAGCGTGAGCCCATAGTGCGCCAGGAGCGATGCACCCTTGGCGGGCAAAATCCGTTTGACCACTGTTTTCATCTTATAAACATCATACTACAAAGCTAGCCGCGCCGCCACTAAACGTGCTATAGTAAGCGAGATGCCTGACCAAAATCAAAACCAAAATCCCATCCCCGTACAGCCTGCGCCGATTACAATGCAGGATGTTATCGCACCTGTCACCAACGAGCCAAAGCCGATGCCCCAAGTAATTCTGCCAGAGATTGTACCAATTGACCCCAAGGCGCCCAAGGCGCCCAGCCGTGGTCTGCGCGATTTTGGCTCATTTCTAGGAATTCTGGGCACCGCTGGTCTGCTGGCCTTTTTGCTGATTAGTTTTGTCTTTAGGTCTTATGAGGTCGACGGCATTAGCATGCAAACCACGCTTATGAACCAGGATAAGTTACTCATCTGGAAGATGCCGCGCACCGTGGCCCGCATTACCGGCAACCCCTACCTGCCAGCTCGCGGCGATGTCGTCATTTTTGACCAAAAAGACTTGACCGCTTGTGGTCAAGCAGAAGCGCGTCAACTCATAAAGCGCGTCATCGCACTACCGGGTGAACGAGTGAGCATTATTGATGGGCATTATATGGTGTACAACACTGGCAACCCCCAAGGTTTTGACCCAGATAAAACGCTGGGCTACGACAAAGATGGTCACATTCCCACGACCAATGTAACTGGCGAGGCTACAGACTTTACAGTAGGCAAAAACCAGGTCTTTGTCACTGGTGATAATCGTCCTTTCAGCTGTGATTCACGCGCCTTTGGCCCAATTAACGAAGACCAGCTGATTGGCAAGTTAATCATTCGGCTACTACCAGCCAACAAGATCAAACTCTTCTAGAACATGCCGATGATTCGCTCTAAATCCTGATCGTCTTTGTAGCGGATTTCTAGTTTACCGCCTTTGGATAGCGGCTTGATCTGCACAGCAGCGCCGATTTTTTTGCCCAACATTTTAGTCTGCGGCGTTTCATTTTGTGTGCGTTCTTTAATCTTTTCCGGCGGCGCGCCCTCTTTGTGAGCAGCGGCAAACCGCTCGGCCTGCCGAACGGTCCAGTCGTGCTTCACAATCTTATTGATAAGCTCTTTTTGCAAATCTGGCCACTCATTCAGCGACAAAACTGCACGCGCATGCCCCTCTGTTATACGGCCGTCTTCCAGCGCTTTTTGGGCATTTTTGGGCAGCTTAACCAAGCGAATAATATTGTTAACGGTGGTCTCCGCCTTACCAATCTGCTTGCCAATCTGGGCATTTTTCATGCCAAATTCCGTCCTGAGGCGGAAGAGGCTGATGGCTAATTCCATGGGCGACAGGTCTACGCGCTGAATGTTCTCTACAATACTGACTTCCGAGCGCTCCGTCTGCTTGAGAACCTTGACGATGACGGGCAGCTGCTTCAGGCCAACCAGTTGCGCCGCGCGGTAGCGCCGCTCTCCCGCCACAATCCGATATTTGCCGGTGGCCTCTAGCGTTACAACCAGTGGCTGCAGAATACCGTGGACTTTGATGGAATCTGCTAGCTCTATAAGTGTTTCATCATCAAAGGTGTAACGCGGCTGCCCTTTATCGGCGGCTACTTTTTCTATGGCGATTTTTTGGATGCGCTCGTCTTGCTTTAAGAGGAGCTGATCATCAAAGTTTTGCGGAATGAGGCTACCAAGCCCCGCGCCTAACCCCCGTTTTGGTGTCTGCTTCATGCGTTTATTGTAGCACGGCTTTATGGTTTTTGCGGCGACTTGTTGGTGCTTGGTGCTGTTAAAAAAGAGTGTTTTTCTAGAAGCACACGCCGTGGGCCACTCGTGTGCCCCTAACGCACCATCTATGTGCTTCTAGATTTTTGCGGTTTTGGCGGACGGTAGCAGCCGCTGTTCAAAAACCCTATGAAGTTTTGCGCGCCGAACGGCCGCTGGACCGTTTATGGACTTCTTTGGCCAAGGCCTTGTACGCGCGGGCGCCTTTGGACCATTTGTCATAATCGTGGATGGATTTGCCGTGGCTGGGTGCTTCCGCCAAACGGACATTGCGCGGCACAACGGTGTCAAACACTTTGTCGCCAAAATATTGTGCGACGTTACCTTTTACCTGCTCGGACAATGTGGTGCGCGAGTCGTACATTGTCATAAGGACGCCCAAAAGTTCCAAGTCTGGGTTTAGGCCACCACGTACCTGCTGCACAATCTCTAATAATTGCGTCAGCCCTTCCAAAGCGTAGTACTCCGATTGTACTGGTATTATAAGGCTAGTTGCCGCTGTTAAGGCATTAACGGTTAAGAGGCTCAGGGATGGCGGGCAATCAATCAAAATATAGTCATATTGTGCGACATAGTCGTTTAAGGCGCGGGCCAGGGCGTGTTCCCTGCCCGGCACGTTAATTAAATCGATTTCTGCCGTGGCCAAGGACTGGCTGGTGGGCAGCACAAAAATCTGGCCATCAAAGACGGCCGGCTGGACCACCAGGTGCAGCGGCTTGCGGCCAAGGAGCACATCGTGCGTGCCGTGGACTAAATCGGCTTTAGAGAGGCCCAGGCCACTAGTAGCGTTGCCCTGGGGATCTAAATCTATGACCAAGACGCGCTGCTTCAGGCGTGCCAGGTAAGCAGCCAGGTTGATAGCGGTCGTGGTTTTGCCCACGCCCCCCTTTTGGTTCAGAATTGCGATGATTTCGCTCACGTTACTAGTGTAACACGGCTAGATTGTTGAGATAACTGGCCCACTCCGTATCCGAGTGCTTGAACGGGCTTTGGGCAAACAGTAGCACGCCGCGGCTGGCCATGACCACTGTTTGGCCGCCAGTTTTGGCATCTGTGGCCAGGTAGGCGGTGCCGCTGTTAACGGATACGGCCGCTTGGGCCTGCAGAGACTTGGCAAAGGCGGCTAGCTGGGCCGGGCTGGCGCTGAACTTGGCGGGCAGCGTCTGCTGGCTCACCATGAGCTGCATGCCCTTAATCTGGTCCTGATAGCTGTAGCTGTCCTTCTGGCCATCGTAGGTGGCGCTTTGGGGCTGCGCGCCGGCCGGCACTAAGGGCTTAAACGATGGATTGAGCTTGGCTTTAGCGGCGGTTGGCGCGGCCTGCAGCGCGCTGGCCGCCTCTTGCGCCTTGTGGCTTTTTAGGTAGGATTGCACCCCTGTTTTTACGGCTAGGCCGAGTGCAAAAACCACTGCGGCGGCAGCTGCAATAACGAGGATTTTTTTGTAAGGCCAATCTGGGAGCTTGGGCTTTTTTAGCTGCGGCAAAGAGATGCTAATGTTGACGTTGGTGGTTTTGGCGGCTGGCGCGGAGTCTGGGTTTTGTAAGGGGGCTGGCTGCGGGCGCGGGACGGCCGGTGCAAAGCTGTCCACGGCCACCGACGGCCGTGGCCGCGCTGGGCCGGGGCGTGTGGCCTGGGCGGCGCCGGGCGCGGGATCATCGCTAAGCCAGCTGGCCCAGGCGCTGGCCTGTGCAGGATCGTCTGATGCGGAAGCAGCTTTGAATCGGTTGAGATCTATGTTCATTTTGATTTTTGTACTTACAATTTTATTTTAGCACATTGTTAGAACGGTGCATCCAACGGCTGCTGCGTGTCATTAATGAACGTCTTGCCGTGGCGTAGGCGCTTGGACGGGTTGGCCACAAATTGCAGCGTCATGTCGGATATGGTGGGGCCGCGGGAAACATCTTCTGGATACCCAAAGGCGTAGGTGTCATCTATGGTCGTCTCCAGCCAGTAATAGCGGGCAAACTCGGAGTTAGCGCCCGCCCCGTTCAGCGGCGTGTAGGTCTGCGGCGTACCCAATGTGGCGGTTACCACGGGCGAGGATTGGCCCCAGTCAGATGAACCGTCCACGGCAGACCGGTAGGTCAGCTGCCAACTAGCGCCCGTACCGTTGTCGATACCGTTAAACAGCACCTTGGACGGGAACACATCGTTATTGGCATCAATGTAGTACGAATATTTAGCCACCTGCGGCTGTGACTGGATGGTAGAGTAATAGTTCTGCGTGGCACCGGTGGGAGCGACCGTGGTGCCACAGGCGCCACCGAGCACGTAAATTTTACCCTGATCGTAGGCGCTGGCGGCGCCATAGCGTGCACTGCCCAACACCACACTGGTCTGCGACCAGCCGCCTAAACCAGTTGGGTTGTTGCCATTAGCCATGGTGGTATTAGCGTGGATAGACGCCACGTACGTGGCCGCCGAACAAGCACTGGCGCCAGTTGCACCGGATACCAAATACAGGTACCCGTTGGCAGCAAAACCGCTGGATTGCTGCAATCCTTGCGGTAAATTGGCCGTGTAGTTCCAGGTGCCAACGGAGCCGTTGGCGTTGAGTTTAGCGTACTGTACATCGGATAAATAGGTGGTGCCGTTGTAGCCGCCTAGGATATAAATGGTGCTGTTATACGCAATTGCCGTGTGGCCGTTGCGCCCGCCCGTGAATGAGGTGCCGGTGGCCCAGGCGCCCAAAGCGCCGGTAGTGGGGTTGATTAACGAATAATACACAGTTGCAACGTAACCAACAGAGCCGTTACCCTGCCCGCCGGTTACGTAGATGTAGCCGTTAAAAATCACACCGTCAATGCCGCCTAAACCGGTGGGCAGCGAAGTATCGGTTGTCCAAGCGCTCAGTGTACCATTGGGGTTGATGGTGGCGTGCTCTGTACTGGAGTTAGATGAGCCGTTGGCCGAGCCGCCAATAGCGTACATGTAGCCGTTATAAGCGGCCAGTTTAAAGAACGATCGGTTAGTGCCCAATGCGCTGGTTGTAGCCCAGGTGCCAATGGTACCGTCATCGTTAATAGGCGCGTAGTCAACTTGCGTCAGCACGGTGGCGCCGTTACAGGTAGTGGCTGTACAGCCACCGGCAAAATAGATGTAGCCGTTATAAATAACAGAGCTCGCTCCCACCCGCGCAGTGGCAATGGTAGAGGTATTAGTATACCCAGCCGGCGTGCCGTTGTAGTTGTTGTAGGCCAGCAGATATTCGCTGTTGCCGTTTAAGGTTGTACAGCTACCGGGCGGGTTACCAGCATTGCAGCCTCCCAGTAGGTACATGGTGCTGTTGGCGGCGGCGCCACGTAGGTCCCAGCGGGCGGTGATGGCGTTTGGCACCACCGTAAAGCTGGCAATGTCGCCAGTTTCTGTATCGATTTTACCAATCTGTGTGTCTGACACGGTGGTGTTGGTGGTACCGTTGTGGCCGCCAATCACGTACAAAT
>CAZRPP010000024.1:0-10624 GCA_964602145.1 uncultured Candidatus Saccharibacteria bacterium
CATCGGCGCTGATAGTGGCGTCGGTAGCGACCTGGTTGGCTATGGCTACATTTTTGGCCACAAAGGCTTGGAAGAGTTGATCGTCTTTCTTGATAGTCAGTGGTATTTTGGTCGTGTGCCACCACGCCAAGCGCTTAAAGCCTAATTCTTTGATAGAATTTTGCGCGGCCTGGACGGTTTTGCCGCTATCCACGGTGATGCCAGCATCTTTAAGCGTATAGTTCTGAGAAGTTTTGTCTGGATATTTCAGCATAAATTTATAGCTGGCACTGGCAGTATCGATCGCCTTTTGACTAGCCTTGACGTCCTTAGGGTTGATCTGGACGGAGCCGGCCTGCACTTTCCCGAGTGTAAAGTTGCCCAGGAGGGCTGCGGCGGTCATTCCGCCAACTAGGAATATAAAAGCTGCGCAGCCCTTGGCGTACCACTGCCAATTCGCAGGCAGGTTCATGCCCGCCAATAACCGCGGACCTTTGGTGGTTTCTGGAGTAATAATTGCTGATTCTACTACCGGTTCGGTTACGGGCTCAGGTTCTGGTTCTGCAGCCGGCTCCATTTCTGGTTCGGGAGTTGGTTCAGTGTCTGGCGCCTCTTTGGCTTCGATTGCCGGAGCTTCAGTTTCATTGGGTTTGGTGGGCACAACATCGTCTGGCCTTTCTACGGGCTCCTCCTCTACGGGCACTTTTTTGCGGGCCGCCATAGGCGACATTATATCCATAAAGACACCGGTCTGCATAGAACCAGCACCAGCTACGCCGAGCTGCATTTTGTTTGCCATAACTTTTTATGTTCTCCTGCCCCACCGGGCTGCTAAAGACACTGTCAGTATAACACGCTTACGCTAGCGCGCAAAGCTTTTTATTGCCGCTTGGGCCTGTCGATCTTGTTCGCGCTTTTTAAGGGTTTGCCGTTTGTCGTACAGCTTTTTGCCCTTGCCCACAGCTAGCCGCAGTTTTATATACCGATTTTTGGTGAGCAACTCTAATGGCACCAGTGTTTTGCCCTGTTGCTTCTTCTCTATCAGCGCTTGGATTTCTTTACGCTTTGCCAGGAGTTTGCGCGCCCGAGTCTGGGTTTGCTCATCTATGGGGATGCCGTTAGTGCCGGCGATAGTGGCATTGATCAGGAAGAGCTCATCTTGCTTAACGGTGACATAGGCGCCCCGGAGATGGCCGTGGCCCATGCGGAGGGCTTTTGTCTCCGCACCGGTTAGGCTGATGCCCACGGTTAATGAGTCGTCGAGCTCATAGTCGTGCCGAGCGCGTCGGTTTTGGATGGTGCCGGGGCTTTTCGCCTTCTTCTTTGCCATAATCTTTCTATTGTACAGAAAATTGCTACCCCTGGAAAATGGCCGGAGTTAATTAAAAGTTAATTAACTGCCGTTTGACACTTTTTGGCCCGCGCCCTACAGTAGTTTTTATGACCAATGAACAGCTATTTTCCGAACTTCAATCGCTTTTCCAAACACAGCTTAGCGCGCAACTATCTATTCAGCTAGCGGCGCACGAAACGCGCCTCAAGCAGTATGTCGATACGCGTTTTGATGAGCAAGATGCCAAACTAGACAACCTATCCGTTACCTTCGATAAGAAACTAGACAACCTCTCTGCCACATTTGATAGAAAGCTCGGCGGCCTCTCTTCCAGGTTTGATAAAAAACTTAATAGCCTATCGATTACTTTCGATAAAAAGCTAGATAATTTATCCCTAGCTTTCGACTCCAAGCTAGAGGAACAAATCAGCTGGCTGTATGGGCAGACAGGCAGCATGTTTAATGTTACTTCAGAGGCTTATGATGCGTTACATGAGCATCATGAAAAGCGTCTAATGCGACTAGAACGGGTTACGGGAATTATTTAAACTCCTGCCGCGCAACGTCCCATAAAGACGGTTCATGTAGCTTGACCAGACGATAGTACCAGTATTCCCCGCCCCATAAATCAACCCGTCGCAGGTTACTGGCGCGGGCATAGTCAAAGCGCGCGCTTAGGCGCTGCGCGTTCATAGATTTGTTTTGCTCGGGTAAATCTACTTGCGCAATTGGCTGACCATGTGGCGGCCAAGCTTCTGCTTGCAGCTCTGCAATGCGCATGGGTTTGCCGTGCATCATCTGTTGCACGCCCGCTAGGAAGCCGTAATACCAAGCTGGGAATGGGTATTCTAGGTAGCGCCCAGTGACGCCGGCGTCCCAGACCCGCTTGTAGACAGAGACGCTAAATTCATCTGGGATGGGCTTACCGATTGGCATGCCAAGAGCGTTGTTGCTGCGGGCAATCACAATTTTGTGGGCTGGGTCCAGCCGCTTAACCAGGTTATATTCTGCCACCAGGCGGTCACGGCTAAAGTCCGTACACTCGCCAAAGCCGCGTAGGAAATACTCGTTTTCTAGTTGGTAGTCCGCCAGGGCTGGGCTGTCTTTGTAGCGCTCCACGACCTTCGTCATAAATGAGTAGAGCTGGGGCTGCCAATTACCGGACATATCTACCCACGTGGGCGCGTGGCACTCCGGCCAGCGCGGTTGACGCAAACCGAGCGTGAGCGTAATATGGGCGCCGGCCTTTTCTGCCTTGGCAAATTGCCAGTCTAACAGATCAAAATTGTACTGGCCGGGCGCGGGCTCTAGCTGGTTCCAGTAGCTGACCAGCCTAAAATGTTTGACGCCAATGCCCAGCAGAGCGTCCATCGTTTCTGACGCGTCTAGGCCTAAACTTTCCGCGTAGGCGGGGATGAATGAAACGCCGTAGGTCATGGGCTGACTGGCCTGGGTATGGCCGTACCAGGCGCTGATACTATACATCACGGTCACGGCCAAAAACAGGCCGGCCAGCAGGCCAAAAATCAGCCGCCGTGGCCAGCGCGGCAGTAGCAGGCGCACGAGTCGCCAGGTTTGGTGCGTATAATGGGATAGAGTATGTCGCATAAATTCTCCCGCGTGAGCGTGGTGATTCCAGTATACAACGAGGCCGCCGCTTTGCCGGCCTGTTTGGACGCGCTGGCTGCTCAAACCGTACCGCCGCTAGAGGTAATTTTGGTGGACAATAACTCCTCTGATGATTCAGTGGCCGTGGCCGCGCGCTATCCCTTCGTAAAAGTTTTGCACGAGCCGCGCCAGGGCGTAGTTTATGCGCGTAGCTGCGGTTTTGATGCCGTCCGCGGCGAGATTATTGGCCGAATTGATGCCGATACAGAAGTACCGCCAGACTGGATCGCCTCATTGCAGAAGCAATTTGCAGCTAATTCAGAACTGATAGCGCTGATGGGCCGGATGCGCTACGGCTACGGCGCGCTGGGCGCAGTTGTGAACTGGTTTGATCATTTTTGGCGGGGCCGTATGAGCCGATTGCTCACCCCGGCTGTGCCCCTACAAGGTGCCAATATGGCGCTCCGGAAGTCGGATTGGGAGAAAGTGAAGCCTCATTTGTGTCAGGGACCTGGCCACGAAGATATGGACCTGTCTTTTCATCTTTCTAAATTGGGCCAGACTGCCTATCTGCCAGAGGTTCGGGCGCTGATTGCCTGTCGACAAGCCTATGGCTCATTTGGTCAGTTTGTGCGCTACGCCAAGCAGACTCCAGCCGATTATCGCCGCCATAAGGTTCCCGGATCCTGGCATATGTATGAGGTGGTGGCATTTATAATCCTAACGTATCCAATTATCGCACTGCTAGCCCGCGGCGCGGACCCGCGTACCCACCGCTTCTCCCTGCGCCAGCTTTTTAAGGGGCAACGTCAAAAGCGTGTCAATCCAGCTACGTTTGTTGACTAAGCAGCTGTTCCATTTTGTAGCCGCCGCTATCTGTTGGCGTAGGTTTACAGTGACCCCAGAGGCCTAGGCCCGCTTTTTGGGCGTTGGTTTGAGCGCGGGCAAAATCACTGGCGTGGCTGAAAGGAAAATACGGGTAGAAAAAGCCGTAGCCCTGTTCAATCTTAAGCTGATTTAAGTTAGTGCCGTCGGCCAAATAAACGTAGCGCAGCAAGCGGCCGTAGCGGTCGCGGTTGGTGCTGAGCGGGTCCGCTACTAGGCGCACGCGGCCGCCATTTTTCTGAATTAAGGATTTGGTGTGTTCGGCGGCAGTGGGTCCGTAGCACTGCACTGGCGTGTTGGGCTTGTGTGTTTCTGGCGTGTCCACTCCAATAAAACGGACGGTGTTGACTTGGCCGTTCATCTTTACGGCGATAGTGTCGCCGTCCACATAATAAGCGATGGTGTAGCTGCCGGGCTGAAACGTTTGTACGTGCTGGGCGGCAGTCTTGAGCGGCGCCGGAGGATGCACCAGCAGGCCGCCGCAGACGCCAGCGGCCAGAATCAGCCCACGTTTAACCCGTCCCCGGCGGCGCCGCCTGGATCGGTCTAGTGGGCTATCCCGCATCTATATTTTAAGATGCGCTTTGAGCCGGGCCATGTCAATATCCGACTCGTCCAGTTTAATGAAATTTTCATTAACTGTGGGTGGCTGGAGGTGGTTGGACAGCCGATCAAAGGTGGCGGCGGACATGACTTGGTCGTAGCCGTTCCGGTCGCGGTGATGTTCATGGAGCGCACGCTCCTTAGCAATTTCCCGCGGCGTATTACGCCAAATAATCAAACAATCAGCCCCGTTATCGGCGGCAATTTTAGCCAATTTGTCGCGGTCACGCCGGTAGTTAAAATTGGTGTCAAAAATCACGCTTTTGCCAGCGCGCAGGAGCGCTGCAGTCTGTACGTTGAGCGCCTCGTACAGTTTGCGTGACTCGGCCTGGGAATGCGTGACCCGTTCAAACATGAGCTGCCGCGCCTGGTCTGCCCAGAGGTGCTCCGCTCCTGTTGCCTGCTGCAAAAGCCGGGCAACGGTAGTTTTACCGGCGCCAGGGTAGCCAACAAACAGATAGAGCGTGGTGCGTTTCATGCCCTTAGTATACGCTAATAGTCAATGCCAGGATTAGCTAAAAACTGCTCATCAAAATGATGTTTAATTTTGGACATATCCGTTGCAATATCCACGAGCGGTAAAAGTTTTGCGGGGAAATTGCGGCCGGTCAGGCAGAGCGATGTGCCGGGCGACCGGCTGGTGATTAACTTCTTGAGCTGGGCGGCAGTGAGCAGGCCATCGTTCACGGCGTTATTGATTTCATCGCAAACCACCAGCTGAAAATTGCCTGATTGGACGGCGGTCAGCGCTTGCTCATAGGTTTCCAAGGCCGCTGCGCGGTGTTGATCTTCTGTGACCTGCTCCGGCGATAAGTCGCCCGCCTTATAAAAACCCTTTCCTCCCTTATAAAACAGTAGCTGATCGCCGTAAATGGGTGCAATATCGCGCAAGAAAACATGCTCACCTACGCCCCAATATTTTATAAACTGAATAAATGCCACGTTCCAACGGTTACCGAGCGCGCGGACGGTCAGCCCCAGCGCGGCGCTAGTTTTGCCCTTGCCCTCGCCGGTGTAGACCACCACTACGGCGGGCTTGGTTTTGTAGTTTTCAAAGGCCATGCGGCTAGTATGCCTACTTGGCCAGCAGTGCGTCAATGGCTGGACGATCAAAACCCACCACGATTTTGCCGTCAATATCTACCACTGGAATGCCGCGCTGGCCACTCTTGTCCACAGCTTCTTTCCCCCAAGCGGGGTTGGAGTCTACGTCCCTATCTTCGTACTGAACGCCTTTTTTATCTAAGTAGTCTTTGACGGCGTGGCAGAAGCCGCACCAGGTTGCTGTGTAAACGATAACTTTGCTCATACCTCTATTGTACTACTATACAAAGTAAAGTAAAGCGATATCTGCCCCAGTTTTTAAAGTATGTCTTTTAATAGGTATACAGTGTATACGCGTCAAAAGACAGACCAACTAAAACCCTGCCTAGACGTACGTTTTGCAACAGAGACCACAACCTGTTATACTAAAACCAAATGGTGCATAAAACAGCCGCCCGCAGTGAGCAGACTGACACTAAAGACGTGTCTACTGCCAAGGCACAAACATTGGGCGCAACTCTTCTCACGCTTACGTGGCAGCTGGCAATCGTAATTATTGGGCCGGTTTGGCTTGGCAATTGGCTGGATAACAGATACAGCACCGGTCAATTTTGGACATTAGCGGGGGTTACCTTGGCCATGTTCCTGACTACAGTGTCAATTTATGCGGCCTACAAAATACTCCAGGAGGCGCAAACATCATGATACAGCTTTTTGCCGCTGCAGAGGGTCCTGCTGTTCATATTGCCCCGTCCACCGTTTTTCATATTGGTGGGGTGGCCATTACCAACTCCATGCTTTATGGCTGGATTACTACCGTACTATTAGGCGCCCTGCTCATCTGGGTTGCACGCCGCGTGACCATACGGCCACAGGGCGGTGTTACGCAGCTAGTGGAGGCTGGCGCAGAATTCATTACTAACTTAGTGGAAAACAGCTTTAATAACCCTGCCAAGGGTCGTAAATACATTCCTTTTTTTGTGACACTGTTCTTCTTTATTATGGTTACGAACTGGCTTGGTCTTGTACCGGGAGTGGGAGAGGCTCTGAACATTGGCGGAGAAACGCCGCTGCTCCGTCCTTTCACGGCAGATTTAAATGCCACACTGGCCATGGCAGCAATAACTATGGGCATGGTGTATACGGCTAGTATTAGAGAAATGGGTGGCCTACGGAAATATGTGCGCCATTTCTTCATTGGCAGCCCTAAGAATCCGCTGTACTTTACTATTGGCATTTTGGAAATGTTTACTGATTTAACGCGCGTCTTTAGCCTAGCGCTGCGACTTTTCCTAAATGTGGCCATTGGCGAAATCGTCATTGCCGTCTTTGCCTACCTGGGCCACTACCTGGCACCGGTGTCCACGCTGCCGTTCTTCCTGATGGAGCTATTTGTTGGGGCCCTGCAGGCCTTTGTGTTTACCCTTTTGGCCATTATGTACCTGGCGATTGCCGTTAATCATGCCGATGAGCATGCTGCGGAGGAAAGTCACGCATAATGTCATATTTAAGTAATTTAAAGGAGAAATAATAATGTTCTACTTTGCAGAAGCCGTCGCAGCTGTTCCCAGTTTTGACGTACTAGGTAAAGGTTTAATGGTTGGTCTTGGCCTGATTGGCCCTACAATTGGTGTAGGTCTGATTGGTGGCAATTACCTGAAGGCTGTGGGTCGCAACCCAGAAGCTGCCAAGTTCTTTAGCCAGGCCATGATTTTTGCCGCTATGGTTGAGGTGTTTGGTTTCATCGCCTTTGCCGCAACCTTCATTCTAAAATAAGGATTTTTGACTCATGGTACCTATTACTAACTTTGCATCTGAAGCGGCCGGCGGTAATGCGCTAGGTATTAGCGGATCAGCTTTTCTGATCCAGCTGGTTACCTTTGGTTTGGCGTTTTGGGTGCTCAAGAAATTTGCCTTTGGGCCGATTTTGTCTATTCTGGCCAAGCGCCGTGAAACGATTGAAGCCGGCGTGACCCTTGGTGAAGAAATGCGCCAAGAGCGCGCCATGGTAGCAGAAAAATCAGAGGCCGCCCTTAAGGCTGCCCGCGCTAAAGCAGACGCCATTATAGCAGATGCCGAAGCTGCCGCTCGTGACCGCGTGCGTGCATCTGAGGAAGAAGCCGCCAAGAAAGCCGCCGCCATTGTCAAAGAAGGCCAGGCCCGCGGCGAGCAAGAAGTTACTCGTGCCCGCAAAGCCTTCCAGGGCGAGCTGGTTGGCCTGATTTCTGACGCCACAGAAGTGATTATCGATGAAAAAGTCGATGCTAAGAAAGACGCGCAGCTGATAGACCGCGCCCTGAAAGGTCAGAAAGCCTAATGATTGCCAAAACCACCCGCTTAGACCTTGCCAAAGCCCTGCTGGATAAGCCGCTGGACGCGAGCCAAATTGCCGCGTACCTATTGGCCAATGGCCGCACCGCGGACCTAGAGCCGCTGATGCGGGACATCATCCAGCTCCGCACCCAGCACGGCATTGTAGAGGCTACGGTGGTTACGGCGCACCCGCTTGACGCGGACTCCCGCGCGGAGGCAGAAAAACAGGTCAAGGCCGTTTTTCCAGAAGCCCGGCAGATTATCCTCAATGAGTCACTGCAGCCAGATGTAATTGGCGGCCTGCGGCTTGAGTTCCCCGCCCAGCAACTAGACCTAACCGTCCGGGCAAAATTAAGTAAATTTAAACAATTAACCGCCGCCTAAACGCGCGGCACGGAGGAAGGACCCACATGGCAGAAACATCCATTAAAGACTTAAGCGCCGACATCCGCGCCGCTATCGCGGAGCTCAAAAGCCGGCCAGAAATTGAAAGCGTGGGCATTGTTACCAAAGTTGGTGACGGCGTGGCCTGGATTTACGGCCTACGCAACTGTAAATTTAATGAAATGCTGGACATTGAGGGTGCGGACGGCAAGACCGTCACCGCCTTTGCTCTAAACTTGGGTGAGGAAGAAATCGGCGCCGTCCTCATGGGCAATGAAACCGGCATTAAAGCCGGTGCCAAGGCCCGATTGTCTGGCCGCGTGCTAGAAGTGCCAGTAGGCCCTGAACTAGTTGGCCGCGTAGTAGACCCACTCGGTCGCCCGCTAGACGGCGGCGACCCCATTAAAACCAAGCAGATGAGCCCGGTAGAAAAAGTCGCGCCAGGCGTCCTGGACCGCAAACACGTGCACGAGCCCATGATGACCGGTATTGCCGCCATTGACGCCATGGTGCCGATTGGCCGCGGTCAGCGCGAGTTGATTATTGGCGACCGTCAAACCGGTAAAACCGCCATTGCAGTAGACACCATGATTAACCAGCATCGCCAAAACACTGGTGTTATCAACATTTACGTGGCCATTGGTCAGAAGGCATCTAAGGTGGCAACCTTAGTAGAGCGCCTAAAGCGCGAAGGCGTCATGGACCAGACCATTGTGGTGGCTACCAGCCCCGCAGATTCTGCCGCCCTGCTCTACCTAGCGCCCTACGCCGGTGCCGCCATGGGTGAATATTTCCGCGATCACAAGCAGCACGCGTTGATTATCTACGACGACCTAACCAAGCACGCTGCCGCTTACCGCCAAATGTCGCTCTTGCTGCGTCGCCCACCCGGCCGCGAAGCCTACCCTGGTGACGTTTTCTACCTACACTCCCGCCTACTGGAGCGCGCCGCCAAATTGTCTGACGATTTAGGTGCCGGCTCTCTAACTGCCCTGCCAATCATCGAAACACAGGCCGGCGACATCTCTGCCTACATCCCCACCAACGTCATTTCCATTACCGATGGCCAGATTTTCATGGAAACCAGCCTCTTCTACCAGGGTATCCGCCCGGCCATTTCCGTTGGTTTGTCCGTCTCGCGCGTGGGTGGCGATGCCCAGACCAAAGCCGTCAAGTCCGTGGCCGGCACGCTGCGCCTGGACCTAGCCCAGTTCCGCGAACTAGCCGCTTTCTCCCAGTTCTCCACAGATTTGGACGCAGAAACCCGCCAGCGCATCGAGCGCGGCCAGCGCCTAACAGAACTTTTGAAGCAGCCCCAGTACAGCCCGTACGCCATCTGGGAAATGTACGCCATTTTGCTGTCCGCCACCCAGGGTGCCTTTGACAAGGTCCCCTTGGAAAAGGTCAAAACCATGGCCGATGGCCTCTTGCGCGAACTTTCCAGCAAGCACGACAAGCTGGTCAAGCTCGTCAACACCGGCAACAAGCCCACGGATGAGGACAACAAGGTGATTTTGGACGTGGCCAAGAGCCTTGCCAAGGCTTATGAGGTTAAGGAAGAAAAATAATGGCTGATTCCCGAGAATCTTTTAGAAATTGTGACGATCACACACTTGCGACTATCTTTGCAAATGAAATTGGCGACACAAGCGTGCCGAAAGCCAACCTAAGCGCACGGGCTGATATTCGTTATGCAGCAGAACTTCTCCTGGGAGTGGTAGAGCACCCTCTTCTTGCAGGTACGACAGAAGAAATCAGGCGAAGAATTGCAGCCTCGCTTCAAATAAGCCTCGATGGGGAGCAAGATGCCTAGTACCATCGCCCTCAAGCAGCGCATCAAATCTGTCAAAAGCACGCGGCAGATTACTAAGGCAATGCAGCTGGTCAGCGCTTCTAAAATGAAGCGCGCGCAGGAGTATGCGCAGCGCAGCCGCGACTATCGCAACGCCGCTACCGGGCTCATGCAGCGCCTGGGTCACCTAGAGGACACCAAGCAGGAGCCGCTGTTCCAGCGGCGGCCGGTTAAACGCCGCCTGTACATTGTGGTCACGTCTAACAGTGGTCTGGCCGGCGCTTATAACGCCAACGTGCTCAAGCTGCTGACCAAGGTGCTCAAAGAAGACGATAAAGCCGGCATTGCCAGCGATGTTATTACCATCGGCTCCAAAGCGGCGCAATTTGTGCGCCGGCTGAAAAATGTTGAATTGGCATCGGCCTACCACGCCTTTGGCGATAATCCCACGGCCAACGACATTCGCCCGCTGCTCAACACCGTGCTGGAGCAATTTACGGACAAAAAAGCTGATGAAGTGCACGTGCTCTACACAGAGTTTAAGTCCAACCTGGTTCAAGAGGCCACGGACCTGCAGCTGCTGCCGGCCCAGGCCCTGCCCTTGCCAGACGGCGTCAAGCCAATTGCGACCTTTGAGCCCAGCGTAGAAGCGGTGATTGAAGAAGTGGTGGAGCGCCTAATTG
>CAZRPP010000025.1:0-10211 GCA_964602145.1 uncultured Candidatus Saccharibacteria bacterium
CCGCAAATGAAAATCGAGTCAACCGTAACTTTCTCAAGGATTCATAAGTAACAATAGTTTAACTTTAGCACAATCAGCCCTGATTGGCAAGGAAGCGCGGCACCTGATCTTTATTGATCCCGTTGACTACATTGGTAAAACCGTAGCGCTGCAGGAACGGCATGGTGCTGTTGGATCGGGCGCCAGTGCGGCAGTAGACAACGATGCGGGTGTCTCGCGGCAACTTGGCCAGGGCAGACGGTTCGCCCTGCATCATAGTCATGGGCGGGATGTTAAGGGCGTCGGGGTAATGGCCCATGGCGTATTCAAATGGTTCGCGGACATCGATAACAACTGTATTCATGTTTCTAATGTAAACGATTTACATTAAGCTGTAAAGGCGCTATGCTAAAAATATGGATCGCACGAGCAAATACACGCAGGCCACTAAGGCATTTTTGGCCACGAAAGGCCACGCCACCAACGCGGCAATCCTCCGGCAGCTGCAGCAATATTTTCCAGATGTGAGCGCCACGACAGTGCACCGCATTACAGCGCGGCTGGTGCAGCGGGGTGAATTAGCCATGGCGCCGCCAGCACCAGACAACGCCCAACAATTTGATGCCAATCTTGTGCAGCATGATCACTTTATCTGCCAAAGCTGCGGCCGCCTGCGCGATGCGCAGCTGGCACCCATCGTCAAACCTTTTATAGAGCAGGCCATTGGCAGCGATTGCCAGATTTCCGGCCGGTTAACCATTAGCGGTGTTTGTAAAAAATGCGCTAAGGAGGGCGCAGCCAAATGAGAAATATGCTAATTATAGTGGCAGTTATTGCGGCAATCTTTACGCTGGCGGGAGTGAGCTCGAAAAATGCGCCCAGCCTAACATTTGCTACCGTTAGCAGCTCGGTGCAAAAAAAGCGCGCCCATTTATACGATGTGCGGACGCCAGAAGAATTTAAAGCGGGTCACTTTGCCGGCGCCACCAACTGGCCACTACAGGATATGCAGGCCGGCAAGCTGCCAGATGTGCCAAAGGATGCCAAAATCTATGTCTATTGTCGCAGCGGCAATCGTTCGGGCCAGGCCACTACGCTACTCAAAAGCGCTGGCTACAGCAACGTGACTGATCTACGCGGCCTAAGCGATGTCCAAAACATGGGCGGCAAGCTACTGACCCATTAGGCTGTTTTGGCCTGAGCGGCGTGGTCCACTATGCGGGCTTGTGCTCATTTTTACCGAGAAAATAAGCAGTCCCAGCGCCAGGCTTATGGACAGAATCACGAACAGCACGCGCGCCGGCCGGTATCGATACAACGTTCCTTGCCGCCGCACCAGCCAGACAACCACCCCTATGAGCACCGCAGCCAATACTAAGGCCCACCACGGAAAAGAACTCAGCGCCTCTGCCAAACGAGCGCGGGCACCCCACGCCATGCCATTCGCCAGTTGAATCCTCAGCCAGATAAATATGATGCTTAATAAATAGGCTACGACCAGCGAAAGCAGACTACTAGCCACAACACTAGCGGCCACCAACGTAGTAAAATAACTCCGGGGACGCATGCGCACCTTGCCCGATTTTATTTGCTGCAGAACTATACTGCTGACTGATTGTTTCATGGCCTAACTCCCTTCTTCTGGCAAATTGCCGCCAGGCTGCGCTTGGCACGTAAAAGCCACACGCCAACCGTGGCGGTGGGGATGTGCAGCACGTCGGCAGCATCTTGATATTTCATTTTTTCAAAAAATATCAGTTGGATTACATCACGGTACTTTGGCTTAAGCCCCGCCACGCAGCTCTGGATATGCTGCTGGGCAAGCCGGGCGTCTAGCGCCTGCGCCAGCTCAGGGTCATAGATTGGCTCGAGCGGCTCATCGTATGATAATGGCGGTTGTTTCTTGACAGCATTCATGGCTTGGTTGTGGGCAATCCGATAAATCCACGAAGAAAATTTGTAGCTGGGGTTGTAGCCGGTAAGATTGCGGTACGCTGTAATGAACGTTTCCTGCACCACGTCTTGGGCAGTAAACTCATCATGGAGCAAAAAGACAACGTAACGCTGCAGCTTTGCTTCGTAGCGCTGCATAATCCGGGCATAGGCATTGATATCGCCACCCACCACGCGGGTGACGATATCGGCATCAGATTCTTCGTGAGCGATTGCCATACAGCTATAGTAACAGCCCTAGCGCTGGCGGCTAAAAGCTCGCAGGTGATTCTCTGAGCCTTGCAGCAAGTTTTCAAAGACTGCCTTAACGTCCGTGTCCTGCGCGTCTAAATCCGCGATGGCTTGCTTAAGATCGGCAATATCTTTCTCTTCAATAGCCACACCAACTTTGTAGGCCTCAGAGACGCTCTGCATACCCTGGGCAATCAGTTGGTCATATAGCGTTTGTAACTCGTGGTTTTGGAGCACACCAACTTTTGTACTGCGGGGATCGGTCAGGCCGCGGCTTTCCATGACGGCCTGCACCATATTCTGGTGCATGGTTTCGCTGCGTGTGATGTTGCTAAAAATGCGCGACCCCCATTTGTCGCCCAAAACCTGGTAAACGTCGTGCGCCAGTTTTTCTTCCTCGATCATGTAGGCCAGTCCACTTGCCGTTACCGATTTTCCGCTGGCCTGGCTAGCCGACAGCGGGGTAATACCGTGGCTTTCCAGCGCATCTTGCGTGCTTTCTATGGATCCGGCGCTGTGGCTACTGCCGTTGCCGTTGCCATTACCACGCCACTGGTTAGACTGCCATCGGTTGGCCGCCGCCCAGCCCGTGCTGGCGGCTAGCGCCAAGACTACAATGCCGGCCACTATTAGCGGCCACTGTCTGTTTCGTAAAGTTATCGTTGATTGTTTCATTGTAAAACTCCATGTTACTGACATAGGTAATACAACATTACAGCCAAAATTATTTCAATAATCTTTTGTTAGCCCAGCGCCAAGTTGCCCAGGCGCTGCAAGTGCCGTTTGCGGTACTGCTCAAATGCCTCGCGGCTGGTGCCGTTTTTGCGCAGGAAGGCGCTCATTTTTTCCGAGCCAATGAAGTGCGGCAGCATGACATACGATGCGCCCAGCTCATACAGCTGCGAGGCCTGATCGTAGTCCGTGGCGTGACAAATAAAAATGCCTTTAGGATTTTGCTTCACGTAATACTTGAGCAATTGAACATTGGTGGCGTGGTCCGGCAGAATACTGACCATCGTTTCCACGCCGGCCACGTTGAGTTCTTCCAGCAGACCGTAATCTGTGGCATCGCCATAAATGTGCGTGATGTGTTGGCGTTCTAGCAAATCGATAACGTCTGGGTCGTAATCCACCACGACGTATTTTTTGCGCATATGGCGGAAGGTTTCAATAAATTCATGACCACCGCGGCGATAGCCAAACAGCATGAGTTTGTAGGTGGGCGCATGGCCATGTTCAGCATGAATAATGTTACGTTTTTCAAAAATATTTAACAGCTTTGAGAAGCGCATAAAGAGCTTATCGTCGTATTTCATGAGATAGCTAGAGGCGGCAATTGTTAAGAGCGTCGTCAGTGTCAGAATGTTCATAACATTGTCCGATGCCAGCCCCAGGGAGACCGCCAGAGCCATCATAATCACGGAAAATTCACTAATTTGCGATAAGTGGGCTGCGGCTTTAAAGCCGGTCTGCTTGGTAAAGCCCAAGAGGCCCATGCCGGAAGAAACGCTCAATGGCTTCACAAACAGCGCCACGCCAGACAGCGCCAGCGCCGGCCACAGCGCCGCCTGCATGCCGCCCAGTGTCATACCGCTTCCCAGCTTTATAAAGAACAAGAGCAGGAAGAAATCGCGCAGCGGCTTAAGGCGGGTACTCATTTCCTGGGCGTAGGGCAACGACGCCAAGGCAACACCAGCAAACAACGCTCCAACCTCCAAAGAAAAGCCAGTTAGCTCAAAAATCGCGGCCACGCTGAATGCCCAGGCCAACGTAAACGTAAACAAAAATTCCTGGTTGCCCGCAAAGAATTTAGCCAGTCGATTCATAACAAACCAGCCCATGAATGTTAGCCCAGCAGCGAGCAAAATACCCTTACCAAACAGAGTGTAAAGCTGGCCGGCCGCAGCGCCATTTTTGGACGCGGTTAAGAACACTAGGGACAGTGTTGCAGCCAGGTCTTCCATTAAAAGCACACCGATTGCCACCTGGGCATACAATCGATCTTGCTCGCGCGTGTCCACCAGGTGCTTAATGACCACAATCGTACTACTAAACAAAGATCCGAGCGCCAACAGTCCTGCCTCCTGGGTATTGAGACCAAAGACTTTGCCCACCATAAATCCGGCCGTACCAACAAGCAAAGTGTTTAAAACAAAAATCACCAGAACCGGCTTGCCGGTGCGCTTAATAACTCCTACATTCAACCCCAGGCCAACAATGAACAGCAGCAGCGCAATGCCAATTTGGCTAAACGATTCAAAGGCGGCGCTATCGTGCAGCAAATTGAGTGCGGCCGGCCCACAGATAATACCAGAAATAATGTAGCCAATAATGAGCGGCTGCTTAAAGAGGCGCATAATTACCGATACGCCGGCGGCCACTGCGAGCACGCCCGCTAGCTGAGTAAAAATGCTCAGTTCCATAGCCCTAGTATAGCGCTTATGCTGGGGTAGGGCTACCTTTTGGTCTATACTTAATGGCATGAAACTATTCATTCAAGTCCCGTGCCTCAATGAAGAAGCCACTCTAGGCGATGTCCTCAAAGATTTGCCCACCAAAATCCCCGGCATTTCCAGTATAGAAGTGCTTATTATCGACGATGGCTCCACGGACCGGACCATAGAAGTCGCTAAAAAACACGGCGTCAAGCACTTTGTCCGCCACCACGGCAACAAAGGCCTGGCCCTCAGCTTCCGCGACGGCCTGTGGTACGCCCTGGAACACGGCGCGGACATTATCGTTAACACAGATGGGGACAACCAGTATCCTGGCGACAAAATTGCGGACCTAGTCCAGCCCATCCTAGAGCGGCGGGCAGATATGGTCATCGCAGACAGACAAACCAGCACGATTGAGCACTTTGGCCTGGGCAAAAAAATCCTGCAGCGCTTTGGCACACGCGTACTCAATATGGCCGCCGGCACCAAGGTGCCCGATGCGCCATCTGGCTTCCGCGCTTACAGCCGCGACGCCGCTCTCAAGCTTAATGTAGTGACCCGCTTCAGCTACGCTATGGAGACGCTAATCCAAGCTGGCCAAAAGGGTTTAACAATTGTTAGCATTCCCATTACCACCAACCCCAAAACACGGGAATCGCGCCTGTTTAAGAACATGTTTGAGCATGTCTTTAAGTCTGGTACTGCCATTGCCAAGGCTTTCATTATGTATCGGCCCTACGCCGTGTTCTTTACGTCTGGCGCTATTTTCACTATTGCCGGTTTAGTGCCATTTATTCGCTATCTGTACCTTATTAACCAGCCTGGCACTGGGCGTCATTTGCAGTCGCTAATCCTCGGCACTGTTTTTCTCATCGCCGCCTTTACCAGCTTCATGCTAGGAATTGTGGCCGGCCTGATTAGCGTTAATAGAAGCCTGGCAGAAGACAATTTAGAGCTCGATAAGCGGCAGCACTTTAAGGGCTAGTCAGTAGGTCGCAGCCCTTGCAAATCACTAGGGGCGAAACGATTTTTTTAGCCGCAGTATTAGCCGATACGACGGCCTTATTTTGCCACAGCCAATTATTATCGTTTCTGAGAATAAACGTGGCCGCACCGCCGCCCTGGACCAAAAATATAACCAGCACAGCAGCGGCCGCCCACTCTTTAGCTTTTGAGCGTAGAAGTCCGCTCCAGGCTAGCCCACCTAGCGCAAACACAAGTGGCAAAAACGGCACCCAGTAGCGACCATTAATAGCCACCGGCCAGCCAGTTCTAAAGTAAGCTTCCAGGTTGTCTAAAAACAGTATCCCGCCGTACAAAATAAGCAGCGCCACAATCAGTTTTTGAGCCGGGCTGGCTACTAACTGTCGCCAGCGCCAGAACGTACCCAGAACAAGCAAGACAGCAAGCAAGACAGCGCCAAAACTAATAACGAGTAGTGGCTGCTGTGTAATATAGTCCCAGCTAATTGCAAAAAATAATCGGTACCACATGCCGTACAGCCAGCTCCGGCTAAAGCTTAGAATGCTGCCGGTCCACTCGGGGTTTTTTTGGGCGGCCAATTGATTATCACGCGCCCAGGGGCCGTAGCTGCCGCAGGACGAATCATCGAGTACGATATTGCAGCTGGGAACAGGGGTGTGATAGTGAACCAAATTCATGCCATAGCGCTCAAAAAATAGGCCAACGGACAATAGTACCAACAGGACAAGACCTATTTTTCTCCACGGCTTCAGGCCCATAAAATTTTTGCTAAATTTGCGCCAACCTTTGGCATGTAACATTTCTGTCCGCCATGCACGCCACAAAACGCTTAGGCCCAGCACCAATGCAACCGGTAGAAACGGATATTTTACCAGGCAGCCAAGCAGCAGCAAACTAAAGAGGCCCAGGAGCTGGGCGGCCGGAACCTTGCCACAGCCAAACTCGTCAAAAACAGCGAAAGTCAGGAGAAGAGCGGCAGCAAAAATCGGCACAAACAAGTTATCGTAATTGATGGTGGCCGCCAGGAACGGCACCACCGGAATTAACGTCAGCATGGCCAGGCTGACATTAGTAAAAGCTTGGCTCAAATGGAGCCGCAGCAGCACGCGGCGCATTAATAGCAGGCCACCCATGAAGAAGCCGATGTTTAGGAAACGCAGCGCCAGGATGGTTGGCGTGTCGCCCAACGGTTTTAACAATCGGTATGGCAAGCTCAGGAGGTAGTGATAGAGATACGATGGGTCGCGCACCACGCTACCAAACTCGGCTGCGTGTGGCGGCTGATGTGCAAACCAGGGCAGCCACTGCTCGGCGTGCAATTTTATAAGGCCGTAGTGGAAGTTTTCATCAAAGGCCATGGGGTAGCGGGCAGTGAGTGCCAGCCAGATAGACTGCAGGGCAAAAAACCCCAGCACGCCGTACCAAAATTTTTTACTCCCTAGGAACTGTTTCATGCTTGATTAGCAGTATAGCACGCCCACCTTATAGCCGGCTTTTACTGAAAAGCTTAAGGTTTTTCTAAAGTTATGCGGGCATGATAGGGGTACTTTGGCAACTTAGTCCAAAGACCAAAATAAAGGGGGATATATGAAACGACCATTCCGCAAAAAATCCAAGCGATTAGCTGACCTACCAGCCGACTACGCACTTGTTTTGCAGCAAATCGATGAAGACGGCGGCGAAGATTTTAACAGTTTAGTGGAAACCTTGGGCGTGGAACGCCCGCGCTTGGCGCATATTTTAAGCTCACTCCAAAATAAGGGCTTAGTGCTCATGCGCTCCAGCGCCAGCGGCGAATTTTGGATTGAACTAAGCCGCAAGGGTCAACGTTTGATGCGCTACTTGTGGCCGGAATCGGCTGGCTTTTCTGCAGCGGGCGCCTAGCTAAAATACTCGTTTTCTAAAAGCCCACGCCGTGTGCCTTCCAGGCTACCGCGCGTGGGCTCTTTATGTGCTTCTTGAAAATGATCGTTTGGCGGCAACTATAGCATGCGTTAAGCTTATTTTAAGAAACAGGGAGCAAACTAGCACCATGAAAGTACTGATTGTAGAAGACGAACATCGGATTGCAGAGGCCATTAAGCAGGGTCTGCAGCAGGAAAACTACGCCGTGGAAGTCTGCTACGATGGCCAAGACGGCTACGCCGCCGCCAGCGCCGATGAGTACGATATTATCCTCTTAGACGTCATGCTGCCGGGCCTTAATGGCTTTGAAATTTGCGCGCGGCTAAGGGCAGACAACAACCACACGCCCGTTTTAATGCTGACCGCCAAAGATCAGAGCAAAGACATCGTGAAAGGGCTGAACGCTGGGGCGGATGATTATCTGGCCAAGCCCTTCGCCTTTGAGGTTTTACTGGCCCGCATCCAGGCGCTGCTACGGCGGCCGCAGCAAACGGTTTCTAGCGTCCTTAAGGCAGGCAATTTAGAGCTGGATACGCTGGCTAAAACAGTGCAGCGCGGCGGCGTGCCTATCAGTTTGTCGAGCAAAGAGTTTGCGCTGCTTGAGTACCTCATGCGCAACCAAAATCAGGTGCTATCCAAGAATAATATTATGAGCCACGTCTGGGATTTTGATGCCGATATTTTGCCCAACACGGTCGAGGTTTTTGTGGCTTACCTGCGCGGCAAAATCGACAAACCGTTCAAGAAACAGAAGCCGCTGCTGGAGACAGTGCGCGGTTTTGGGTATAAAATTGCGGCATGAGCTCCAAGTTAATTTCTAGCGCCACGGCGCGCCTGGCCGCCACTTATCTGGCAATCATGCTGCTCATGAGCCTTAGTTTTAGCGTGGCCATGTACAACGTTTCTGCCCGCGAATTCGATCGGCCAGCGCCGCGCCTAGATATGGGAGGCCGCGATGATTTGCACGACATTTTCCATGAGCGGGCGGAAACCGGCCGCCACAATTTATTAGTTGGACTTATTATTTTGAACAGCGGCGTGCTACTAGTGGGCAGCGTTTTAAGCCTGTGGCTGGCGCGGCGCAGCCTCGAGCCAATCGAGGTCGCCATGGAAGCTCAGGCCCAATTTGTCAGCGACGCCAGCCACGAACTGCGCACACCACTCACCGCCATCCGCGCCACCAACGAGGTTGCGCTGCGCAACACTAAACTCAATTTGGCCACCGCCAAAGAAGTGATTGCCGGCAACACGGAGGAAGTGATTAAACTGCAACAATTATCGGATGGGCTGCTCAATTTGGCCAAGCAGGAACACGCCGCGCCGCTGCAGCTGCAAGCAGTATCCTTACCAGAGGTAGTCACTGCGGCGATTAACCAAGTTATCCCAGCCGCGCAGGCCAAAAAAATCCAAATCCACGACCAAGTTGGCCGCTTAGAGGTCCTGGCAGATGCCGCCGCGCTGACGCAAATTTTGGTCATTCTCCTGGACAACGCCATTAAATACGGCCATCAGAAGGGCAATGTGTGGTTGGTTACGCAGGCGCGAGCCGGCCATGTGCAGCTGATTGTTAAAGACGATGGCCCCGGCATTAGTCCCAAAGATTTACCCCATATTTTCCGACGCTTTTACCGAGCCGATAGCGCCCGCACGGGCGGCGGCCAAAATGGCTACGGGCTGGGGCTACCGATTGCTAAAAGTCTCGCCAGCCAACTAGGCGCGGACCTGCACGCCAGCAGCCAAGCCGGGCAGGGCGCCAGTTTTTCGCTGCGACTCAAGGGGCTTTAAGCAAATCTTAAGTCTAATCGGCGCATACTACATTTATCATCTAAAAAAGGACCTTTCTATATGGCAAAAGACGACCTAACCCCAACACCACAAACCTGCACCTGCGGCAGCCGCTGCGTATGCCACAGCAAACACCGCGTTTGGTACGCTTTGGGCGGGCTTATACTGCTTGGTTTACTCCTCAGCTCAGCCTTTGCCTGCGGTGCCAAAATGGGCGACCATAATCGGTTTGACAACGATGGCTTTGGCCGCGGCGGCATGATGCAAGGTTTTAGAGACGACATGGGCGGCCCGCGCAGTATGCGCGCCGGTTCCTTAAGCAAAGTCACCGCCGTGAGCGCCGACAGCCTGACCGTCACCAATGACCGCACCGGCGGCTCCACCACCTACAAACTGAACGACAGCACCTCCATTACCAAGGCCGACGGCACCCGCGCCGCTGCTACTGACATTAAGGCCGGTGACACCGTGGCCGTCCGCGTCAACAGCAGCGATAGCGCCGTCGCTACCAGCGTCGCTCTCCAATAGGAATACGCTCTCAAAAGATATATACGATGTGTAGCTTCTGTGTGCACATCGTATATCCATTTTAAGATAGGCGCGCCCCCGGCAAAAAAACCCAAAAATTGCATCTTTACAGGTACCGCAAAGTGTGCCATTATGTCGATACTAGAAGAAGCTGCTAGTGAGAGCCCCACCGTGGGAAGGTTCTAGAATTAAGATTTAAGTTCGATGTCAGAGGCGCAGCTAGGTGCAAGTCATTTACCTCTTGAGCGAAGAAAGAGGTATTCCTCATGGGTAACAAACTATTTGTCGGATCTCTGGCATGGGCTGCCACAGACCAAGACTTGGCTGACTTCTTTGGCCAGGCTGGTACTGTCACCAGCGCCAAGGTCATCGTAGACCGCGACACCAACCGCTCCAAAGGCTTTGGTT
>CAZRPP010000026.1:0-1131 GCA_964602145.1 uncultured Candidatus Saccharibacteria bacterium
GCCTTTTATATCTGACACAGGTTACCAAAACCAACGCCTACGGCTTTAGCATCAATAATTTGCAGCAGCAGGCTGCACAGCTCAAAACTGATAACGATAATTTGCAGGTAGAATCCGCTCGCTTGCAGTCCTTGCAGCGCGTAGCTTCCAGCGACGTGGCTAAGAGCATGGTGGCGGTGGCGCCCAGCGGCTCAGTTGCTAACTAACTGGTATAATACCTCTTATGCCTCTACGGCCCGATACATTTAGATCTGGTTCTCATGTGCCGCGTCCTGCGGCGGCTACTGCTACATCAGAAGATTCGCCCAAGCAGATGCGCTCACGGATTTGGTTATGGCAAGCGGGCCTAATGGCGGTGCTGGCCATTTTTGGCGTACGGCTATTTTATGTGCAGGTTATCCAATACGATCACTTTAAAAAGGCTGCCCTGGGCGATCAGTTAAAGCAGTATGAAATTCCGGCGCAGCGCGGCACGATCAAGGCGTATGATGGCGCCAAAGTGGTACCAATCGTCTTAAATCAGAAGCTGTACACGCTGTTTGTTGACCCCACGCTGGTTAAGCATCACGATAAATACGCAGCTGCGGTAGCGGGAGTGGTTGGTGGCCAACCTGGTGATTATCTGCGGCTGTTGCAGTCCAAAAATACCCGCTATGTTATTTTGAAAAAAGAGTTAAACCAAGGTCAAAGCGATAAGATTAGAAAGCTGGAATACGCGGGCTTGGGTACGGAGGTGGTGCCATCGCGTACGTATCCGCAAGGGTCTTTGGCGTCGCAGCTGCTTGGTTTTGTGAACGATGAAGGGGTAGGGCAATATGGGGTAGAGCAAGCGCTCAACAAGCAGTTGGCTGGCAAGGCGGGTATGCTCAAAGCGATTACCGATGTGCGCGGCGTGCCGCTGGCGGCTAGTCAGGAGAATATTCAACAGTCACCGGTGCCGGGGCAGGACGTGATTTTGAGTCTAGATTTGGGTATGCAGGTGCAGATGGAGCAGATTTTGGCGGCCCAGGCGGCCAAGACTAAATCGCAATTACTGAGCGCGGTGATTATGGATGTCAACACCGGTAAAATTAAGGCCATGGCTAATTTTCCTACCTACGATCCAGCTAACCGGGCGGCCATAAAAGATCC
>CAZRPP010000026.1:1231-9634 GCA_964602145.1 uncultured Candidatus Saccharibacteria bacterium
TGGCATTCGTACATGACGGACCACTATCAGTTTGGTAAGGAAACAGGGGTGGAGCAGGGGTATGAATCTGCTGGCGTGGTGCCGCCGGCAGATCCAGAGGCATCGGCCTTGGCGCTGACATATGCAAATACCAGTTTTGGGCAGGCCATGCAGGTTACGGCGCTGCAGATGGCAGCGGCACTGGCGGCTAGCGTGAACGGCGGCACGTATTATCAGCCAAGCCTTGTGGCACAGTATGTGGGCCAGGATGGCAAAGCGACAGCAGTTGCGCCAAAGGTTACAAAATCTGGCGTGGTGTCTGCCAAAACGAGCAGCCAATTGATTCCGCTGATGGAGCAGGTGGTGACACACTACCGCGACGCTGGCTATAGCTTTATGAATTTCCCTGATAACTACATAGTGGGCGGAAAAACGGGCACGGCGCAAATTGCCAAGCCGGGCGGCGGCTATGATGACCACAATTTTAACGGCACGTACCTAGGGTTTGTTGGTGGCACCAAGCCGCAGTACGTGATTTGCGTATTTAACACCAAGCCGCAGGTGGCGGGCTACGCTGGCGCCAACGCTGGTCAGCCGGTGTTTGCAGATCTGGCGCATGCACTTATAAACGGCGGCTACGTATCGCCAAAAAATTAGGAGAACGAATGAAAAAATTACCAATTGTACCAATCGTCATAGGGACTTGCGTACTGCTCATCGTTTTAGCTGCGTTAGCGGCATTTTACTTGAGTCGTCCCAATTCTGAAGTGATTACAGCTACAGTTACGAATGTGATTCAAAGACCTAATGTTGCTGAAGATGGTTACTACGGCATCGACCTAAAGGACTCCCTAAAGAGGGAATACCATATCAATGCGAGCGGTTATATGAATACACCACTGTCTCCAAATGAGAGAAATGAAGAGTGTGTCACAGTGCCTGTGGTAAAAATCGGTGACAAGGTAGAATTTAGGTTACCAAAAGGCGAGGGCAACGATAACTACGATATCTGTTATTCGGTCATTAAGACCGGCTATTTTTTCCACATAAAATAGGGGTAAAGTGCTATACTTATAGCTAGTAGATTAGGAATCAACAATGCAAACAATAGATGTAACAATTAATGCCGCCACGCTGCTGCGGCTGCTGTGGCTATCGGTGGCTAGTTTTGCCGTAGCCATGCTCCTAACGCCGCTGTACACCAAGGCCGCCTACCACTGGCAATGGTGGAAAAAGCAGCGCACGGACACGCTGGGCGGAGAAGAAGCGTCGGTATATAAAAAGCTGCATGCGGCTAAGCATCAGCGCCATGTTCCTAATATGGCTGGCATGATTTTTGTGGCGGCCGTGGCGCTCATTACGGTGTTATTCAACTTGCAGCGCAGCCAGACGTGGTTACCGCTAGCGGGTCTGTTGGCGGCTGGTGCGATTGGTTTGGTGGACGATATAATGAACATCCGCGGCTCATCGCGCATTGCCGGCATGGGCGCTAAGATTAAGTTTTTGCTGTATAGCATGGTGACGTTGGCCATGGGCTGGTGGTTCTATGACAAGCTGGACGTGCACAGTATTTACCTGCCGTGGCTGCATCAGGTGCCGCTGGGTGTGGGCGTGGTGGCGCTGTTTTGGTTTGTGGTGGTAGCAACGGCTAACTCCGTTAACATCTCTGACGGGCTGGACGGTCTGGCCGGCGGTCTGCTTATGACATCGTTCTTGGCCTACGCGATTATTGCGGTGGTGCAGGGCAAGTGGGGCATCGCGGGCTTTTGTCTAACAGTGGTGGGCGCACTGGCTAGTTACACGTGGTTTAATATTTTCCCGGCCCGCTTTTTTATGGGCGATGTTGGCTCATTTGCACTAGGTACAGCGCTGGGCGTGGTGGCCATGCAAACAGATACAATTTACGTGCTGCCGATTATTGGCGCCGTCTACGTTATGGAAACCCTGTCGGTGATTATTAATCGTGTATCGCGCAAGCTGCGAAACGGGAAAAAAGTCTTTTTGTCATCGCCGATTCATCATCATTTTGAGGCAATCGGCTGGCCGGAAACCAAAATTACGATGCGCTTTTGGCTGCTGGGCCAGGTGGCGGCAATTGTGGGCCTGATGGTCTTTATTGCTGGGAGATTCAGTTAAGCCCTATGGAACGGCGACGTCCTAACCGGCCGGCGCCCGTTGCCACCGATAATCTGCGGCGGCATCGGCCAGACTACTGGCTGCTGATACTGTGCGTATCACTCCTGGCGATTGGCCTGGTGGTAGTGTACGCCATTAGCCCGGCGCTGAAGAGCGGCGACCATCTGGTGGTCCGTCAGCTTATGGCGATTGGACTAAGCTTGGTGGCCTTTGCCATGACAGCCAAAATACCACTTGGCCAATGGCAGCGCTGGCACAAACCGCTACTGATTGCGGCTGGATTGGCTACGGCTTTGGCGCTGATTATGCCGGTTAACCCTAATTATCCGGCGCACCGCTGGGTGCGGCTAGGTGGCTTTTCTTTTCAGTCGGTGGAGCTCCTTAAGTTTGCAGTCGTTGTTTGGCTGGCCGGTATTCTGGCCGCCGCTGTTGGCCAGGGGTGGATTAAGGACGTGAAGCGCATGGCCCGGCCGCTGGGGCTGCTTTTGGGCGTCGTTGGCGTTATTGTAGTATTTATCCAAAGCGACTTTGGTTCCGGCGTGGTCATGCTAGCCATGATGGCCGTGATGATGACGGTGGCCGGTGTACCGCTGCGTCGTCTGTTCTTAGTTGGTGCGGTGATTGGTGCGGCGCTGCTACTTGCTATTGCGGTAACGCCGTATAGGCGCGAACGTCTGCAGGCATATCTGAATCCAGCTACTTCTCATTGTAGTCAAGCTGCCACGGGCTACCAGGCTTGCCAAGCCATTGTGGCGGTGGGCTCTGGCGGCCTCATTGGCCTGGGCTTAGGTAGTAGTGTGCAGGCCTACGGCTACCTGCCAGAAGCACCAAATGACTCGATTTTTGCAATTTATGCAGAAAAATTTGGTTTTATTGGTAGCATTGTTTTATTGGCCATTTTTGGAGCACTGTTTGCGCGATTGTTCAACATTGCTGCCCGGGCGCCGGACAACTTTAGTCGATTTTTAGTCCTGGGAATTGTGGCCTGGCTGGGCACGCAGACGCTGATTAACATCGGTGCTATGATCGGTCTGTTCCCGCTAAAAGGGATTACATTGCCGTTGATTAGCTACGGCGGCACCAGTATGGTGTTTGTGGCGGCAGCCATGGGTCTGGCGTATCAAGTGTCTGGCTACACAGTTTTGCGTTTAAGTAATGAAAGGAGCGGCGGGCATGACAATCGTCTTGACGGGCGGCGGGTCCGGGGGGCATATCACCCCGATTTTAGCGGTCGCAGCTGAACTCCGCAAGCAGTTACCAGATGCGCGTCTGGTTTACATTGGCCAGCGCGGCGACCGTTTAAGCGATATTCCAGCGGCCGACCCCTCTATTGACGCCGTGTACAGTGTGTCTGCGGGCAAATTTAGGCGCTATAAATCCGATGGCTTTAAACAAATTTTTGACCTGCGCACCCAAGCACTGAATGTGCGCGATTTGTTTAGGATGCTGGCCGGCATTTGGCAAAGTTTTTGGCTGCTGCGCCGCTTGAAGCCCGCCTTGATTTTTACGCGCGGCGGTTTTGTGAGCGTGCCGGTGGCGGTGGCTGGCCGGTTGCGCGGCGTGCCGTATATCACGCATGATTCTGATGTTTTGCCTAGTCTGGCTAATCGTTTAATAGCCGGTGGCGCTCGGTTGCATGCGGTGGCATTGCCTGCAAAAACGTATCCGTATCCACAGGATAAAATTGTTGTAACTGGCGTGCCGGTGAGTGATAAGTACCAGCTCGTAACACCGAACAGGCAGCGCGCAGCCCGTGCCAAGCTTTCTATCCCAGAAAAAGCAGCGGTGCTACTGGTTACTGGTGGCGGCAACGGCGCAGCTGTTTTAAATGAGAGAATAATCGCAGTTAGCCAGCAGCTGTTTGGGGCTGTTCCTGGCTTGTATGTTCTGCACGTTGCTGGACGCGATTTAGCAGACATAGCAGCCAAGGCCTACGACAGCGTACTGTCTCCAAAAGAGCGAAAACGAGTCGAAGTTGTTGGCTTTACAACAGAATTACATCTGTTAAGTGAGGCTGCCGATTTAGTAGTGGCGCGGGGCGGGGCAACTAACTTGGCAGAGTTTGCTATCCAGGGCAAGGCTTGCCTGATAATCCCATCGCCGCAGCTGCACTGGAATGTGGTAAATACGCAGGTGTTGGCAGAGCAGGGGGCCGTACAGATGCTGTCAGAATCGGCAGCAGATCAAGGGAGTGCCCTGCTAGAGGCTTTAGCGGCGCTGCTGACAGACGATGCGGCGCGCCAAGAGCTATCCAGTAAGATTCAAACACTGGCGCAACCAGTAGCAGCTCAGAAATTGGCGGATGTCATTGTGTCGTTAACGAAGGATATGAGGGCTGATGAAGCTTAGGCGTAGCAAGTCGGCGGCCGTACGGACGCCACAGTATGGACCGGCACAGCGGCCATCAAACTACGCTTATCGTGCGCAGCGTAATCTGCGCAATGATGACGAAGTTGATATGTCGCGCCGTAAAAATACTCCTGCTGCCGCCAGGGCAAAATCGGCTTGGCCGCTTAGTCTGGGGCTGATTGCTGGACTAGGACTACTGCTTTTTGTTGGGTCTTTGAGTACATCGCCACGAGTGGTGTATGTTGGCAACACGGACCAGCACGCGCTCCATACCACAGAGGAGTACCAGCAGTCGGCCACAGAGGATTTAGGCAGCTCAGTGCTCTCTAGGACTAAACCAACGATTAACACGAAAGAAATGGCGCAGCGCTTGCAGCAGCGCTATCCGGAACTGGCGAGTGTGAGCATTAGTTTACCGTTGCTTGGACATCGGCCGGTGTATCATATTGAACTGCGTCAGCCGGCGTTTGTGTTGGAATCGGTTAACGGCAGCTATGTTATGGCCGATAACGGCCTGGTTATTGGCACTAAAGATGCTGCCCCGGCCACCCTCACGGCAAATCTACCCGTGATAACTGATCAGACTGGGCAAGCCGCCAAGCCAGGCAGCTATGCTGTCAGCCCAGCCAGCGCCACCTTTACAACTAAACTACTGAAGCTACTGGCCGCCAAACTGGTAACGGTTACTCGACTAACCTTACCAGCTGGTGCGGCCCAGGAAATTGATGTCAGCGTAGTCGATAAACCATACGTGGTAAAGTTTAATACCCACGATCCAGAGACGGTGCGGGTGCAAGTAGGGACGTACCTGGCGGTGAGCGGGCAGGGGGTGGCGCCGGCGCAGTACATAGATGTGCGTGTACCGGGCCGCGCCTATTACCAGTAGCGGCTTCTGGCGCCGGTTGGCTTCTGACTCCTCCGCTGCCCTACGTGTTCGGAAAATGTTCACATACCGTGACTAGATGTATTTTTGAAAAAACTATATAACAATGCAAAAGTAGGGAATTGTCAAAAAAATATATAAAACTAGGGAAGGAGGGGAAAGTCAAATTTTTGCCATGAAGTGCGTGAAAAAGCAAACATTTCACGGGCAGCTGTGGATAAGTCGGCTAGTGTTGTGATTTTTGTCTAAACACTAGGCCTGTCGGGGGCCTCTAGGAAAGAGCGACACAGGGGCCGTTAACGGAGTAATAGTAACCTAGTTGCGTAATGAAAAACGTTGGAATACGTGGTTACAAGAAAAAAGTCCCCTGACGGCTAGGTACATGTAATCAACTTATTACAAGAAATACGCGTCGCAAAATATACATTGTGCGACGTGATGTCTGTGTTTGAAAACATGCACTGCTCCGCGCTTCGTTGCAATGATTTATAACGCAACTACCTATTTCTGTTTGTGTTTTTGGGCGCTGCTCTGCCGGACTGCTAAAGTTTGCCAATGTGGCACATTACAAGCTACCTACCACCAATCCCCAACTATAAAGGATGTTCGCAAAACGTTCAATAATTCATGTTTGCTGGTTTGACCCGGTGGTCAGGGTCAATCATGACTAGTTGCTCTGCCCCGGTGGCCGGATTAAACCCTATGACAAATTGATCACGATGGTTATCTTGCCGCTGAGCCTCTTCTAGGTGTGTTGCTTTCCAGGATTCATATTTTTTCCAAGTTTGGTGGAGTGTGTCATTATCATTGGGCTGAGTTACCGTTATTTTATCTACAAGCGCCACAAGCGAAAATCCTGCCGGAATCTCACGATGCTGCCTAGAAAGCCAAGCCTGCATTTTGTCCGACAGGCCTTCCTCTGGGATTTTAGCCATGCCACACTCATATCTAACAAGTGTGGCGCCAAAAAATCTTGATGCTTTATCGAGGGTTTCCTTTGTTTCTCCCAGGAAGTCTAATAAAGGGAGTCTGTCCCATAATTCTGTGTGGGTAGTAACTATTCGTCTAAGGATTGGCCGGCCATCTTGTATAAGAGATACTTTATGAATATCTTCTCGCCCCCCAGGCCACCGTTGCAGAGTCGTGTTCAGTGAGCATGTGAGTAGGGTGCCTTAACAGGTTAGACATGAGATTAGTCTATTCAGCCAGTTGGTATGTAGCCTTAGCCACGCGCTGGAACTGTGATTTGCCCTGGAGGTTCAGCAGGATGGTGGTTTCTTTAACGAAGCGGCTTTTTAGGACGCGCTTGACGATTTCATCGCGATGCAAGGGTTCGCCGGCTTGGCGCAGGACGTCTGAGATAATGTCCGCCACAGTGCCCTTGGCGTAGCCCCATTCTTTGAGGGCGTAGATGCCGCGGCCAATCAAGACAAAGCGCTTGTCTTTAATCAGCTCGTTGTGGATGGCTTGGGTGGTAACATCTTTGCGCTTGAAATCGCTGTCTTTGATAGCTTTGGCGATGTCGTTGAAGTGCATGTGCTTGCCGTTTTCTTTGAGGATAACGTAGATTTTGTCGCGGATGTTCTTGGGATTGACCATGGGCCACTTAACCAGGCCCCAGCGGCCGCTGAGGGTGGCTAGGTTCTTAGAGGTGGTGGCGAGCGCTTCTGCACTGGCAACGTCTTCTGCGCCGGCGGCAGCGGCGATGGCTTTGATGTCTTTGGGTTCGCCCAACTTCTTGATACTATCTACCAAGCCAGCAACGGCGCTCTTGAGCTTCTTTTCATCGCGGCCGGCGGCTAGGGCGACGCTGGCGTAGTAGTTATCGTCTTCTGGCAAGACCAGGAGTTCTGGGCACAGCTGGCTGAGGAAAGACAGGCGTGATTGCTCTTCCCGGCCTGGCTTGGCGGTGAGTTCATTAGATAAAACGGTAACGCGGGCTGCGCCGCCGTGCTTTGCCAAATAATTGCTGACCGTGGTTTGGAAGTCTGCTAACTGAGGTAGACCCCCCTGCCCGGCTGCAGTTTTGAGACGCGTAACGACTGATTTTTCTAACTGACGGACGCGTTCGCGGGTAATGCCCAGCAGTTCCCCGATTTGTTCTAGGGTCTCTTTGCGGTCAAATAGGCCAAAACGGCGGGCAACGATTTCCCGTTCGCGTTCGCGGTCAATGGTCTCTAAAACGGCCTTTACTAAGGCCTCTGTTTGTAGTTTTAACTCTTTAGATTCTTTGGCGGCTGGTACTTTGTCAGTCATTCGTGTTCCTACTTATCCGCCCCACGCCGGCGGTTTATTCATTTAGTATTATAGAACTTTAATTTTTAATTGTCAAACGTATTGTCTGCTACGCTTATTGTAGCACATTGATGACGTTTTGGCCGGTTTATTGTTGTAGAATCTAAAACTGCTTATGCCTGCTGTTTTGGCTGGTTTGCAGACACTCTGCCTCGTGTGCGTTTTGTGTGTGTTTTTGGCACACGATTTGCCACCGGCTTAAGATACAGCGGCCCAAAATATGTGCCGATTATGCGCAAAATCCGCACATAAAGCGCACATAGCCCCGATAGTTATTTAGACTTCTTAGCTGGCGCGCGCCGCTTAAAGCGGCCTTTTTTAGCCGGCGCGGCGGCCAGCAGTTTTTTGGCTTCTGCCTCTGTTAATTTGGCAGCATCCACATCTTTGGCAATGCGGGCGTTTTTCTTGCCGTCGGTAACATAGGGACCGTAGGGTCCATTCAGAACCTTGATGCCACTGGCAAATTCGTTGATGTGTTTGGCGGCATCCTTGGCGAGTTTTTCAGCGTAGGCTGCGCGGGCCTCTTCCAGGGTAATCGTGTGCGGATCCAGCGGTTTAATAGAGACAAAAGTCTTGCCAACCTGCACGTACGGACCAAAGCGGCCAACATTTGCTTTAATATCCTGACCATCGTCTGTTTGGCCCACCAGACGAGGCAGCTGGAAGGCGGTGAGGGCTTGTTCCAAAGTAACTGTATCGATGGTGGCGCCCTTGGGGAGCGGTGCAAAATCTGGCTTGTCGTCTGAGTCTGTTTCGCCGCG
>CAZRPP010000027.1:0-8093 GCA_964602145.1 uncultured Candidatus Saccharibacteria bacterium
CCTTTACCCGATTGCCTCCAGTTGGCCGGCAGCACGCTCTCGCTTCGCGCTTTTTGAACCTTCTGAAATATTTTGATGATTTTTGTGTCTCACGCGGCCCACTCGCTTGGGCTATTTGAGTACCTTCAGTGTAGCGCTTATGCTCGCCCGCTGTCTATTGTGATATTTACGTCAGTTGCTAACCTTTGACGTATTTCGTACAGCCGCAGCCACCGGATATTTTTTTACTGGACGCACTGAGACGCTTAACAGTCGTATACACGTTTTTCTTGTGGCAAATGGGGCACTCTTTAGACACGAACGAGCAGTCGTCGTTACCGCTCTCTTGAGACTTTTCTTCACCGCCGCCTGAGGCGCCGGATGGGCAAGAGCTAGACTTGTCATGCTTTTCCGCCTGCTTAACACTTGTTAAAGCTGCCTCATAATCGCCTCTCTCCCATTGCTCACGAGCCTGTTCAACATAATGAGCCGACATACCGCCAAACACCGCCGGGTCAATCGTTGGATCAAAAACTGCCTGCTGAATCATGTGCTTTCCAGCAATTTTGTTGAGCATTCGAGTGGCGTGAACTCTGTCTTGAATGTGAGGTGCCTGTACTAAGATTTCCTCTGTTATCGTATTGACTTTTCCGCTCAAAAATGCTTCCCTTTCCTGACATTTTTGTCGGAAGGTACCATAATCTTCCGCTGGGACATTCTGGCCAAAGAACGTGCCCCCGGCGCATTCATCGTACAGTCTTACAAGGTCTATCACGCCATCTTTGAGCATGTCATTAGGCACGAGCAACGGCAAATCAATTATTTCTGCGGCAGACTTGCCGCGTAGGTTAACACCTAACTTTTGTCCGAGCTTAACAACAGTTTCTGCATCATGACGCGACTGCCCTTTTTGAGCCACACCAGCCACCATTGCAGAATCCACATACAGCTCGCCATCCTGATAACCTGTCACTTGGATTGAGCAGCTCATGGTGTCCACAAAAAAGCCGGCGTTTTGCATTTCTGACTCGGTCATATCATCGGCCGCGCGAGATATAACCACAATGGAATGATTTTCAAGCAGACCTTGTTGCAGTGCGTAATGGGTGCGGAAAGTATTAGTAGCCTCTGCCTCTGTGCGTTTCCACATCTGAACTGTATTTGCCGCATACCGCAAGCTATTGGCCTGCACAGACTCCAAGCTTTGGCCAAACTGCTGAATACGGCCGGCTTCGTCTACCATCAGCGGCTCACGGTTAACATGACCCGCCTTGCGGGTACGCTCCATAATGTCCGTCCGCACATTTGATTCTACTAAACGACGAGCCTCTGGATCGCCTTCGGCCGCTTTTTGAATAGCGTCGTGCAGAGATTCAATCGGTGATACAACGAGTTCCGGTGCTTTAAATTCGACTGCCTTGCGGCCAATGCATGCGCCAATAAAGCGAGCTGTTTGAGCCCGAATTTCAGCATCATAGGCTTGCTCAGGAATAAGTTGTGCCTCTGCGATAGCGGCGTGCATAAAAATACCCTCTTGCCTAGCGGGCAGAGGGCAAGCGCGCCTGACAGGCCAGGCTAGCGATTTGCTCTTGCTCGAGAGGCTTTTATAGCTGAACATCGGACTTTAACCGTTGCGGCACAGTGAGGGAATTTCACCCTTCTTCCAGCTTTGATTGTTAACTACATGTAGTGTAGCACCTGCGGGCGGGCGCTAGATATTGTGGTTTTAGCAGCGTTTTTCTGCGCTGCGGCGTTGTTGTGTGTCACTCTACCTTTTGTACACGATGGTCGCAAAAAGTAGAGTAGTTTTACTGGTCAACACGGAAGCTATTCAGCGCATCCACAAACACGCCATAATCGGGTTTGTCGTTGTTCTCTGTGTAGGTCAGGAAGAATCGATGTTTGCCCGTACTCAAACTCGTTAGATTAACGTTGTTTATGCCGCCGCCCACCGAGCCGATGCCCACCACGTTGCGCAGGGTGTTGGCCATGTCGCACAGGAATTCGATATTCTGCCACTTGGCCAGCTGAGCCACGGTAGTGCGGGTGGTGGTGGCGCCAATGGTATAGACGGTACAGTTGTCGGAAACATCGCGCGTAGAGGCGTACATTTTGCCGCCTTCGGCTGGCGCCACGGGCAGCATGCGGTTAACAGCAAAATTATCGGGATGACTGTCCACGTAAACATCTAATAACCGTTGGCCACTTTTGCCGGTAGATGGCGCGGTAAAATGGTAAATGGTGTAAATATCTTGCTGCTTGCGGACAAATTTCCAGTCTCTTGGCAGCGTGATAGTAAAAATATCCTGGTGCCACTCTTTACCTTTAGGGGCGCCCTGCACCACTGTGGTGCTAGAAACACCGGCGCTAATTTTGGTTTTGGGCTTGAGCTGCGACCAGATAACCACGCCAATGATCAGTAAAGTAACAAGTAGTGAAATCAAAAGAAGCCGTTTTCGCCAGCGCCGCGGCTTAGCGTGTGTATGCAATTGGTGCTGATAAACTTTGGACATTATTGCCCCGCCGTGGCCCGTTTTTTAATCTCGCTCAGCCGCGGCGCAAAACTCTGTGCAGCGCCTTCCAGGCCCAGAACTTTTAGCGCTGCCAGCACAATTTGGATGCTATCTGCGGCGGCCGCTAACTCCTGCGGGGCACCGTTTTCTGCCTGGCTAAACAAGTGTTCTATCTTCTCTACTAACCACTTTTCTTCGGCGGCTTTGACTTGATTGGAGGTAATTTTGAGCGGCTCATCGTCTGTTTCCGTGACCACCTCTAAGGACCGGGCGGAATGGTCACGCTTGCGTAAATGGCCGCGTTTAATCAGGCTGTTGATGTGCAGCGCCACGGTAGCCACGCTGGTGTAGCCGCAGCCGCGCATAATCTCGCGGTAACTGGGGCTGTAGCCGTGCTCGATGATAAAGCCTTCTAGATAGGTCAGCAGTTCTTTTTGCTTTTTGGTTGGCCGAATTGTTTTTGTTTGGTTTTTGTCCATGCTTCCATTATGTCATTTTTTCTACGGCTGCCAAGAGTGCTGGAAATTCTGTAAAACCAGCGGCAGCGTTTAGGTGGCCACCGCCCGGAATAATCACTGGCCGCACGCCAAATTCGCGCGGCAGCTCCACCAGTGCCTGTCGAGCCACATACGGGTCATTATCGCCATAAAAAATAGCGACTTTCTTAATGTTGGCCCGCACCATATGCGGATCAATCCAGTGCTTACCCACAAAATACTCGTTCATTGGATGGCCGTAGGGCGATGAAAAGCCGGACACGCTCACTAAGCCCCGAATATCGTGCCCCTCTGCGTAATCGAGCGCCGTAACGACGCCCAAAGAATGAGCCACAATCACCAGTTCATCGTGATCAACATCTTTGAGTAGATTTTCTACCGTCTGTAACCAGACGCTGCGGTCCGGATGATTGGCCTGCGGCAACGACGGCATGATAACCGTGTGTCCTTTGGCGATTAGTTGATCGTGCAGCCACTGCCCCCAGTTTTCACCGGCGTAGCCTTGGATGCCGTGGAGTATCAGAATTGTCATGACAACATTTTACTAGATTTTTGGCCATCTGTCTCCGGAAAAACCCAGTATTTGTACCACAAAAATGACCAAATAGTGAAAAATGCAGCACTAATGAAGAAACCGATGTACGGGGTAATTCCCGCTGAGCGCAACGCCCAGATTAAGACGTAGTCTAAAATAAAGCCGATTGTCTCAATGAAAATATAGCGCCCGGCGTGCTGCATTTCAGAGAGGCTGATTCTGTCTTTAAAGGTCCAGAAACGCTGCACCAGGTAGCCGGCCGTCCAACCAATGATATCAGCTAAAACTTTAGCCCAAAACCAGTGCCAGCCAATGGCTTTATAAGAACAAGACTAAAGCTTTCAGCAGCCGAACCTCGAATAAACAGCCAGCAGACAAATTGGTAAAATCGCCACCCAACGTGCAGCGGGAAAAAGAAGGTAAAATAATTACTTTCGTAGTAACGGCGAACTTCTTCGACTTCTAGGCCGGCCTCTGTAAAAAGGCGTGATAGCTGCGCAGCTGTGCAGTGATTATAATAGGCCGGAAAACCTTGGGCGTGTGAGGTTTCTGGAAAAATACTAAAGAGCATTTTCTTTTTTAACGACTCAGGAATCCATCGATTAATGACCGCAAACAGCGCGTAACGGGACGGCACAAAAATGCAGGCCTCGCCGCCAGATTTAAGCATGGCGGCAATATTTTTGGTGGCTTGTTTGTTGTTGGCCACGTGCTCCAAATCTGCTTCGCAGACGAGCATTGTGGCCTTTTCTTGCGGCAATTTTATGTGCGCCGCGCGAATGTCGGCCACAACCGTTTTCTAGTAGGCGCCCTTTGGCGCATTCTTGAGTTCATTGGCGTCAATATCAATGCCGATTACTTTTGTACCGGCCGGTTTGGGCAGCTGCGTCCCCACAAACGGCCGCTTACCGCCGCCAATATCGTAAATGACTTTGCGGCCTTCTACAGCTTGTGGCGCCAGATTGTAGACAAAGTCATGCAGGCCATCTATGCACCAATTTTTAGGAATAAATACTGTGTCAAATTTTTTGGAGAGCCAGCGGTTGGCATTGATAAAATGACGAGCTATCGACTTATTGTCTGCCCTATCAATAGCTGTGCCAATGGCGATTCCAGCCAAGCCCCACCAAATAAAAGCTAGGCTTTCATCGGCCCAACCGTAAGAGAAAAGATTAATGACCAACATGCCAGGAATAGAGATAAATAGCGCCAATGCTAACGGATGGTTGCGCCGCAGCCAGAGCGCCCGCGCGAGCGCCGCAATAACTCCCATAAAGAGTATAAATCCAGCAATTCCATACTCTACCAGCACCTGGAGCAGGTAGCTTTCTGTATTACGGATTGGCTGCGGCGCATTATACCAAGATGCCTGCCCAGCACTACCGGGACCGTAACCAAGCGGATTATCGGTTATCGCGTCTATTGCCTGCTGGAGTGCCCCATAATGACCATCGTTGGAGGTATGCACGGCTGTAGAATTTTGACTTTCATGAAGAACAGCGTTTTGAACGCCTGAGTTGTTTCGGAAAATATACGCCGCCGTACCAAGACCGATACAGGTGGCCAGGCCGATATACAGCAAGGCTCGCCAATGCTTCCTAAACAGGAAGAGGCCGCCGCTTAACAATGTTACGATAAGGCCTAACCAAGCGCTCCGCGAGAAAGTTAAGAATAAGGCAACTGTTCCAATTGTCAGCAACGGCAGCAGGTAGATCTTGCGCATTTTTCTCATACCTATTGCCAGCACCGCAAGGCAAGCAACAAGATATGCGCCAAATGGATTAACACCGCGAGCAAAGGATTGCACGCGTAATGTCTGGCTATCTTGATTGAGGGTGACGTACGAAACAAATTGATCAGTACGTGCGGCTCGGTAGCCAAAGCTATCTAGGAAATTATTTGGCAGAACAAAGAACTGCAAGAGCGCAAAAACTGTCATAATTACAAACGGCCAAAGTACAGAATTGTGCCACCGTGTTCTGAGCCAAGTAGACCGCTGGGCGATAATCGCTACTGCCAGCATCCATAATAAAAATCGCGTATCCAACACTACACCAAAGGCAAAAACTTTCAGGGAAATATTGTGGTGCAGCAGATTCCAGGCCCCCAAAAGTGCAATAAGCCCCAAATATAGGCCAATCAATTTCCAAAGTGTTTTACGGTGGTGATTGGTATCGATTTTATCTTTTTTCCAAGTGATGAATAGATAAACAGCCCAAGTAAAAACAATCAGCAGTACAGCTTCAATCCACAACCTCAGCAGGAAAAAATGACCAAGATATTTTGATAGCCAAATGGTTAGAAAAGAGTGAAACGGCACAATCGCTATCGCCCATGCAATCAGGGCTGCAACTCGCTGTGTAAACTGTAGTCGCCACATTGTCATGTTAGTGGTCCACCGTGTAGGTGTATTGTTTTCTGGCGACAAACTCAACGCTGGTTGCCGCCAAACGAAGCGGCGTGTATCTACATAAGAGTAGGTCTAGCTTTTCTGCTAAACGCGGGTGGGCAAATTTGGCGTTGTTCTTAGGAAACAACTGACGGCGCCACATACCCCCAACTACATTAAACCCGGCACGTTTTAGAAGCTGTTTTGTCTCTTTTATTCCGTAAAGGCGATCGTGGTATTTAACACCCAGAAGTTGGCCGATATGGTGTGGGTAACCAAGTGCGCTGGGCAAGTTAAAACACATAAAAAGTCCGTCGTTCTTCAGGACTCGGTTAACTTCTTTGAGCGCATCGTAATCATACGGTACGTGCTCCAACACCCCAAAACCAACCACAATGTCAAACTCGTGGTCTTTAAATGGCAGCTTGTCATTTGTATCTGTGACCACTTTGAGTTTGTACTTTTTCCAAAAATCTTTATGACCAAATTCGTTAGTCTCATACAGTGTTGTGTCAAATCCGTCGGTCTGCAAAAAATGGGTGACATAGCCTTTACCGCCGCCCCAGTCCAGAATCTTGATTGTCCTGCGTTCACGGCCAAATTGCTCGTCGGCAACTTTTGCCACAAAATCACAGAGGTACTGGTAGATTATTTGAGACGGCGGGTTGCCAATCTCTTTATAGGCAATGTTGCCTTGCTGCTCAAGCGCATGCGCAAAATCACCCAATTCTTGGTTATATGGCACATGCGGCCACATGCTCTGGTGGCGCAGCTGCCGAAGCTTTTTTCCCAAAATCATCTCCCATCAGTTTAAACGAGACTTGTAAGGGAGCGCAAGGGCGTTATACTGATAACTAGTACTCCTATGAAGAACAATACATCTTTTGTCTACAACTTTGGTTTGGTGATAGGCGATAGTCTAGCTCTGGTTGTTTCATTTGTGGTGGCCTATATCCTCCGTGTTAGCCTGAGCCAAGTCCCTTTGAGCGAGCATATTCGTGCCGTTGATTTTATTACAACACTATTGATTTTGCTGCCGTTCTTCATCTTTGTCTTTGCCCTGTTGGGCCTCTATAATCACCGTATCCATGAGCAACGCTTCTCAGAGATTGGTCGCCTGTTTACTGGCACTTTCATTGGGATTTTATTCCTGATTAGCTACAGCTATGTCTTTAATCAGCCGATTTTCCCTGCCCGCTTGGTCGCCTTCTATGGCCTAGGCTTGGCCTTTGTCTCATTGGTGCTATTTAGAACCATCGCCCGCGGCATAAGGCGCGAGCTATTCAAATTTGATATTGGTATTACCAAAGTGTTAATTGTGGGCGACACCCGCGTCACGCATCAGCTGATTCAATCTTTGGCGCGGACGGACATTACTGGTTATAAAGTAGTGGGCGTTGTTGGCGGCAACCTGCACAAACACCCGGATGAGGCGCATTATGCTGTCTATCAAGACTTTGCGCACGCCAGCCGCGCCATTGGCCGGAAGATACACATGATTGTGCAAACGGAGCTCTACGCCGCCACCGAGCGCAATGATGAAATCGTTACCTACGCCCAAGAAAACCACATTGCCTACCGCTTTGCGCCCGGCAACAATGAACTATTTACCGGCAACATTGAAGCAGAAGTTTTCCATAGCGTGCCCGTGATTGCCGTGCACCAAACCACGCTGTTAGGCTGGGGAAAATTGGTTAAGCGCGCATTTGATATTGTTGCCTCATTGCTCAGCCTGCTCGTTTTTTCTCCGCTATTACTGCTAGCGGCACTTGCCATAAAATTGTCCGACGGTGGCCCCGTAGTATTTCGACAAAAACGCCTGAGCCGCTTTAACCGACCAGTTGGCATTTACAAATTCCGCAGCCACAAACTCGCTTATAACGGCCTTAGTCCAGAGCAGGCCTTCACTAAAATGGGTCGTCCGGAATTAGCAGTCGAATACCGCAAACATGCAGACTCATTGCCTGGCGGCGATCCCCGCGTCAGCCGCGTGGGCCGCGTACTGCGTGCCACCAAGCTGGATGAACTCCCGCAGCTCCTCAACGTCCTAAAAGGCGATATTAGCCTAGTAGGCCCACGCGCGTTAGTGCCAGCGGAGCTTGACCAATACGAGAAAAAGAACCTGATCTTATCTGTTAAATCCGGCCTGACTGGCCTGGCCCAAGTCTCCGGCCGGGCCG
>CAZRPP010000028.1:0-7519 GCA_964602145.1 uncultured Candidatus Saccharibacteria bacterium
AGGTAGAGCGAACCACTCGCGTTAAAGATTTAACTGACGCAGAAATCGCTCGTATCCAAGACATTATCAACGCTGATTACACCGTGGAAGGTGAACTACAGCGTATCGTTTCTGGCAACATTAAGCGGCTGAAAGAGATTAAGAGCTACCGTGGCGATCGTCACGCACGCAGCCTACCAAGCCGTGGCCAACGCACCAAGACAAATGCTCGGACGCGTCGTGGTAAGAAGACCACCGTCAGCGGTACGGCTAAGAAAGTAGCGAGCAAGACATAATGGCAACTACATCTACGACAACTACTGTTAAGAAAAAGAAGAACAAGCGGCAAGTTAGCGCTGGTCAAGTGCATGTGCAGGCTACGTTCAATAACACCATCATTACGTTTACCGATAGCACCGGTGGCGCTTTGGCTGCTTGCAGCGCCGGCGCCTGCGGTTTCCGCGGCTCCAAAAAGGGTACAGCTTACGCTGCCCAAGTTGCTGCAGAAAAAGCTGGCCAGACTGCTAAGCAGCAGTACGGTTTTGCTAAGGCCGATGTCTTTGTAAAGGGCGTTGGCATGGGCCGCGATGCTGCAATCCGCGCACTCGCTACCCTTGGTATTCAAGTTGAAAGTATTAAAGACGTTACGGGCGTGCCTCACGGCGGCGTTCGTCCTAAGAAAGCACGGAGGGTCTAAGCCATGGCACGAGACACTCACTCAATCGTTAAGATGTCCCGCCGCGAAGGCTACGCGCTGCACCCCAAGGCTCACAAAGCTCTGGTTAAACGCACTGCTAAGCCTGGTCAGGCACAGAATAGCCGTTTCCGCGCCAAAGCTAGCCAATATTCTTTGCAGCTGCGCGAGAAGCAAAAAGTTAAGCGCCTGTATGGCCTATTAGAGAAGCAGTTCTCTAACCTCATGAAAGAAGCCACGCGCCGCGAAGGTCAGTCTGGTGCCAACCTGCTCCAGCTGCTTGAGCAGCGCGCAGATAACGCTGTTTACCGCGCTGGGTTTGCACCAAGCCGCCGCGCTGCACGTCAGCTCGTTAGCCACGGACACTTTGTTCTTAACGGCACCCGCGTTGACATTCCTTCTATCCGCATGAAAGCTGGCGACAAGCTAGTTCTTCGCGAAGCAAGCAAAAACTCTGGCTACTTCAAGCAGCTAGACGACATTAGCCCTGCGCCAAGTGCAACACCAGGCTGGCTCAAGGTAGATCGCAAGAAAGTCACCGTAGAGGTGACCGGCTTGCCAACCCGCGATGACGCTGAACCTGACATCAAAGAACAACTAATCGTAGAATACTACTCACGCTAAGGAAGGAGCGAATATGTCAAACAACATTCACCAGCCCGGAGTTGTCAAAGTTGATGACCACAGCAGCACATCTGCTACATTTACGGTTGAGCCGCTCCACTCTGGCTACGGCATGACCCTCGGCAATAGCCTACGCCGCGTCCTGCTTTCCAGCATCGCCGGTGCCGCCGTTACCAGCTTTAAAATCGATGGCGTGACGCACGAATTTACCACTGTTCCCGGTGTTAAAGAAGATGTAATCGACATCATGCTAAACCTGAAGGGTGTCCGTTTCCGCGTGTACGGAGACGATGTCCAGAACCTACGCATCGTCAAAAAAGGCAAAGGCGTTGTAACCGCTAAAGACATCCAGCTAAACGCAGATGTAGAAGTCGTTAACCCAGACCACGTGCTGGCGACGATTGATGACGCCAAGGGCAGCCTAACCATTGACCTGACTGTAGAAATCGGCCGCGGCTACCGCACCATAGAAGAAGAAACCGCACGCAAGGGCAGCGATATGATTGCACTCGATGCCATCTTTAGCCCCGTGCTGCGGGTCCGCTACAAGGTGGAGAACACCCGCGTTGGCCAAGCTACAGACCTAGACAAACTGTTGATTACCGTTGACACGGACGGCACCATCACCCCGCGTGATGCCTTTGAAGAGTCAGCTGCAATCCTGGTTAACCAATACACCGCTTTGGCTGGTCAGACCCGCGTGGCCGCTCCTGTGGCCGCCGCCGCACCTGCCGCTAGCGCTGGCGACGGTTTTGACACAGACATGATCGGTGAAGAGCCAACTGCGCTCAACACCCCCATTGAAGACCTGAACCTGTCGGCCCGCACCACCAACGCGCTGATTAACAACGACATCCACTCCATTAAGGACCTGTTTGCTCTGAGCGATGTTGAACTGCGCGAACTCAAAGGTTTTGGCAGCAAAGCCCTAGACGAAGTTAAAGATAAGATGGCGGAACTGGAGCTTTAATATGCATCGCCACGGATACCAAGGAAGAAAATTTGGCCGCGAGCGCGATCAGCGCCGAGCCCTCATGAAGGGCCTAGCGGACTCGCTGGTTAAATACGAAAAGATTGAGACAACCCTGCCTAAAGCTAAGGAAATTGTCCCTTACATTGAAAAACTGATTACCAAAGCTAAGAAGGGTGATTTGCACTCACGCCGTCAAGTCATTGCCGGCCTGCACACCGTAGAAAGCGCCCACAAATTGGTGGACGAACTAGCCCCCAAAATGAAGGGCCGCGTGTCTGGCCACGTCCGCGTCACGCGCACCATTTTGCGCCGCGGGGACAACGCCCAAATGGCAACCGTCACCTTTGTGGACGACTTCAAAGAAGCTCCTGTTGCTAAAGCTGCCGCTAAGCCCGCAGCCGCCAAGAAGGAGACCAAATAATGAAGACCTATAGTGCAAAACCCACCGATGTTAAGCGCGAATGGTACGTTGTAGACGCATCGCAGGCGCCCCTGGGCCGCCTGGCCACTCAAATTGCCCAATTGCTAACTGGAAAAGGCAAGCCTCAGTTTACCAAGCACATTGACTGCGGCGACTATGTCGTTGTCATCAATGCTGCCAAGCTGCAGGTTACCGGCAAAAAGATGGAAGACAAAATGTACTACAAGCACTCCGGCTACCCTGGTGGCCTAAAGGAAGCAAATCTAACCAAGGTCATGGAAAAAGATCCGACCATGCCGATTGTTAAGGCAGTCCGCGGCATGTTGCCCGTTAACAAGCTGCGCGATGACCGCCTAGCCCGCCTAAAGGTTTACGCCGGCGAAGAGCACAATCACGCCGCGCAAGGACCAAAAACCCTAGCAGTTAAGGAGGCCAAATAATGGCTGACAAACATTACCACTACGCCCTGGGCCGCCGCAAGGCAGCCACGGCCCGCGTCCGTCTGACCAGCGGCAAGGGTGTTATGACCATCAACGACAAGCCCGCCGCAGAGTATTTTGCAGACAGCAAATACCTGCTTGGCAAACTAGACCAGCCGTTCACCGCGGTTGACCTAAACGGCAAGTACGATGTGTCGGCCCGCGTTACCGGTGGCGGGCACGAAGGCCAGGTTGAAGCAATTCGCCTGGGCATCGCCAAAGCCCTGGTTGTAGCCCAGGAAGACCTGAAGTCTACCCTGAAGCGCGCTGATTTGCTTAGCCGCGACAGCCGCGAACGCGAACGCAAGAAGTTTGGTCTGCGTGGTGCGCGCAAGCAGCGCCAGTTTACTAAGCGCTAGGTCTGCTTTTACTAAAGTAGACTCCATAAACCCAGCTGTAACAGGCTGGGTTTATCGTTGAAAGGAACTCTATGAATCAATATGCTAAAGGCGAGCTTATCCCACGAGAACCTCTAAACTGTGGGGAATGTTTTATATCGGCAACGGACCAGCCTTGTGTGACCGTTGCCGGCGTTATTGCTGCCAGGCAAGCAGAAGTTTGCTTAGAATTAATCGATACAAATAACCAGGCTGCTACACAAAACCTGGGGAGCATAATGTTTTAGGGTATAATGAAGACATGAGTAAAGAGGTAATTTTAACCGGCATCAGGAGCAACGGCGAACTGACCCTGGGCAACTATCTAGGCGCCATTAAGCCCATGGTAGACTTGCAAAAGCAGCACGCCGGGGAGCGGCAGCTCAATCTGTTTGTGCCGGATTTGCATAGTTTTATCACACCGGTGGATCACGGCCAGTTGTACCAAAACACGCTGGATAATTTGCGCGTGTTTGCGGCGGCCGGCTTGGATCTAGAGCAGTCGGATACACTCGTGTATCGCCAGAGTTATGTCCCGGCGCACTCGGAGCTGGCCTGGATTCTGGACTGTTTCTGCTACATGGGCGAGCTCAGCCGCATGACACAGTACAAAGACAAGTCGGACGGGCAAGCCAATGTGGGCGTAGGCATCTTTAATTATCCTGTTTTAATGGCTGCCGATATTCTTTTATATGGCGCCACCTACGTACCGGTTGGCGAAGATCAGCGCCAGCATCTAGAACTCGCGCGCGATTTAGCGCAGCGCGTCAATAACAAGTTTGGTGAGCAGCTGCTGCAAGAACCGGCAGAGTGGTCCAAGCAGCTAGAGTTTGCCGCCAGTTTTGGCGCCGGTACGCGCATTAGAAGCCTAAAGCATCCGGATAAAAAAATGAGCAAAAGCGTGTCAGACCCCGCCGGAACTATCTTACTAACAGATACGCCAACCGATGCCGCCAAGAAAGTTATGTCGGCTACCACAGACTCCGTGGGTGCGGTCAACCTGGATTGGCAGAATCAGCCTGGCATCAGCAATTTGCTGACCATTGGCTCGCTACTGAGCGGCCAGGACATTACGAGCGAGTGGGAGAGCAAGACAAACTACGGCGAGCTGAAGGCATTCGTGGCCACCCAGGTGGAATCGTTCCTGACACAGCTGCAGTCTAATGCTCAAACTATTACTGATGAGCAAATCTTACTAGCCCTGCAACGCGGCGAGGCTGCGGCCAACCAAATCGCCAATCCGGCGCTTCTGCGCGTCCAAAAAGCTGTTGGGCTCAGGCCATAATGGGCTCTTCAAGAAAAGAGAAGCTCAACTGGGGCATTGTTGCTCCCGACCCCTTAGAGAGGGCTTTTATATGGGTTGGACAAACTCTAGACCCGGACTCTGATGCTCAGCCCAGCCAGCGCCAGCTTGCAGAAGCTAAAGGTGAGCTATGGGGCAGGGGAGATGAAGTGGCGAGAGGCAAAAGAATTGCCGTTTATGCTGCCGCCGTCACACTGTCGCTAGCGACAATTACCGCTGGTGTTAGCTACGAAATTATGCAAGGTACTCAAGCGGAAAGTTCCTATGGCAAATAACAATCATGTCGTTCTAGAGGAAGACAACCGCCAGCGGCTAGACGTGTTTATCGGCTCACTGCATCCCACTGTCAGCCGGGCGTATATCCAGAAGCTTTGCAAAGAAGACCAGATTTTAGTCAACGATAAGCCGGAAAAAGCCGGCTACAAGCTGCGCGCGGGCAACGTGGTCAGTTTGCCGGATATTACGGCGGACATGAATGTGGCAATCCCAGAAATTGACCTGCCTATTTTGTATCAAGACGATAACTACGTGGTCATTAACAAGCCAATTGGCGTCATCACACACGCCCGCGGCGGCAGTGGGCCACAGGAGGCCAGTGTGGCTAGTTGGTTGCGGCAATTTGTCAGCGATATTAGCGGTGAGCGGGCGGGGATTGTGCATCGGCTGGACCGCCCCACCAGCGGCGTGATGGTTGGTGCCCGTAATCCAGAAACCCTCAGTCATTTGCAAAAGCAGTTTGCCCAGCGCAAAACGCACAAAACCTACCTGGCCATTGTGGAGGGTCATATTAAAGAACCGGCCGCCATTATTGACTTGCCCATTGAACGCAACCCCAAAGCGCCAGCCCGTTTTAAGGTGGGCGCCAGCGGTAAGCCATCGCAAACAGCCTATAAAGTCCTACGGGAGACTGAGCATTACAGCCTAGTGGAGCTCAAGCCAACCACTGGTCGCACCCACCAGCTGCGCGTCCATTTAGCCTACTTGGGCCACCCAATTGTGGGCGATTTCTTCTACGGCACAGAGAAAGATCGATTATACCTGCACGCCGCAGAACTAGAAATTACACTTCCTGGCGGTGAGCGCAAAACGTTTAGCGCGCCGCTGCCCGCGGAATTCAACACCTTGCTCGATAATGACTGACCCCATTTTGCACCCCCGTTCGCAGCAGCAACTAGCGGCGGCGCTGGCTCATCCGCCGCAGGCTATCATCTTGAGCGCCCCGGCTGGCATGGGCAAGGCGTACGTGGCTCGTTGGCTGGCCGCGCGGCTGGTGGGCTCAGAGAACTTTCCGTATTTGCACCGGGTGCAGCCCGTGGATGGCAAAGCCATCGGTATTGAACAGGTCAGGGAACTGATTAGCACTATGGCGCTGACCGTGCCTGGCAAGCAGGCGGTGAGCCGCCTGGGTATTATTGAAGATGCCCATACCATGACGGTGGAGGCGCAAAACGCCCTGCTTAAAACACTGGAGGAGCCGCCGCGCGGCACGGTGCTCATTATGACCTCTGCGCAGCCGCAAGCGCTGCTGTCTACCATCCGCTCCCGGGCGCAGACTGTCGAGCTACTGAAGCCGCCGCTGGAGCTTTTGGGGCCGCACGCCACCAGCCAACAATTAAAACTATCAGACGGCTTACCGGGTCTAACTTTTGCCTTAGCTCATCAAGACCAAGATCACCCGCTGCTGCAGGCGGTAACTGTGGTGCGCAGCCTGCTCGCGGCATCCACCTTTGATCGTTTAACGCAGGTGGATAGTTTGGCCAAAGACAAGCTGCTGGCGCAAAATGTCATGCAGGTAACGGCCCACATGTCGCACGCCGCGCTGCTAACTGGCAAGAACAGCGCTCGCTGGCAGAAGGTGGCCCAGGCGGCGCATCAGGCGCAGGTGGACCAGAAGGCCGGCGTGCAGCCCAAGCTGCTCGTAACATCGTTTATGCTGTCCCTGTAGTATAATGGGTGCATATGCTTGAATTGTTTGTAGTTGCGGCCTTTGGCTTCATGGCTTACCGCAGCGCCGTTATAGAAAACGAGGAGCAGACCTCCGGCACCATCAAAGTTGGCGAACGCATTGGCAAACTGTGGGATATTGCCCATTTGAGCATGCGCGAAAATCGCTTCCTACGCGCAGAAAAAGCCCTGCTAACTATCTTGAAAATCGATGAAAAGAACGCCGCCGCTTACAACCGTCTGGGCATTCTCTACGCCAAACAAAAGGAATACCGCGACGCGATTGACTGCTTTGAAATCGCCAGCTCTATAGAGGCCACCCCATCTTCCTTGCACAACCTAGGCCTGATCTATTTTGAAACTGAGAACTACGAAAAAGCCGCCGTGGCATTTGAGCAAGCCATGAAGCTAGAAGACAGCCTGGCCGCTCGCCATGTGGCCTACGCCAAGGTCCAGGAAAAACTGGGCAACCTGCGCCTGATGTTTGAACACCTTGAAAAAGCGGCCGAGCTGGAGCCTAACAGGGAAACATATACGCTTCTGATTAAAGCTTACCAGACCGCCGGCCGGGCCGCGGACGCTGATTTACTCCAGGAAAAACTTGATAAATTGATTATGCCGGCCGGCCGGCGCAAACGTATTTTGCGGCCGCGGCGGGTTGTTGTCTAGATATAAAATGGAGCCGCCTGCCGGGTTCGAACCGGCGACATCCAGTTTACAAAACT
>CAZRPP010000029.1:0-7334 GCA_964602145.1 uncultured Candidatus Saccharibacteria bacterium
TCATCGTCGCGTGTAAGAATAATTACAACATTTTTTATCAAGATGGTGTAACCTTGTAGTTACAAGGAGGGCAGATATGACAATAGAGACAGTCACCTTGGTACGCATCGAGGATGCGTTCCTAAACGATCAACTGAGTGAAAACGAGCGCTAACCAGCGCTCGTTTTTTGACGCCTGAATGTTTGATTTTTAACAGACATTTGGGGGCCAGGGCTCTACTATTTAATCAGAGCCCGGGAACAAGGAACCCTGAGTGGTCCCCCCGACAATGAGCTCGCAATCATCCCGCCAATGGCGGGATTTTTTAGTCCAAAAAATCCGCTTGGTACAAAGCGGATTTTATGGTGGCCAATATGTGTAAAGCTAGATTTGCTGTAAGATTTTATCTATGGCAAGCAAGCTTGGGTGATCGGTCTGAACGTACTCGTACGCCAGGGCCGGAAAATCACTCATGTGCGTTCCTTCCTACGTGAATTTTTTGTTGTTTTTGTTTTGCTAGCAACACTTAGAAGTATACACCTTTTTGCTGATTTGTCAAGCTTATGCTTTTTTAGAACTTGCGGACAATCAGACTAGTAATGAGTTCTTGCATCTGTCTTTGAGCCAGTGGCGAGAGACCCGTATTTAAAAGTGCTTCCCTGGCGTCTACCAAATTTTGCCGAATTAACTTGAGCGTGGCCCGATGCGCGCCAGTGGCCTTAATAATTTCTTTAACCTCATTAAATTCAGCGGTGGTGGCATTGGTATTACCTAAAATATGGAGCAGCCGCGTTTTTTGTGATTTGCTGACTGCTTGTAACGTTTTAGTAATAAGCACCGTACATTTACCTTCTCTAATATCTGCCAAGACGGGTTTGCCGGTCTGGGCAGAGTCGCCAAATATGTCCAGTAAATCATCCTGTAGCTGGAAAGCGATGCCGAGCGGCTGCGCCAATTTAGATAGTTTCTGCAGTTCTACCCACGGCACACCTGCGGCAATGGCGCCTAACTGCAGCGGCAGCTCAAAACTGTAGCTAGCCGTTTTGCGGCCATACATGTCCATAATGTGCTCTTGGTCCTGGATGTGATGCTGCTTGGAAGACAGTAGCAAGCCGGCGGCAACATCGTCCAGCTCACCGCTTAAGACGCGCAAGATTGTTTGCTGCAGCAGGATAAGGCTGCGCTGGAGTCGCGGGCCGGTTAGGCCACTAACCGCTACGGTATTGAGCGATAAAGCCGCACATATATCGCCAGCCAGCAGCGCCCAAGACCGGGCAGCTTGCTGCACGGCGGACGGCTCCAAGCCTTGCCCGCTAAAATGCTCGCGGTACACTGCCTCTAGGTTGGGGCCGCCCCAACGGCGTAGGTCGCCATCGATAATGTCGTCATGAATCAGCAGATAAGTATGCAGGAGTTCCTGAGAGGCGGCCAGTTTTAGAGCGACCTCTGGGTGGCTGCCACCGTAACCTTGGTGCGCCAGCAAGCACAGCAGTGGCCGCAACCGTTTACCGCCGCGGCTGATAAACGTACCGAGCTCGTCTAACAGATTGTGGTAGGCTAAGCTATCCGGGCCGACTTCTGTTTGCTGCGCGGCCAAAATAATGTTCAGCTCGGCGTTAATTTGTGGTTTATAGGTGTTAACAAAATATTGGAATGGGGTGATTGATTCGTCCATACCTAGTCCTCCTTCCCCTGAAAAGCAGCGATAAACTGCCGCGTATCATTACGTTCCTGGATAGCCGCCTGGGTTGTCCCGCTGAGTTCTGCCAGCCAATCTTCAAATATTGCCAGATTGAACGTTTTGGGCAATCTGTCTAGGGCCTCTTTGGCTGCCCGCAGATGAGTTTCTATGTGAATTTGCACTACGTCAATGGTATCATGCCAGAAAATTTGCCGAAGCTTGGGCGACGGTTCTGTCGCCACCGGCAATGGTTGGTTTTGTAGCAGCCACACAATAACGGGCGATAGCCGTCCAGCAGTTAAATCAATCTCCCAATCATGCGCATCGTCGTTCAATTGCCGGGCAATCAGGAAATGATGAAAGAAATTAGCCATATGTTTTTGCACCGCATGATTCAGTGGATAGCCGGCTGCCAGCAGTGTGCCGTGGGCCGCCAGGCTATGCCCCAGTGAGCGCTGCGCTAGCACCGACAAATCCTTAAAATCAGGCAGCCGTTTTACATCCGCCCGGCAGCGCGTATGATGCATTTCCCAGTCATTGGCGATGTCCATAGTATCAAAAGTTTGTTTTACTTTGTGCTGCCATGCTGGGTCTGGTAGGGCACCCAAAAATCGATCATAGCTGCGCCTGAGGGCAATGTTGGCCAGGGGCAAATCTGCCGCATTACCGTCGCCGTCCATGATGTTGTCGTAGATGGTGTACGCCAGCCAGCCATGCAAACTACCCAGATTGAGTGCCTGGAGTATGGGTGGTTTTATCTTGGCTCTGCTGGTGGTTGCCATAAGGTTAGCGGCGTGGGAAATTGCCCCTCCTTGTGGCGAGGCAGCGACTTTTGCTAGTTCTGAGCGGTAGCGCCGCCGGAGCTGCGGTGAGCTTAAGCTTAGAGTTTCTGCCTTCGCCATGAGCTTGAGCGGTCTCTGCACGGGCAGCCGTACCATTATTTTTTGCTCAAACAGGTGGAGCGCCTCCAGTGCTAACGCGGTAGTGAGAGCAGCCGAACCGCCATAATGCTGCCGCCCATCATAAACCGGATCAACATAAAGGGCTTCTGCTGGCCAATGCGCGCCCGTAAACCTGACTAATTTGTCATACAGCGGCTGTAGTAGTGCGGTATCTATACTTATATTGCAGCCAGCTGATAGGAGTAGTGCAGTCTCTAAATCTGTTAGTTTTTTAAGCGTTTGTAAACGCGCAGCCAACGAATCACCAATAGAATCAATCCCGGCCCGAGCATAGAAATAATACAGCGGCGCTTGGCCAACGTAGTAACTTGAGCCAAGCTCTGCAGCAGCAAGATATTGTTTTAGTGGCTCCAGCTGTATTCCCAGTCGCTTGAGCATATATGCGATGTTGGCATTAACGGCCGGGTCTACATCGAGCCATTGCGGCTGTTGCTGCCAATCACACAACCAGGTTGTATAAGGGCCACCAGGTACTTGCTCGGCGCGGGTCAACAGGTGTGCCAATTGCGCCATTTGCTGCGGAGTTTGGCGGTCCGCTAAAAGCGCCATGGCGCAAGCCGTATCGTCTAAATCTGGGGGATAGGGTTCTGTTTGCTGCTGCTTTGCATTTTGGCGCCAATACGTCCAGCTACCATCCGTACGCCGCTGGTTAGCCACGAAATTGCAGGCTTTTTTATGCACGCTGGCCAGCTCTGGAATATGCTTAATCGCTTCCGCAATCAAAATAGTTTGAAAAATACTGGGCTGCTTGCGTAAAGGTGTAAAAGGCTGAATTGTCGGACTAGACCAGGCCACAAAACTACCATCTGCCTGCTGGAGACTGGCAAAGTGATGCACTAATTGCCGCCTCATAATCTTTTACCCTTTATTGGAATGATGATCCTGAAAATTGTGCCCTCCTGCCGACTGCTGCTTACTTTAATGTGGCCGCCAAAATCTTGTTCCACGTATTGTTTAACCATAGCAAGACCAATCCCCAGACCCCTTACATCCGAAAGCTTTTTAGTACTGAAGAATGGTTCAAACAAATGTGGCAGCAGGCTATTTGGAATGCCAATTCCATAATCCCGAACAGTGAGTTCAAGCTGATTCTCCTCGATGGTAACTTTTACAAAAACTTCCTTGCGTTTGGTTTGCTCACTCGCATCCAGCGCATTTGCGACAAGATTTGCAACGATTTTATGGAGCTTTACGGGATCTCCGAAGATTTTTTGGCCTGGCAGAGCCCCAACATGCATAACAACGTCCATCTGCCTGGCTCGGTGCCTCAGTAGATGCATTACCTGCTTGAGTTCCTGGGAGACGCTAAAGAATGATTCTGTGCTGGCATGCTGTAGCTGCATACGGGCAGCAATAAGATACTTCCCTAACACATCAATGTTCTGATGGACTACCTTAAGCGATTGTGATTGTTTGGTTTTTCCCAGAAGTTCAAGCTGTAATGAGGCTGTTGTGAGCGGGCTACTCATGTCGTGTATTAAACTAGCGCCGATTCTTCCCAGCTCTGCGAGTGGTTGCATCTCCAGTAAACGACTCGCTTGTAGCTCTTTTAACTCGTGCGTCCGATGAGCTACCGCAATCTCTAGATTATCGCGCTCTTTTTGGAGCTCCGCCTCACTGGCACGAGCTCTTTTGAGCGAGTCATCTGTTTCTCTATTCCAGAGCCATGTGACGGTAGCAATAATGATAAAGATGATGATGTACGCGACAGCATCGTCAAGTGTGTAGGCATACGCCTGCCAATCAACACTTGGGGCCATATAGCCATGTTCCTGCAACATATGGAGTAACAGGATGATCATCCCAATGCACACGGTGCAGAGCAGTGCTGCCACAGCGCTGAAAAGCACACCGGCAATAACAATAGTGAGGCCAAATAGTAGCTGCGCCACCGCTAGCCCAATGCCCCACAGAGTACAAAAGAAGGTAGCTGCGGCGGTCAAAAACAGTACCAGTGCAACTGAGGCAGCCCGCCAATGGCCCATTCTTGAGACTATCACAAGAGCAGCAGTGACAAACCAAAAGGTCAAAACTGATAAAAAGTTATCAGAGTGGGCATAATATGGAGGTGTGCAGAAAATAATTACCGCGTCAGCCAGGGCAATAGTCGCAATTCCGAGAAGGCCCAGCAAAAGAACATTCAAAATATATTCTCTGCGTTGACTATCTCTATCACCGCTCCGCGGCTTTACAAAATATCGATAGAGTGATGATTGATATTTTTTCATAATCTTCCTTGGTGGACGCGCAGCTGCCGCGCCCACCCATTCAGCTACTCGCTACCCTCTGCCCCAGGGAGCAAATGGCTCCGCTGGCGATGCCGCAGCTTGCCAAATGGCCTGGCCGCTGCGAGCACTTGGGTCTTCAAGAACTGTCTTGAGTAATTCCTTCATACCTTTTCCCCTCTTGTTTTATTTTTTTTGCCACCGGTCGGGACGTCACCAACTTGTAGCCATAACCATGGACCGTCGTAATAACTGACTGCGCAAACGGACGGTCAACTTTGTCGCGCAGGTGCTTGATATGTACATCTATAGTGTTGGTCCAGGCGCCGCCTTTGCTACCCCAGGCATGTTCTGCCAGGCTGGTGCGATCTACGACTTCTCCAGGATGCTGCATGAAATACTCCAGCAGCGCAAACTCCTTCTTACGGAGCTCTATGAGCATGCCGGCTCGTTCCACGCTGCGGCGCGCCGGGTGCAGAATAAGCTCGCCCACCTGAAGTGGCGGTTGGTTGGGGTAGTCTGGCTGCGGCCGGAGGCCGGCCTTCATACGTGCCAGCAGTTCTTCTAAATTGAACGGCTTGGTCATGTAATCTGTGGCGCCAGCATCAAAAAGTCTGAGCTTTGACTTAAGACTGCCGTCTCCGGTTAAAATAATGATGGGCGCGGTGATGCTGTCTGCCCTGAGGCGCCGACAAACCTCTAAGCCAGATATGTCTGGCAGGCCTAAATCTAGCAAAATCAGATCAAAATAGTGGCTATCTGCTTTGCGTAAACCCGTTTTACCCGTTTTGGCATGTACCACTTTATAGTCTGCGCGGCTGAGGGCACTGTAGAGTGTGAGGGCAATGCCCAGCTCGTCCTCTATGACCAAAATGTGGTAGCGATTTTTCATGCCACTTATCATTATGCGGCCACGCAAAAGTGAAATCTTAAATTTTCATTAACTTTTTGCAATTACCTCTGTAAAGATTTTTTGAATTCTTAACTTTTTTGGCTGGAAATCGAGGCTTCTGGCTTGTAGTCAGCTGCAATCACCCAATTTTCTCTTAGCCTAAAGGCGGGCAAGGTGCCCCTGGCAGCTTTGTTGAGGGCAATCGTAAGCTGCACCTTATTTTTTTCCGCCCAATCTGTTAATGGGATGGCTTTGGGCGCAGAGAGCAGCGTAATCCGTTTATAGAGCGACTCTATAAGCAGGCCGGCAAACAATTTAGTAAATTCATCGGCCGCAGCTGTCTCTCTGTACACGTCAAAGGCTGGGTAGTAGCTCGTTCGTTTGCTCCTGTTTTGGATAATTATCGGCGGCAAGCCGAGTGCCTGGAGCTGCTGGTTTATGAGCACCCGGCCTAGGCGGCCATTGCCATCGTTAAAGGGGTGGATCGATTCAAATTCTGCATGAAACCAAGCGATTTTCTCTAGAAAATACAGATCGTCCTGCTTTTTATAGTCTACCAACAGCTCTTTGACCAGCTGCTCAACAAAATCTGGGTTAGCGCCTACGTGGCCGCCAACCCGTACCCACTCCCGACCTGAACGGAAGCGACCCGCCCAATTATCGTGGATGCCGCTTAACAGGATTTTGTGCAACTCCAGAATTGACTCAGGGGTGATAGTTTTTTCAGGATTATCCAGCAGCATCTCTGTTATTTTGGCCAGGTTTTTAGCCTCATAAATCTCGCGCACATCGTGGTCTCTTTTTATTCTGTTTCTGAGCAGAATATCCTCTGTGTCTTGCAGGGTCAGGGTTGAGTTTTCTATGGCATTGCTGTTATAGACCATTTCTGGAATTTCCGCGAGCGCCACCAAACGAACGGCCTCCGGCTTATCACGCAGCAGCTGCGCGTATTGTTTGGCCAGGCTATCGATTCTGTCTCTTGTGACGCGATTAATCATGCGTCTATTATAGCATAAACTTTACGTGAATAATAGTTATTTTTGAGTTTATTCACGTAAAGTTGCGGGAACAGGGGTGCTGCCGTTGGCAGCCATTTCGTCGCTTGCTCGGAATGTATTCCTGCGCGGGCTCCTCATGAACGAACCTGTGACCTACGCCAGCTAGCGCTGGCTAGTCCCAGGTTGGGCTCAGCTTCATAACCAAAATAAAGAGCCCACTTTCGTGGGCCCTTTATTTTGGTTGCCCAAGTACATCTGCATTGGAACCATATCTGTAATGAGCTACTACGCTGGAAAGAAACAATAGGGGTAGTACCCCTATTGAAGTACTCACCCGCCCGCTATTAGAACGACGTACAGGCTCCTCACAGAGCATTCAGAACTAGAACAGGGGTCGGCAGCTCAGTCCACCGCAGACTCCCAGGGGCCGCCACAGACTGCCTCACACCCCCTTAACAGCCTCTTTTAAATCCTTATGTAGTATTAGCAGATATATCACTACACCCTAATGCCTATCACAATATAGTTAAGACATAACTATAGGCAATTATATACTTGATGTTACCAAATCATGAAGAAGAGTTGGAAACAGTCAC
>CAZRPP010000030.1:0-6693 GCA_964602145.1 uncultured Candidatus Saccharibacteria bacterium
TATAAAGGTCTCCAAAACCTTAGATCGTGGTTCGATTCCACGTGCCCCTGCCAAACAATTTGCGCCGTAAATAATCACATCAAGTGATTGTAGACCTTTACCTGACTACGGCCATGAAAAATTATTTAGACTTATCACAATCTGATTTGCAGCCTCACGAAGTAAATACCATTAATTATTTTATCTCAAAAAACAAGTTTGTTGAGATAGTAACTCCTACTTTCCATAGAAAAAGCCCCAACATAGTAATGGACGGTGTTGCCTGGGAGATGAAGGCTCCAAAAAGCAACGGTAAATATACAATAGAGCATGCTTTTCAGGCTGCGAGTAAACAATCCGAAAACATTATTATCGATTTACGCGAATCAAAAATGCCGAGCCAAAAGGCGCTTACAAAAGTTAAGCGCGAAGCCAAACTACGTACCAAACTTAAACGAGTGCTTCTTATCACTAAAAGTGGCCGACTGCTTGACATAAAAGCGCCAAAGAAGTAGTATTTGGGTATAAAGGCGCGCAACCCCATGTCGGATGACTAGGGGACGCGTCTTTTACTTTACGTAATAGACCACTGTTACGCTGTAGCTCAAATCGTTTTGCCCGGGCTGAACAGCGAGTTTGTCATCTTCTGCTCCAGTGGCCATAGCGGCGCCGCGCGCCAGCATTGGCATAACCAGGCCGTTACCCCCTGCATCATCAACTGATTTTATGGCGCCAATCTTGAAGCCTAAGTTCTTGGCAGATTGCTCGGCTTTGGCGCGGGCATCTTTAGTAGCTGCATCACGGGCGGTGGATTCTAATTTTTTGCGGAGTTGTTCACTGAACTGCGCACTTGGGCTAACGCTGCCTGATGGGCTGGTAGTCATCAAATAATCCTGCACTTTTTGGGCTACATCGCGGTTACCAACCGTCACCGTTGGAGAAAAGGTGTATGTGTATGTTTTGGCGCTGTCATCGTAATTGTAGTCACGCCAGCCGCCAGTGTTAGTTTTAATGTTTTTATCTTGAACACCTAGTTTTTTCAAACCAGCAACTACCTCTGTCTGTTTGGTTGTTAAGGCGCTGAGGGCGGCAGCTTTATCGGAATTCACAAAATCGTAGCTGGGGCTAAAGACAAACTCGTCTGGCGTTTCTTTGATAGTTGTTTGGCCGGTAACGGTTACGGTGCGGCTGTTGGCAGCGTAACGTGGGGCCCAGGGTCGCCATAAAAAGATGCTCACCAGCAGCGCCAGACCTAATAGTAAGCTCATTAGTCGCCAATCAAGTTTGAAAGTAATCGTTTGTGCATCTACCATGCCGGGAGCCCTCGTTTATAGCCATATTGTGCTACGTTTGGCGCAATCTGTAAACCGGTTGTGCTAACGCTTTAATGCGCGTACAATACAAAAGTACACAGGAAAAACAGCAAATGAGGGTACTAATGTTGGGTTGGGAACTACCGCCTCACTACGTGGGAGGAATGGGTATCGTTTGCGACCAATTAACTCGTCAGATGGCCAAAGATGGTATCGATATTGAGTTTATCCTGCCCTTTTACGCCGATTATTCGCACATCAAACATATGAAGGTTACTGCTGCCCTGGACCAAGATGCGGAAACGCTGATGCGCAGCGGTGGCACCTACGACTCCACCTATTACGAAATTAGAACGTCTAACGGCCAAGTCGTTACCCGCAGTTTACACGAGCAAGTAGAAGCTTTTGCCGCCAACGTGGGCCGGCTTGTTCAGTACGGCACGTACGATGTTATCCACGCTCACGACTGGCTGACGATGCGCGCCGGCATTGCCGCCAAACAAGCCACCGGCTTGCCGCTGTTTGTCCACGTTCATGCCACGGAGTTTGACCGCGCCGGCGGCCACTTTGGTAACCCGCTGGTGCGAGAAATTGAATATGTGGGGCTGCACATGGCGGATCATATTTTTGCGGTATCCGGCAGAACGAAGCGAACGTTAGTAGATGAATATGGCATTCCCCCAGAAAAAATCACTGTGGCGGAAAACGTTATGACCATTGCACCAGAACTCATTGCCGAAGAGCACGACAGCTTCCCTTACCTGGAAGCCATGCGTCGTATCGGCTACAAAATAGTAGTTAACGCAGGCCGAATGACTCTACAAAAGGGTCTTATGCAGCTTTTAGAGGCTGCCCGTCTTGTTGCGGACAAACGCCCTAAGACACTATTTCTTTTTGCCGGCGGCGGTGAGCAAATTCCGGAATTACAGATGAAAGCCGCTGCTTTGGGTCTGTCTGGCAACATTATGTTTACTGGCCGTATTGAAGGCATTGGCAAGCAGTGGCGCGACGCCCTGCGCATCTCTGACCTGTTTGTCATGCCATCTGTTTCTGAGCCACTTGGCCTGGTGCCCTACGAGGCGATTGCTTATGGCACACCAGCCATGATTAGCAAGCAGTCCGGCATCGCAGAGGTGCTTACCAACGTGCTTAAAGTGGATTACTGGGACACGCATGAAATGGCCAACCAAATCCTGGCGGTCTTAGGCAACCAAGATTTGCACGATACACTGCTGGCTAATGCCCGCGCTGAGCATGCTCGGCTGAGCTGGGCACCGATTGCCAAGCGGATGTATGATCGCTACCACTGCACGCTCAATAGATACGGCCGCCGGCTGTTGGAGGAGCACGCATGAGTTCCAGGGCCATCGTTCTGTATTTGCACGTACACCAACCGTTCCGAATCCGGCACTACACCATTTTTGATGCCGGCAAAAATCACGACTACTTCGATGCTGGCCCTGGCAGCCGCGAAAACAACGCCGAGATTGTCCGCAAAGTGGCAGAAAAGTCCTACCTGCCCACCAACGAACACCTGCAGCGCATGCTGGACACGCACCCGGAATTCAAGTTATCGATGTCCATGAGCGGCACCGCCCTGGAGCAGTTTGAGAAATACGCGCCAGATGTGCTGGCCAGCTTCCAAAGATTAGTGGCCACCGGCCGAGTGGAGATTGTAGCAGAAACGTATCACCACAGTCTGGCGTTTTTCTACAACCGCGAGGAGTTTGAGGCACAGGTGGCCATGCATCGCCAAAAAGTACAAGACTTGTTTGGCGTCACGCCCACTTCGTTCCGCGGCACGGAGTTAACGTACAATAACGACCTGGCCTACTGGGCAGATCAAGCCGGCTACAAGGCCATTCTGGCCGAGGGTTGGGATCCAGTGTTGGGCTGGCGCAGTCCTAACTTTGTCTATCGGCCGTCGCATACGGAAAACATCCGCCTGCTCATGAAAAACTACAAGCTGAGTGATGATATCGCCTTCCGGTTTGGCAACAAAGCCTGGCCAGAATATCCGCTCACGGTTGATAAATTTATTAACTGGACGGCCAACAGCTGGCAAGAGCCCCTGATTAACCTGTTTATGGACTACGAAACGTTTGGTGAGCACCAGTGGGCGGACACCGGCATTTTCCAGTTCCTAGAGGCGCTGCCGGGCGCGTGGCTGCGCGGCGAGGGTCACACCTTTATGACCGTCTCAGGAGCCGCGGAAAGCTTTGAATCAGCCGACTTTATTGACTGCCCGCAAACCACCACCTGGGCGGACACGGAGCGCGACCTAACCGCTTGGCTGGGCAACCAAATGCAGCAAGGCGCCATTTTATCGCTGTACGGCCTGGCAGATCCTATCCTAAAATCCGGCGACCTGGAGCTGATTGAAGACTGGCGCAAGCTGCAAACATCGGATCACTTCTACTACATGTGCACCAAATACTTTAACGACGGCGACGTGCATGCCTACTTTAGCCCCTACGAATCCCCCTATATTGCCAACATGAATTTTATGAACGCTTACCACGACCTGCGCGGTCGGTTAGCGGAAAATGGGGCGGACGTCTAAATGGCGGGTGCGGTGGGAAAACCGATTCCTTCTAAAAATGAGTATCAAATGATACCCATTTTTAGAGCAACACAAACAAAGGAGAGATATTGTGGGTAGACCAGTAGTTTTGAGTAATGGCCAAATGTTTGTTGGTCTGAACGAAAACGGATTAGTGCATGATTTTTATTATCCGTATGTGGGCTTAGAAAATTTGACAACTGCCCGCTCCATGCAGCACAAAATCGGCGTGTGGGTGGATGGTCATTTTAGCTGGACAGACGATGGCTCCTGGCAGGTCTTTGTAGATTTTGAAGCCGATGCCCTGATCAGCGATATCCGTATGCACTCCGATAAACTCCAGGTGAACCTGCACTTCAAAGACTATATCGATACGGAAAACAACGCTTTCGTGCGGCGCATAGAAGCTACCAATGAGGCTTCCACTCCGCGCGAAGTCCGTCTCTTTATGCACCAAGTCTTTGAAATCTCCAGAGGTGGCCGTTCAGACACGGCGTTGTACGTACCAGAAGCTCACTACATCCTAGACTACAAAGGCCGCTACAGCTTGCTGGTGGCGGGCGAAGACGACACTGGCGCACCTTTTGATCAGTACGCCGTGGGCAACTACGCTATTGAAGGCAAAGCCGGCACCTTCCGCGACGCGGAGGATGGCGAACTGTCCGGTAATCCGGTCGAGCATGGCGGTGTAGACAGCGTTATCCGCTTCAGCGTTCAACTTGAAGCCGGAGCCACCAGATTTGTCGACTACTGGATTATTGCCGCCAGCAGTCAAGTAGACGCCGCTGCCACCCACAAGATGTTTGAAGAGATGGACATGGCGGATCGTTTGCGTCAAACTCGTCAGTATTGGCAAGAGTGGTTAGAGCCCAGCTCCGATAAAATGAAGCACATTGCAGAAGAACTACGCGAGCCGTTACAAAAATCGCTACTCATTATTAAGGCGCACTGCGATAACCGCGGCTCCGTCCTAGCCAGCGGCGACTCCAGTATTTACAACTATGGCCGCGACTACTACTGTTACTGTTGGCCACGTGATGCCTGTTACGCCCTTTGGCCCTTGATTAGATTAGGTCATTTTGATGAAGCCAAGGCCTTTTTTGCCTTTGCCCGCGACACCATCCACCCCTCTGGCTACCTGATGCACAAGTATCAGCCAGACCGCTCCATTGGCTCCACTTGGCACCCACTCATTCACGGCAAAAATTCAGAACTAGCAATTCAGGAGGATGAAACAGCTGCTACGCTGTTCATGATTCGTGAATTCCTAGAGGCCAGCGGCGACCGTGTCTTTGTAGAAAACCTCTACCACACCCTGATTGAGCCAGCCGCTAACTTCCTGGCCGGCTATGTCGATAATGAATCCGGCCTGCCCCACGCCACCTACGACCTCTGGGAACAAGTCTTCCTGACCACCACCTACTCCACCACCGTGACCATCGCCGGTCTAGAGGCCGCCGCCGCTATTGCGCAGGAGTTTGAACATCCTGCAGAATCGGCTCGCTGGTTGAAAGCCGCCGCCGGCATCCGCGAAAACCTAGACAAACTGTTCGTGCAAGGCCAGGATGGCCAACCCGGCTACTTCCGCCGCGGCCAACTCTTGGTCAACGATACGGACTGGCAGTACAACAACAGTATCGACATCTCCAGCCTCTATGGCCCCTTCCAATACGCCCGCCTACCGCTAACCGACCCCCGCATGACGCAGACCCTAGAAGCGGTTGAAAAGAACATCTTTAAGACTGGGCCTATTGGCGGCGTGATCCGCTACCCCGGCGACGATTACTTCTTAACCAAGCCCCAGTATGGCGGCAACCCATGGATTGTCTGCACCCTGTGGCTAGCGCAGTACTACCTAGGCGTCGGCCGTACTTCTGAGGCCAGAGAATTGCTAGATTGGGCCATGGCCCGCCGCCTGTCCTCTGGCGTCTTAAGTGAACAGTTTGACCCGGAAACGGGTTACCAGCTTGGTGTTGCGCCGCTAGTTTGGAGCCACGCGGAATTGGTTAACACTATTTTGGATTTGAGTGGGATTTGAATAGCTAACTCCGGCTCTGGTACTATTGGTTAATGAGTGGATACGAAATTCTAGATATTGACTCGCTTGGCCAGTCTGATGTATTTGGTGTGCAGGAAGACGGAAGTGATGTGGAGACTTACCTAAGCACTATCTTTGCTAATAACCTTCCTATGCACCGCTTTGAGCTACCCAATGATCCTATCATTTCCGAGCCAGCTACCATCAAACGTCGCTGGCAAAAGCCAACCTCTGAGACTACAATAAGTCTTAGCAAGATGATATTTAACTCATGCGTGTACTACGCTGAATCGGCAAGACAAATCGATGCAGTTAGAGTTGCCGACGAAGATAATAAAGTCTTAGATGCTGTCATTCCAAGAAAATTTTTGTCGTATTTTGGGCAGGACAGGATTACTGACTATGGCGATGGCCTTGGTGTTCTGCGCTTAACACGTACGTTAATTCCTATGAGTCCAAGGCGTGTTCAAAGGCTACAGACGCTGTGCCAGGAGACCGGCCTTTCCGCCGGACAAGCTATAGAGATAGGTTATGATTTTAGGACCAACCTATTAAAACATGGTCCTGATGTAAAATGCACCGCTAAATACTTAGATGGCACTGAAGTTAGGGTCATATTTCTGTAAGCTAAATAAAAATTATTCTTAACGTGTCTGAAAGACTAGTTAAGAATAATTTTTATTTAGCGCTCTAGCGCTTAGGCGCTTCGTTACGGCCAAGGTTCTTCTTGGTTTCCGTAAACGTCACGTGCTTGCGGAGCTTAGGGCTGTACTTCTTGAGCGACAGCTTCTCCGGCGTGT
>CAZRPP010000031.1:0-2177 GCA_964602145.1 uncultured Candidatus Saccharibacteria bacterium
CTAAAAACTCGCAAATGCGCACTATTTGTTTTGGCTCGTTTATTTTACCACGATTCGGCGACGGAGTCAAGAACGGCGCATCTGTTTCCAGGAGTAAACGATCCTGCGGGATGGTTTTATACATGTCCAGTTGCTCAGCTGATTTGGCAAAGGTGGCAATGCCGTTCACCCCTATAAATAACCCCCGCTGAATGGCCTTGTCCAAATTGGCCTTCGTATCTGTAAAGCTGTGTAGCACGCCGCGGACGGGTGTGTTGTCAAAAATCGGCCAAAACTCATCAAATGCCTCGCGCACATGGAAGATAACCGGCAAATTCGCCTCCTGCGCCAAGGCCAGCTGAAACTCCAAAACCTTAACTTGATCTGCCCTAGGTGAATGATTATAGAAAAAATCTAGGCCACACTCGCCAATTGCTACCACTTTTGGCTTGTGAATCAAGGCTGCAAACTTTGGATAATTACTCTGGTGAGCACGCATTTCTGCCGCCTCGTGCGGATGAATCCCAATGCTGGCCCAGCACGCTGGCTTGTCTTGCACAAACTGGACGGCTAGCTCACTATCGGCATAGTCGCAGCCCACGCAAATCATTTTGGTAACACCTGCTTCTTGAGCGTTTTTGACCACCTGCTCCGCTGTTAGATCTGATTTTACCCAGAGTTCGCGCGTGGTGCGCTCGCCGTGGCCCAGAGCGATTGATTGGATATGGCAGTGTGTATCAACTAGCATCGTGAATTACACTTAAAATTCTGATACCAGATGGCTCTAAGCCAGGCCGGAATGAAAATGGGGTTGGCGATTCTGATTGAACCTGTGTTTCAAAATTGATCCCACTTTCGGTAGCCCCAACGGACTGCACAAAGACGCAAAGAGCACTTGGCGGTTCATCTTCACCGACTACCCCGCCCACTAATATTTTTCGGCCAATAAACTGCGCAGCAAAATGTAGCCTATCATCCGGTCCACCTTCTTCACCTTGTGTATATTTATCCAGCGCAGAATTCCAATTTGCCAAAATGTCGTGTGCGTCTTGCTCTGTTGTTTTCATAGTCAACTACTATACTCCCGTTAACTAAGAAATGAAATCTTAAGCGGTATGGTCGTGCTTAGGGAACAGTGTGCCTTCAATTGGCCTAATTATGCCTTCGGCAAAAACGTTGCGGATGCGGGTGGCGGTCTGTGGCATGAACGGCTCGAGCAGGTTGGCGATTTCTACCAGTGCGCTGGCCTGGTAGGCCAGCACTTCGCGCAGGTGGTCATCATCACCGGTTTTGGCGATTTCCCAGGGCTTGGTTTCATCGATGTATTGGTTGATGCCGCGGACTTGGTCCCACACTTCGTCCAGAGCGCGGTCAAAGCGGCAAGCCGCCATGGCCTGCTGGTAGCCATCTATATCGTGAGTGGCACCGGGGATATCGCCAATCAGGCCGTTTTGATACTTCTGAATCATGGCCGCCGTGCGCTGCACGGCGTTACCGAGCTCGTTGGCCAGTTCGTTATTATAGGCGGCCTCAAAGGCATCCCAGCTAAAATCGCCATCTTCATAGGACGGAATGTGGCGCAGGAAATAGTAGCGGAACGGATCCACCCCATATTTGGCCAATATTTCCGAAGGGTTCACGTAGTTTCCCAGCGACTTACTCATCTTTTTACCATCGATATTTATGAAGCTGTGCACATACAGCTGTTTGGGCAATTTGAGCCCCATACTGAGCAGCATGGCTGGCCAAATGGCGGCGTGGAAGCGCACAATATCTTTGCCAATCACCTGCACGTTGGCGGGCCAAAAATCCTTAAAATCTTGGTGTTCTGGGTAGCCCAGCACGGTAACATAGTTCATGAGCGCTTCGAGCCAAACGTACATGACCTGCTTTGGATCGCCTGGCACGGGAATACCCCAGCCGATTTTATCCTTTGGGCGGCTAATGCTGATGTCCTGTAGCCCCTCGTTCAGCAAACTCAGAATTTCATTGCGGCGCGTCTGCGGCACAATTTCAAACTCACCGGATTCTATGGCGTTTTTGACCGGCTCCGTGTAGTTGGACAGCTTGAAAAAGTAGTTCTCTTCCTCTATTTTTTCAAATGGCCGATTGTGGTTTGGGCAGGCGCCATTCAGCTCCTTGACCTCTGTTTCTGTGAAGAACGCCTCATCGCCCGTGCAGTACCAGCCGGTGTATTT
>CAZRPP010000031.1:2277-6355 GCA_964602145.1 uncultured Candidatus Saccharibacteria bacterium
TCTGCCATCACAAATTCCATGGCGTGACCCAGGTGCGGCTCACCGTTAACGTATGGTATGGAGGTTGTGATGTAGTAGTTATTTGCCATAACGTCTATTGTAACAGGGTTTGCAGGTAGTCCTGCCAGACTTTGCCGCTGGATTCCGGCCGCACATTTTTGGCTAATTTTTCCGGCATACCTTGGCTATAGAATTTTTTTATTGTTTTGGCTAGGTCTTCTACATTATCTGGCTGGCACAGCAAACCATCTGCGCCGTCCCGTATATTTTGCGCTAATGAGCCAGCCGTAGTGGCTATCACCGGCCGACCATGCGCCTGTGCCAGCTGCACATTAAAGCTGGCGGTACCATGTTTGTAAGGCAAAACAATTGCATCTGCCTGTAGCAGAAGATTGCTAATTTCCGATTCTGGCACATAGCCGGTTTGTAAATTGACTCTTTTTTCTAGACCCAGCTGGGTGATAAGTTGATCATATTGCTCGCGGCCACCCCAACATTCACCGGCAATGGTCATCTTAATGTCCGGCACTTTTGCGAGCGCTTTCAGCAGCACATCCACCCCTTTATACGGCCTTATAAAACCAAAAAACAGTAGACGATGCTGCACTTTGTACGGCGGCAGTTTTTGGGGCTTAACAATGACTGCCGGCAGCTCGGTAACTACCACAGGTTTACTAGTGAGCCGCTGCGCAACCTTGGCCTGCTCGTCGGTGTGGACCAAAATCTTGTCTGCGCGCCGCATAAGTTGCTTGGCAAAAAATGTGTCGCCCGGCCGTGGCTCGTGTGGCAAGACGTTGTGGCACAGCACTGTTTTTTGGGGCTTGTTGCCCGCCACCCAGCTTATAACGCGGTAGATTGGTCCGTGAAACGTGGGTACCCACCAGACAAAAATAATCTGGTCGTACTTTTTTTGCCGTTTTCCCGCTGCTAGCCAGCTGAAAGGATTGCGCCAACTCAAATGTTGCCGCACATTTTCAAACGGCGGAATTTCCGGCACCTTTACGCGCTGCGTCCCCGGATAAAACCAGGGGTACTGATGTTTCCACGACTCAATCACCACATTGTGGCCGGCCAGCTGCAATTGCCGCGCCAGCTCCGTGGTATGCTTAGCAATGCCACCCTTGTAGGGGTGCGTAGGGCCAACGATAGCAATTTTCATTTGAGCAGTTTGGTTACTTCGGCGCGCTCGGTGTCGTCCAGTTCCGCAAACAGTTCTGTGTCGTATTTTTCTGAGACGCTGTAGATGTAATCGTTCATGGTACGCGGAATAACGTGGAAGTGGAGGTGGTCAACTTTGAGCTGATTTTGCTTAAGGAATGGCCGATAATTTTGCCGCACATCTACGCCGTCGCCCAGGCCGGCTTTGATAAGTTTTTGCTCCACATCCCAGACCAGCGCAAAAATATCTTTGAGCTCTTTACTGCTCAGCTCCCACGGCTTCTCTACATGACGTTTAGGTGTAACTAGGGTATGTCCAGCAGTTTTGCGCGGGTTGCTCAGAAGCACGTTGGCAGAGTCATTGCTGACAATGACACGCTCGTTGGGATCGCAAAATGGGCAGTTCATAACGGTATGGTGGGTGATGAGGGGCTCGAACCCCCGACCTCAGCAATGTGAATGCTGCGCTCTAGCCAGCTGAGCTAATCACCCATTACCGTCAAGTATAACAGATTAGTGGACGTAAGCAGTAGAAGGCGCAACCTCTTCTTCACGGATATCAATGTAGTCCCTTAGATCTTCTAGCATGACATACAACCGCGCAGTTTCCTGGCTCTGCGAGCGCAAACCTGTCTTCAGATATGTTTGGCCAGTACGTAGTTCACTAAGCTGCTGGCTATGTTGCCCGAGGGTTTGCTTAATCTCTGCAACATCGTGGCTAACATCTGCCATACTCGCCATGAGTGATTCTTGCCCTTTATTAAGGAGTTCGTACTTCTGATTGAGCTCATCTTGACCGACGACAAGCATTTCGTACTTTTGGATTAAGCCCTCTTGGCCCGTCTCAAGTTTGATTACTCTGCCCTTCAGCTCATGAACGTCCACTTTTAACTGAGCCACGTCCGCTTTGAGCTCCGCGATGTCGACTTTGATTGGCAGCAGTTCAGCACGGACAACGTCTGTGACGATGCCGCGCATGACTTCAGCAAAACCGGATGTGGAGAGGTCCATACGGCTACTGTAGCAACACCGCCAAAATTTGCAATCGACAGTTCATTAAATTTTAATGAACTTTTGCAAAATACCCCTGTTAACGATTTTAGGAATTAATCAATGTAATCTTTACAAAAGCGCTCAAAAACGGCGTTGGTCCAGCCAAAACCAGTCTGCGATGGATACACGCCCTTGGCCGGCGGCTTGTCCGGGTTAACCACGTTATATTTCTCCAGGAAAATGCCGTTAACATTGAACCAATCCAGGTTAGTACGCAGCCATTTGTGCACTTGGTGGCGCGCTTCATCGTGGTAGCCATAGCGCTCTAGCCCGCGCACTGTCAAATAGACCAGTGGCGCCCAGCCATTGGGGTAGGCCCACTGCGTGGGCATGCTACCCAGGATAAACTTGTCCAGCGGCGCTTGATCCGTGGTTACCAGGCCGCCTTTTTCATCAAAACGGCGCAAGGATTTAACTAAGCTAGCGGCTTGTTCCGGAGTAGCTAAACCGGCCCACATGGGATAGTAGGTGGCTAGACTGGCCACGCCGGAGCGGCGACCGCGGACGTAGTTGTAATCGTAAAACAGGCCGTCCCACATCAGGTTGGTCATACTGTCCGCGCGGCCATTGGCCACCAATTGCCATTTGTGAGCGGCGGCTTTGTCGCCTCTAAGTTCTGCTGCCCAGGCAAAGTCCGTTTCGTATTTATAGAGCAACGCGTTCAGGTCCACCGGCAAGTAGTTCAGGGCTTTGCGGCTAAAGCGGGTGGTCATGTCCCAGCCGGATTCTGCCTCTGCCAAATCGTGAAGGTAGTTAATGTCGTAGTAGCGGCTCAGGCCAGCGTAGACCAAGCGCTCGTTGGGTTTTTTGGTGCCTTTCCAGACGGTAAAATACTCCTGCTCAGCCACCGCCATACGCGGCGTAAGCCAGTCTAAATTTAAGTTGTAGACCTCGTAGCAATCGCGAATAAACGATGTCAGGAACGGCGGCTGCGACCGACCCATAAGATAGGTGCGCGACGCATTGGGAATGACCTTAAAGCGCTCAAACATGGTAATTAGGTTATCCAGCATGCCCAGCACCAGGTCCTTATGCTGCTCGTCCAGCAGCCCCTGAATCATAAAGTAGCTGTCCCAGTAGTACATCTCATTAAAGTCAAAGGTGGTGCGCTCCTCCGATGCTGGCACAAGGTACTTATTAGGCAGGCCGATTAGGCTTTCATCATCCTCAAGATGGCTGCGCTCCAGCCGTTTCCAAAACTTTTTGATGTACTGCCGCGCCGCTTTGACATCTTCTTTGGTTAGCTCTTTGGGCAGCGCCGGCAGCGCCTTCTGCGCCAAAATTTTGGCAGTCTCCAGTGGCTTTTGGGCGGCTGTTAGCAAGTCTTCTGGGGTTAGGCGGGGCATGTATCTAGGTTAGCATATCTGTTGGTTTTATGACTCGTGCAGGTAGTCTATAATTATCAGGATGCACACACTAGAAATTGGGTTTGAAGATGGCGCAATGCCCGAGCCGCATGAAATTAGTACTGCACTTTTCTTGCGCAAGTTAGGCAAAGAAATTACTTTTCTGGCGCCAAAAAATCAACCTGGTATAAAAACTCCCGACATAACTATGGACGGGACAAAGTGGGAAATAAAAGCGCCAGTAAGCGCCGGCTCTCGTTCTATTGAACATGCCTTTAGGGCTGCTATGAAACAATCGCCAAATATTATCTTTGACCTACGTAATAGCAAAGCCAGTGATCAAACCAACATTACGCGATTAAAATATACCTTTAAACTCATTAAAGGCAAGAAAGTCAAACGCTTATGGGTGATTACAAAGAGCGGCCAGCTGATTGACGTAAGCACTATTATCTGATAACATGAACATATAGGCGCCGAGGCCTCTGCTGAATAGCTAGGGCCGCGGTGTCTTTTTTGAT
>CAZRPP010000032.1:0-6274 GCA_964602145.1 uncultured Candidatus Saccharibacteria bacterium
GCATTCGCGCGGCCCTGGGTATCCAAAAAGGCAGCGGCCGCCCCAACACGGAAAAGGTTTCCAAGAAACTGAGCCAGACTGACCTCCGTAAAATCGCCGAAGAAAAAGCTATGGACATGAACACGGACGATGTAGAAGCCGTCATGAAAATGGTCGCCGGCACCGCCCGCAGCATGGGCGTTGAGGTGGAGAAATAATCGTGGTTGGCCCAAATTCAGCAGAGCGGTTTGACGAAGCAGAAAGAAACCCGGTAACTTTTAGACCGGGAGCTACGCTGAGCCCTGAAGTTGTAGAAAAGCCAGTTGTTGTACCGGAAACAAATGACCGAACTCGTTTTGAGCCTATTCGCTCATATGCGTTTGATAATTTAACTGACACCCCAATCTAATAATTAACGTGGGAGGCCGCTAAAATCGGCCGCACGCACCACTAAAGGAGAAAACTATGGCTAAGAAAGCCGATTTACTAGAGGAAGCCAAGGCCCTAAACTTGGAAGTTACCGATAAGAACACCGTTGCAGAAATTGAAGAAGCCATTGCTGCCGCCGACAAGCCCGCAGAAAAAGCTACCGCTAAAGCTGGTAAGCGCAGCGCCAAAGGCTTAGAAGAGGCCGAGGCTAAGCAGGAAAAGATTGAAGCCCAGCACCACCGTGCAGAAGCGGAAGCCGAGGCTGCAGAAAAGCCCAAGCAGCACGCTAACCCTACCCGCAGCCGCCTGGAGCGCCAGGGAAAAAAGTTCCGCAAAGCTGCTGAATCCGTCGACAAGAACAAGGCTTACACCTTAAAAGAGGCCATCGATTTGGCGCAGAAGACCAGCCCGGTTAAGTTTGATGCCACGGTGGAAATGCACCTGCAATTGGGCGTGGACCCACGTCACGCGGATCAGAACATCCGCGACAACCTGGTTCTGCCTGCTGGTACCGGTAAAACCATCCGGATTGCTGTGTTTGCAGAGGCAGACGATGCTAGTGCCGCCAAAAAAGCTGGCGCGGACATTACGGACGCCGAAGCCTTGGTTAAGGACCTAGAAAAGGGCATCATGAACTTTGACACCCTGATTGCTACGCCCGCGCAAATGCCTAAGCTGGGCAAATACGCCCGCGTTTTGGGTCCCCGCGGCCTAATGCCTAACCCTAAATCTGGCACCGTTACCACGGACGTAGCCAAAGCCGTGCACGACGCTAAGGCTGGCCGCGTAGAGTACCGCGTAGACAGCGCGGGCATTGTCCACCTGGGTGTTGGCAAAGTGAGCTTTACCGCCAAGCAGCTATCGGAGAACATTGATGCGGTCATGGCCAGCATCAAGAGCAACAAGCCAAACGGCCTGAAGGGTACCTACCTAAAGGCGCTGTACCTGGCAACTTCTATGGGGCCATCTGTTTCTGTAGATGTGAACTCTCTGTAGTCCTTTTTGCCAGCGCCAAAAAAGTACGTTTTCTAGAAGCCCACCGCACGGCCACGCGGAGGGCTTTTGATGATACCACGCGTGTGCTTCTTGAAAATGATCATTTCTGGAAGCGATCTACAGTTTTTTCATGGCGCTCAATAAAGCACGCATCACCCGCCCATAACTAGCAATCGAGCCGCGGTACGCCACGTATCGGTCTGACCACACCGGTTCATATTTATCCTTAAAACGATGCAGGCCGCTAAAGCTGTAGAAGCGGTCGCCGTTTTGGTAAGCCAGCTTTAGAATGTTGTCTACCATAGTGTCTGCATCACGGTCGCCGGCCAGGCCAGCCAGGGGGCTGAGGCCTAGATTGAGCCGTTTGTAGCCCTGCGTGGGCAGCCAAGCTAATAGACTAGTGAGTAGGAAATCATTGGTGTTGGGCAGGCTGTGTTGCCGTTGGCGTAAGAAGTCGTAGGTAGCCTCTAAGTTGTCAAAGTCGTCGGCGGGGAGGAGGTTCATAAAGCCCTGGAGCTGACCAGCATCATCGTAGGCGGCCCAGATGGGACATTGCTGCAGGTAGGCATCCGTAAAGTAGCCCATGACAAACCCGCGTTCCGCGCGGCCAGGTTTAGATAGCCACTCATCGGACACGGACTTTAAGGCCGCCATGGTGGCCTTGGAGTGCGGCGGCGTGAGTAGCTTGGCGGTATAGCCAGCTTTGGCAAAGCGGTTGTGGATATTCCGGAAATATTTGTTGCGCTTAACCTGCTCCTCATAATGGGTAATATCGAGCACGGCTTCTTGGCCGATGCGCTGCAATTTGTAACCCAGTTTTTCATAGGCAGAACGCCAGCGGTCATCAACATGGATAAAGGCTGGGGACCAATCGTTATCTTTGCAGATATCCGTGAAGTTGGTGAGCAAGTTAGCGACGCTAGAAGCCGGGCCGACTGGGTCGCCGGCCACGAGCGCCACCCCGTGCTGCACTTTGTAGGCTAGGCCGGCGCGACCAGAATCACTGAAGAAATATTGCTTATCTTGCGGCCAGAGTTTAAAGAAATCTTCGCTGGGGACATCGTTACTAATAAGTAACTGGCGGAAGCGTTCGCGTTCCTGCTCCTGAGCAGCCAGGCGGGCGCGCATGGGCGCAAAAAATGATACCACCGCATAACCCATGGCCACGACGCTCACGATACTCAAAGAATCTACAAACATCTTGGCGCGGCGAGTGTGCGGCTGCAGCGGCTCATCGGTTATCAACGCAAACTGATCTACGGTGTTCTGCATGGCAATCAGGGGCGTGACTTCTTGGTGGAAGCCTCGTTCGTCCATGAGCATGTAGCCAGCTGCCCCATAAACAAAGGCAGCCAGCAGCACTAACAAAGAGATTTGGAGTGAGCTCTTGAAGGTAGCAATATCGCTCTTAACGGTAAAATCGTGCCGCGTCAAAACTAGGCACAAAAGCATGAGTACCGGCAACATAAAACTAACCAGCAGCAGCGGGTGATGCACGGTTTCAGACCACGCCAAAACAGGGGAAAACAATAGTCCAATAACGCCATACAGCGCCACCGCAGCAATCCAAGCATTCCGCTTGCGGCGCGCCAGCATCACACTTAAATAGAGCATGCCCAGGCCCAGCAAAATATCGATTTGCAGCAGTAGAAGGCCGCTGTGATCAGAGCGCATGGGCATGTGCGTGCGGATTTCTACAAACAAATGAAAGGCCAGCAGGTAGGCGCCAAAGAGGGCGGTTACACCGGCAATCAGATTGGCAATGAGTCGACGATGTTTACTGTACATAGCGTTATAACTATTGTACCCCAGCCAGCGGCCACCCCATAAAAATAGTAGTAGTTTTTACACTTGCCCAGTTGTCAACTTGATGTGTAAAATAGTATCAAGACCAAAGGAGGGAAAAGTGGGCGTATATAGCAACACTCAGATTAAAGCGGCCATAGACGACGGTCACATTGTCTGCGTCCCCTACAACCAACAGCACGTTTCAGAGGCCAGCCTAGATGTAACACTGGGCTACCACTACTACCGCGTGGAGCGTTTTAACGAGCGCACCGTTTACAACCCCTTTGACAGAGAAGACGTAGAACGCTACTTTGACGGCCCTTACAAAGCCATGCCCCACGGCGAGTGGTGCAAGCTCAACGGCTTCAAACCGTTTAACAATATTCCGCTGGACCACCCTGTTATTGCGCTTAAGCCAGGGGAAAGAATCCTGGCGCACACCCACGAATTTTTTGGCATTTTGCCGCCCGGCGCCTGCGAAGTGCGGTCAAGGTCCAGCTGGGGCCGCAACGGCATTGCCGTCTGTTTTGACGCCGGCTGGATAGACCCTGGCTACATCAACCGTTTAACTCTAGAAGTTTATAACCTAAACGAGCGAGAAACCATTTTGCTACCGGTAGGCGAGCGCTTTGCCCAAATTGTCTTCCATGAAACAGGTGAGGTAGACGGCAACTACGGCGATGGCCGCGACGGCGGCTTTTCCGGCAAATACCAGCAGGGCACGGACCTAGACATGATTATCAAGACCTGGTCCCCCGACATGATGCTGCCAAAGGCGTATAAAGACTCGCGGCAGTTGCCGCCAGTTGTGGAGGGGTGTGGCTATGAGTAGAGGCAGGTACATCGTCCTAGAAGGCCCTGAAGGCGTTGGCAAAACCACGCAGATTACGGAGCTGGCACGCCGTCTGCATGCCGCTGGCTTACCCGTACGGGTTTTGCGTGAACCAGATAGCCAATCAGACTTAACTGCCCGCGCGCTGCGCCTACTGACGCAGGATCCGCGCTACCCCATGAACACTGTCACAGAGGTCCTGCTATACAATGCTGCGCGCTCGCAGTCGCTGCAAGTTATCAAGAAATCCGTGGAGCAGGGCATTATTTGCCTGGTGGACCGCAATTACCTGACCACTTTGGCAATTCAATACTACGGCCGCGGCGATGTGCCGGATTACGATGTTATTAACCGCATTATCAGCTTTGCCGTCAACGGCGTAGAGCCAGACCTTTGTGTGGTGCTCGATGCGCCCGTGCCTATCCTGAAAGAGCGCGCCCATGGCCGCGGCGCCGGTGAACGGTTTGATAATCTAGACCCAGCCTTCTTGGAGCGGGTCCGCGCGGGCTACCTCTGGGAAGCTAAGCAGCGCGGTCTGCCGGTGGTGTTTGCCACGGAATCGCCGGAGCAAATTTCTGACAAAATATGGGAGCTCGTATCGGAGAATTTAGCAGAGCGCAGCAATACTCAACCTACGGCGGTAGCCGACATCCTTCGGGCTAAGCAAGCGCCAGCGCTTGAGCCGCCCATTACTGTGGAAGCTAAAGACGTAGAAAACAAACAGCTCGTGGCTAAAAAAGATGGTCGCACCGTGGCTACAGAGGCCGGTCTAGACTACCTAGAAGAGGTGGTTACCAATGCCACCGGTAATGTCTACGCTTTTAACGAAACGCTCAGCCCCGTCACAATCGCCGCCGCCATGGCCCGCCTGAGCCGCCGCGGCGATGATATGCGCGTCACATTATTAGACGAATTTGCCGGCAAAGCAGGCAAAGACGCCAATCTTTTAAAACGCGTTATTACTGCTTACGGCGATGATTCTGTCCAACAGCTGGCCGGTATCCATGTCGTGGTAGAAAACGCCAGTAATCTTTTGACTAAACAACTAGAATGGGGTCGTCTAGCCGCCTACCTAGAACAGTCCACGCGCTACATTTACTACGACCAGAAGGACGAAAACGGTAACTATAAATACTTCACGCCGGGGAATTTAGATAAAAAGACCACCAAACAGTACAAGCAGGTCATGGACGCGATTTTTGATCTCTACAGCGCCATGGTCCATGCCGCCACCGAATATGTCCGCGCCAATGATAAAACGCCAGAAAAAGAGCGCGATGTTGCCTGGCAAGGCGCCACCCGCGCCCAGGCCTGCGATGCTGTTCGCCCCGTACTGCCGGTAGCCACTATGAGCACTGTGGGTATTTTTGCCAGCGGCCAAGCCCTGGAAAGCCTTATCATGCACCTCCAGTCAGACCCACTCAAAGAAGCCCAGGACACCGGCGCATCACTACTAAAAGAAGCCCGCCAAGTGGTGCCCATGTTCTTAGAGCGGGCCGACAAGCCAGAACGCGGCGGCGCCATGATTGCCTACCGCGCCAACACAGCGGCCGCCGTCGCTAAAAAAGCTTTGGACCTGCCGCAAAACCTGGCCCCCACCGGCGATCAAGCCGTGACGCTCGTAGACTACTGGCCCCGCAACGAGTTAGACCTGGTGCCGGACATGCTCTACGAACATTCCGCGCTCTCCCAAAAAGACCTAAAACAAGAAGTCAGCGCCTGGCCATACGATAAAAAACTTGCCGTCTTTGAGGCCTACATGGGCGAGCGCTTAAATCGTCGTCATCGCCCCGGCCGCGCTCTGGAAAAAGCCCACTACAGCTGGGACCTGGTGTGCGACTACGGTATCTTCCGCGACCTACAGCGCCACCGCATGGTAGATGACCTTAACTGGCAGCAGCTCAGCCCCCGCTACGGCTACGAAATCCCGCAGCTCATAGAAGACGCCGGCCTAACAGACCAGTTTGAGAAGTGTTTTGACCTGAGCCTCCAGCTCTACAGCCTCTTGCAAGCCGCTGGTTACCAACTTGAGGCGCAGTACGCCACGCTGCTGGGCCACAAAATGCGCTGGAAGGTTACTTTTAACGCCCGCGAAGCGTTCCAGCTTCTAGAGCTGCGCACCAGCCCGCAGGGTCACCCCGGCTACCGCAAACTCTGCAAAGAAATGTACGAAAAACTGGCCGATGTCCACCCGCTGATTGCCGGCGCCATGAAATTCATAAACATGGGTGAGGACGAGGCGCTGACGCG
>CAZRPP010000033.1:0-6211 GCA_964602145.1 uncultured Candidatus Saccharibacteria bacterium
CATGGCGCTACTGGCGCGGCCGGTGCGCAGCGCCTTGAGGCTCTCTGCAAAGTGGGCGCCGGCGGCCTTAAATTTGGTTTGGGCATCTTGGATGGCTTGGGCTGGGTTCATTCGGGTCTCCTCATTTACTAACTCCAGTATACGCTAGATTTGCTTATTATGTATTTATGTTTTATAATGATGTAAATGACAGAAGTTTTGGCGGCCCGCGAGGGTATTGAAGATCTTTTAGCAGACATTAATTTAACTGGCCTAGATAGCGCCAGCGTTTTTATAAGCGGAGAAAAGACCGCCAAGGAACACGATGCCTACGCCTTTGCCACTAGCCTCCACGATACAACCGGTTGGTGCGGACGCAACATTGTTGGTGGCGGCGTCGACTTGATTCCGGATTCACCCTTAAGAACAGCTTTTGAACGTGGCCACGCACCCCTCCAGCCAAGTCTTTTTAATCCTGATGAGCACCTGGTCTACGGCAGCGCCGTCCACTACGCCGATGATTCTCAGCGAAGCGCGGTGCTGCAGCTCGCCTTCCGAAAAGATACGAAAGTCCCGGATTCAGAAACTATCCATAAAACGGTAAAGCCGCTGACCAGTGAAATATTTCAGTGGCTGAAGCCTATTAATCGCCTGCTAATAGAAGGACGGCTGCAGTACATTTTAGAGGCTAAACCACCTACATCGCCCAATTATTTAGTGGCGCAGCTTGATAAACGTGACTCGCAAGAAATGCGCAAACGAGAACCGGGCAAATTATTAATGCGAGTTGCAGCAGCTCGCGAGAGTGCCCTGAAAGAACTGCAGGTGCACAACAAGGATTGGAAATTCTTAAAAGGTATTGGCGATGGCGCTCAATACGGGTTACGTCTGCCGGCCGATATTCGGCCAAATCCTGAAGCAATTGCTGCTTTCATGGAGCGAGAAATCCCCAGTCTTGCACAAAAATATCCAGATTTTCACATTGATTACTTGCCTGGCTATGTTACGTTCCCCTTGGCTAATGAAAAAGACCAGGACCCAACTGGCCTGGTCTTTTACGACCTTAATGATCTGAAGTCTTAGGCGTCTTTTTCGCCCAGCTGCATGCGCGTAAAGCGGCGCACCACCACGTTTTCGTTGCAGAGTGCAGCCTTTTCAATCACGTACTGGCCAACGGTCTGGTCAGGATTTTTGATGTAGGGCTGGTCCATCAGGCAGAGCTCAGAGAAGTATTTCTTGAGCTGGCCGTCAACGATTTTGTCGGCCATGTCGGCGGGTTTGCTCTTGAGCGCGTCGCTGGCCAAAAGTTCTTTTTTCTTGGCTTCGCGGTCTGCTTCTGGAATGTCTTCCGCGCGGACGTAGACGGGGCTGCTGGCGGCAATGTGCATGGCCAAATCTTTAACCAGGCCGGCAAAGATTTCGCCGCGGGCGACAAAGTCCGTTTCGCAGTTTACTTCTACCAAAACGCCGATGCGGTTGTCGTGCAGGTAGCTGCCGATAACACCTTCGCGGGCTTCTTTTTCGCCACGCTTCTCGGCCTTGGTGAGGCCTTTTTTGCGCATGGCTTCTAGGGCTTTGTCAAAGTTGCCATCGGCCTCTTCTAGGGCTTTTTTGGCATCTGTTAGGCCCACGCCGGTGAGCTCTTTTAAGCGCTTAATTTCTGCAATATCTAGGCTCATTATTTGTCTCCTTCTTTTTTGTCAGCTTTGGTTTTACCAGCGAGGATAGCGGCGCCTACGGCGTCACAGATGGTTTGAACGCTCTTAATGGCGTCGTCGTTGGCGGGGATTGGGTAGGTGGCTTTGGATGGGTCAACATTGGTGTCCGCAATAGCTACCACTGGCAGACCCAGCTTGGTGGCTTCTGCTACGGCGTTAGCATCGGCAATCATATCCGTTACAAAGACTGCACCAGGACGACCATTTAGATCTTTGATGCCGCCGTACAGGCGGTTGAGTTCATCGATTTCTTCTTGGAAGCGCTGCACCTCTAGCTTATTGTACTTGTGGCCTAGTTCGCCGCTTTCCATCTTGGCTTCTAGGTCCTTCAGGTGCTTAATGCGGCCACCAATGGTGTTCCAGTTGGTCAGCATGCCGCCAAGCCACCGCTCTGTAACGTAAGGCATGCCAGTTTCTTGGGCCATTTTCTTAACAATGTCTTGCGATTGCTTCTTGGTGCCAACTACCAGAATTTGCTTCTTCTCTGCGGTCTGCGTCAGAAATTTACAGGCCTCGTTCAAGCGCTCCACGGTTTGCGCGAGGTCAATAATGTGACTCCCGCCCCGCTTTGAGTGAATAAACGGCGCCATTTTAGGGTGCCAGCGGCTGGTTTTGTGACCAAAGTGCGCCCCGGCCTCCAAAAGTGTTTTCATGTCTACATTTGTAGCCATAGTAATAATAGTTCCCTTTCTGATTCTTGGTTCTGCAGCTGGGAAACCGATTAGCGCCTGCACGGCCGCCTAATCAGAGAATCATCTCCCGCCTGATTAATTTAATGTAGGGGTATTGTAACAGATTGACACTAGCATGACAAGTTAGGACTTTGGTTTTTTTGCCTTAAAAGCTTCGATATCAGGAAGATTATTAATCCTTAGGCCACGTTCAAGATAATCATCAATGTCACGCTGTCTGGACGGCTCAATAAAGACATTGCCACTTCGCGCTTCAGCTGCAAGTTGATGTATCTCCTGCCTTAACTGTCTACTAAGGGCATCAGGGCCACCGTGTTGCCTTACGCTCAGGAACCATGCGCCAAGTTTTTGAGCACTCAGCTTACCGGGCCGTGATAGAGATGCATCAACATTCCTATCCCCAACTCCTCGACCCATCGAGTGCTTATCTGTATACCAAACTGGTACGTCCGCATTGCCAATAGCACCGTTTTTTGAGGTTATACCGCCCATCCAATACGCTCCCGCAACAATCGCCTTCGGAAAAGCACGTTTAAAAAAGTTCTCTGCATAAGTAAGCGTGCGCCCTGTTGATATCAGTTCATCAACTATCAATACTGTCTGACCGTCAAATTGCGTTGGAGCTGTGTCAATCTTTTCTGTTAGGCCATCTTTTCTATCTTGAGGATGCTTTAAGAATATTGATCGCAGACTGCGAATAATTGACTGGTCAAGAGCACTTACGTCCGTTGCGCCATGACCATTAACATCAATGGTGCTCGACCACTGTTTGCGGTCAATGTTTACAAATTTATGTTGTGGCTCCTCTGGAATTGTGCCATCTTTGTGAGCCGCAAGCGTATCCCACATCTCGTGGAACAACCATTGTACCGGTCGTGCTGATTTATCTAGCCACACAATAAAGTCTACTGGCTTAGTTGTGTATTCATTTGTGTTTGGGTCCAGTACTGTTACACCTTCGGTAGCTTTCTGCACTAACTGATCAGTTAATCGCAAATATTCGGTATGTAGGTATTCTGTAGACTTTAAACTTCCATCTGTACGCCTATGGCCGACTAGCAGTTGGTACTCAAAAGAATCCCCTTGCATTTCAGGAGAGCTAGTCTCTACAGGTAATATTTTTTCTGGACTGGACATTTCAAAAACATTGTAGCATAAGTACTTTTATTTTTCAAGTCTATATTGTATTAAGTATTGACATTTTTATAATATAGTGTTAATATTTTGTTCAGTTCTCAGGAATACCTGTGAATGCCCTTCTCACTAGGAGACATCCCTATGTCCCGCAAGTCCCCCACTCCCATCACCCTCGACGAGACGCAAGCGGCACTGGACGTGCTCAACGCCAACATGTCGGAGGACTTCGTGTCCCCGGTCAAGGCCATCGCACCCTCCGCCGCCCAGCTCTTGCTGAACAACGGAATCGCCAAGACGAGTTCGCGCGTGAGCCACCTGCTCAAGCGACTGGTCGAAGCCGGCTGCATCGAGCCCATCAAGGGGTCCCGGTCCTACCGAGTGCTCCGTTCGACGGTTCTCGTCGGACGCGAACCAGTCATGGCTCGCGGCCTGCAAGAGTCGTTCGAGAAGACGATTCGTCTCCTTGACGCTCAGAACCAACAGCTCACAGAGCAGCTCAGCGACATCAAGCACGTCCACACGGCGGCGATGGCACAGCAGCAGCTCAAGATCAACGAGCTCACCGAGCACCTCAGGGTCGCGAAGCACACCATCCGCAACCTCGAGGCCGAGCGCACTACGCTTCAGAACGAGCTCACCAAGGTCGGCGAGCCCGTCAACCCGTCGGGTGACGTGCGACAGATCATGGAGCGGATGCTCAACGGCTGACAACAGCCACGAGAAGGTAGCAACTAGGAGCTATTAATCCCAGTGAAATCCTGTAACCACCCAGGTCGGGAGCGAGCTAGTGTTAGTAAAAATCGCGATTTTTCGCAATTTTGAACTCACTAGCTCCTCCCGCAACACCATGTTTATTATTCATTTGTGTAACCTGATTTATCATTTTGCTAGGTATCTCCAGCAGAATAAGAGTATACAGCAAATATATTACCCTTTTATCTCACATTTTTTGCGGACCTTCATTGAGTTGACACAGAAGTAATACCTATATATCATGGGTAATATGAGTTACACATACAGTATTACTAGTAAAGGACAAGTAACGATTCCTCTGGAGTTCCGGCGGCTGCTTGGACTGGATACGCTCAAAAAGGCTACCTTCAGACTTAACAGCGAGGGTGAGGTTGTGGTTGAAGCGCCTAAAGATTTGGCGGCCATACGCGCCATGCTTCAGGAAGATAGGACTGCCACGGACTTAACAGAGAGAGAGCGCATAATTGGAGGGATGTTGGCAAAAAAATATGGCGTTCGTTGATGCAAACATTATCCTCAGATTTCTCCTGAATGACCACAAAGAACTGAGCCCAAAAGCTGAGCAGCTAATTTCGCGAGCAAAAGAAGGCAGCATGCTCATTACAGATATAATTGTGAGTGAAATCTGGTATGTCCTCAGGTCTTTAGAAATTCCACGAATAAAGGTGGCTGAATCAATCTGGTTATTGGAAAGAACCCCGGCTTTTCATTTTGAAAACGCAGAACTTGTTGGTGACTACGTCCGCTTGCTAGCCAACACAAAATTAGATTTTGCGGACTGCTATTTAGCCGCCCGCGTCATGCGTGAAAAATCTGGCCTGCACTCTTTCGACAAAGAGCTTACTCTTTTGCTTTCAGGATTGTAGCCTGCTCATTACAAGCGGCGGTGTGGAACAATTTTTCCGGCTGCCTTTGGCAATCCGCGCAGATGACCATCAGCTCGTCGCAGCTGGGCAGCGCGCAGCGCTTGATGGCATTGGTTTTGGCGCTGCAATGCGTGCAGTCGCCAATCAGCGCAGTGTGGTCAGAAAAATCTACGGACATACGGTTGTCAAAAACCCTTAAAGAGCCTTCCCACAAGCCGTCATCACCGTATTTTTCGCCGTACTTTACGATGCCGCCGTCTATCTGGTAGACATCGGTAAAACCGCGCTTTTTCATCATGGCGGAGATAACTTCGCAGCGGATGCCGCCGGTGCAGTAGCTAATCACTTTTTTGTTTTTAAGGTGATCGTATTTGTCGCTTTCTAGCTCTTTAATGAAGTCGCGGCTGGTCCGCGTGTCCGGCACCACCGCGTTTTTGAACTTGCCAATCAGCGCCTCGTGCGCGTTGCGGCCGTCAAAAAACACTACCTCGTCGCCGTAGGTTTCCACCATTTTGTGAACTTCTTCTGGCTTTAAGTGCTTGCCGCCGCCCACCACACCATTCTGGTCCACCGTAAACTCATCTTCCGAGTTTTTAAAGCCCACCAATTCTTTGCGCGTCTTCACGCTCAGCCGCGGAAAATCATCGCGGTTGCCCTCTGACCATTTGAACACAATATCCTTAAAACCGGGCAGCTCTTTGGTAGCCTTAACGTAGCTTTTTAGGTCCTCTAAATTGCCGCCCACCGTGCCGTTTATACCCTGCCTGCTGATTAAAATCCGGCCTTTTAAATTAAGGCTGCCGCAGAGTGATTTTTGCCACAGCCGGACCGCTTCCGGGTCCTTGAGCGGCGTGAATTTGTAGTATAGGAGGATTTTTTGCATCTGTTAATTAGTATACCACTCCTTGGGGGAGCTACTTTCTTACGCCAAGTTCCGACACATGTGTTGTCTTTACGACGGGCTCCCCGTCCACCGACTTTGTCAATCGGCTCCGACTACCGATTGCCTTGCCATTTTCATCAATGAACTGAATTGAAGTGCCATTAGAAGATACCATCGTCACAT
>CAZRPP010000034.1:0-5967 GCA_964602145.1 uncultured Candidatus Saccharibacteria bacterium
GAGCCGTTGTTGGCCACCAGGGCTGGGTCTGGCAGCTTGCTGGAGCGGATGGCAATGACCGCGTCGCGCATGATGGACGGTGTTACATCGGTAATGCCTTTCTCCGTAAAGTACGACTGGAGCGCGCCATAGTAAGGCGCCGGCGGGTTGCCGCGAGTTAAATGGAACGTAACAGAGGTAATAACGTAGCGGCCGCGGTTACGGCCGGTCTTGAACATGCTACCCCTATAGCTAAATTCGCAGTCGCTGGCGGGCAGCGTGACCATCATGCCGTTGCTGCGGTCTAAGGCTTGGACCACGCTCAATGTTTGAGCAACTTCCTGGCCGTAAGCGCCAACGTTCTGCACGGGTGTGGCACCAGCCGTGCCGGGGATTAAGCTTAAAGCCTCAATGCCGGTTAGGCCGGCCTCTACCGTGCGGGCCACCACGGAGTCCCAGTTTTCGCCGCCGCCCACCGTTACGTAGACGTTCTCGGCGTCTTCTTCAAACACTTCGTAGCCGGGGATATGGTTGACGACCACTAGGCCGGGGAAACCGGTGTCTTGCCAAACAATGTTGCTGCCGCCGCCAATCACAATCATCTCCAGCCGCTGGGCGGTGGCCCAGGCCATGGCTTCCTGTAGTTCAGCGTTGGAGTGCACCTCGCAGAGGTGGGCCGCCGGGCCGCCCAGGCGCATGGTGCTAAAATCGGATAATAAAATATTGTGAAAGATTTGCATACTACTAGTATAGCGCGCTACCATAGAATGACATGAGGAATGCACCATACGCCCGTTTGGGCCAGAAGATTAGGGATCTACGCGAGAAACGTCAGGAAAGTGTCCTGGAGGTTTCTGGCGCCCTGGAAATTGACCCTAAGATGTTAGAGGGCATAGAAACTGGTGCGCTGCGGCCGCCGGAAGAGATTATGGACTTGCTCTGTAGTCACTTTAATGTGTCGGATTCTGAGACAGATCGGCTGTGGAAACTGGCTGGCTACGAGCTGCAAGACGATAACCCTTTTAGCCAACTTGCCAAAACCATGGTTGTCGTTATGGGTATTGATGGACGCACTTTGTTTACCGATAGCGCGGATCTAACCGCCAACCAAAACGGCATTACGCTGCAGTTTAATCAGATTAGTTCCAAGGGGCAGAACGTGCCGGTGGCGCGCGTGGGCATGAGCTACGAACACGCCCAGCAGCTGCAAGAAGTGCTGGCTAAAACTTTGCTGTATAAGCGCTATGGGCGTCAGCGCCAGCTGCCGGACAGCAATCAAGCATAAGTGTAACTTATCTTACAGCGTTGAAAGTGCGCAGCGGCTATCCTAGAAAAAGTTAGCATAAAATAATAAACAGAAAGGCGCTGCCCCGTGACGTTAGAAGACATGTTTCAGAATATGCAACGAGTCGCTTCTCAGCACAATCAGCTGCCCCCAAAAAAACAACCCAAACTTTTAGAAGAATCACCCAAAGACTAGCGCTTGTGCTTGGTGTGCTTGTGCACGCGCTGCAAGGCGTGGGCGGCTATATAAAAACTAATTAAGGCCAACGGCATTTCTAGTGCGGCGGCAGTAAACAGCGACTGCGCAAATTCTGGGCTTTGATGTTCGCTCATAAGATCAAACCAGGCATCAACCATCAAGAGGGTGCCTACGGCCGTGCTGGTCATAACGATCCAGAGTGATTTAGTGTAAGCCGCTAGGCCAGTTAGTAAAAAAGCAATGATAAGGGCAATGTCGAGCCCGGTCCAACTAACATCCCAGTTGACCGTTAGGTGGTGGGTTGGCAGTGTCCAGCCCATGTAAATTGTCCAGGGGATGAGCGCGATCGCTATGGCGGTGTAGACTGCAACCACCCAGCGCGGGATGCGGATAATAACGGAATCGACTCGTAAACGCCCTGCCATAATCTAAATCAGCGTTTTCCAGTAATACCAAAAGTGCTGCAGCAGCACGCCAAAGAACAGCACGTACCAAAAGACGATAATATCCAGATGGTGTTTTTGTAGCCAATCGCTTATTTTGCGGCAAATTTTAAGATGGCCGTGCCGTAGGTTGTAAAGCGTGCCATACCAAAACATCAGCGGCATGGTTATCCAAATCAAGAAACAAAACGGGCAAATGGCGCCGATTCTGAAGACCCCCTGGAAGAATAAATAGCCAGCAAAAACTAGCCCGCCCAGCAGACCAACCTCCAGGCCTTGCCACACAAAACGCGGCAGCTTAACTTTGGCGAGCATGAGCACGGCCAGCGTAATGAGCACGCTAAAGCCCATTAAACCAAAGATGGTATTGGGCACACCCAGCAGGCTGGCTTGTTCTGTTTTCATAACCGAGCCGCAGCTGAGTACCGGGTTAATATTGCACGACGGTTTGTAACCGGCGTTGTGCAGGACTTGAATTTTATCGTAGGTAAGAGCAAAGGCAGCAATCAGGCCAATCGTGCCACCAATTAGCAGAATCCAGGGGAGAGCTTTTTCAAGCGAAAGCTTTTTCATGCCTCTAGTGTACCGCCTCTGGCGGCGTTTGAACAGATACTACGCTGTTTGGCGACGACGAAGAACAATTTGGTAGCCGATAGTCCCGGCAATGGTAGCGCCGGCAAAGACCCACAGAGTGTCTTCCGGGCCGGTGGCAGACAGTTTGGTGCTACCCGCGGCAGTTGTAGGGGTAGCGGTTGGGCTGGTGCTGGTGGAAGAAGGGCCGTTGGAACTGGCAGAGTTACCAGAAGTAGTTGTTGTTGTCGTCGGGGGAGTAGTACTACTGGTGCTGGAGCGCTCTGTAGAGCTGGCAGTACCCGAGGAGCTGCTAGTGTCGCCTGGCAGTGACTTGGGCTTGGTGGTTGGCGTAGAAATTGTAACGCTTGGTTTCTTTACCGTAACATCGGTTTTGTGGAAGTGGCGCCAGAGGAAAACAGCTGCCATAACGAGCAGAACGACGAATAAAATTGAAAGTAGCCACCGGATAACACGCATTTGCAAAACTCCTATCCACCCGTTTTGTAGTATTAAACCAAAAAACAGCAAGAATTGCAAGTATTTCGTACTCATCCAACACCTCTAGCATATTTGCTTAATGGAGGCTGATGTCAGGTCGGGGATTAAATGATGTTTAGTCAGGTGAAAAATCTGTTCCCAGGTTAACTGTTGATACCTATACTTTTGGTCATTGGTGGCACATGCACAGATAATGATAAGAGGGCTAAGAACCTAATAGGCTGTTGTCAATGAGGTTTTGAATTTCTCTGAAGGGCCCGTCATTAAATGTGGCGCCCATCTCGCAGGGTATGAACTGTCTTGAGCCATATTTCTGAGGAAATATCAGTACTTTATCCACGCCATCCACAGCAGACTTACAATTTCCACCATCACTTGATTGATACTTAGTGAAATCTGTCTCTGCAATCAATCTTGTTAATTGTGTTACCTGCGATTCAGAGAGATTTTTATGCTCCTGAAAAGAGCCATCCTCGTACAGATTATAACTTTTATGGACACAGCCCTCTTGACAATCACCTCCACGGGAAGAGACTGTCATTATTGCTTTTGAGTCGTAGCTAACAGGGAAACCCTGCACCGTACTAGTTGTATTTGTGGTTGTAGTTGTCTTGGTTCTTGCGAACGTGTACCAGTAAACGATTGCACTTACCATGAGGATAAATGTGATAGAAACGATAATGAGTAGGCGGCGCTTATTTGAAGTCATATACTAACTATAACATGGTACGCGCGAAGGGAGTCGAACCCCCGACCTTTGGTACCGGAAACCAACGCTCTATCCAGCTGAGCTACGCGCGCATCGGGTCTAGTATACCGCATGGCGTAGCCGATGGTATACTGGTGATACCATGAGCAGACAAGACAACGTTGGTTCAAGAGCACTGGAACAGTTGTTTATTGCCTTTGCAGTGGGCGTATTTAGCTTCTTTATGCTTATGTTAGGCACATCTGCAAAATTGGCGCTTGCTGGCGGTTGGATTGTGGTTGTGGGCAGTTTGCTGGCCCTGATTTGGCTCTCGGTCTGGCGGCTAGATGGAGCAGGCACCAAAGCTCACGTTGAGCAAGAAGACACCGACCGCACCTTGCGCGACGGGCTACTGATTGCCGCTAGCCTCGCCAGTTTGGGCGCCCTAGCGCTCCTGCTAGTAGAGGCCAGCCACGCGCAAGGCGCGCAGAAAGTGCTGCACGTTTTGGCAGGGCTGGGGGTGATTATCATGTCCTGGGCACTGGTGCACACCTTATTTTCTCTGCGCTATGCCCGTTTGTATTTTGCTGGTTCAGACGGGGGCATTGATTTTAACAGTTCGGCGGCCCCCACTTACCGCGACTTTGCGTACCTGGGCTTTACCATCGGCATGACGTTTCAGGTATCTGACACAATAATCAAAAGCCCTAAAATTAGGGGTGTTGTATTGCGACAGGCACTGCTATCGTTTGTTTTTGGTACGGCAATTATCGCCACCACTATCAACGCTGTTGCAAGCCTAACGGCTAGCTAGATTTCGGCGCGTGAGCTAGCTCACAAAAATCCTACGGGCGGTGTGATAGACTAGCCGTAAATGGAGAAAAAATGCAATGGCTAACTGGGATAAAGTATCGGGCGAAGGCAATGTAGAAGATAGGCGCGCGGCCAGCTCCGGCTTAGTAGTTGGCGGCGTGGGCAGCTTGGTCTTGGTGCTGGCATTTATGTTTTTGGGCGGCAAAGACCCGCTGCTGGACTCTGTCTTAAATGGCTTGGCGCAGAACAGCAGCACGCCATCTACTTTAGAGACGCGCAGCCTCACACCATCAGAGGCGGCTTACAAAAAGTTCGCCAGCAAAGTAGTGGCCTCTAACAACGATAGCTGGCCCGGCATTTTGCAGCAGCAAGCTGACGGCGTCCAGTACGTGGCCCCTAAGCTAGTATTATTCCGACAGGCCACCAGCGCCGCGTGCGGCGCGGAATCGTCCAGTGTGGGGCCTAACTACTGCAGCGCAGACCAAACCGTCTACCTAGACGAAACATTTTTTGATGACATCTACCGCCAGTTCGGCGGCAGTACCGGCGATGTGGCGCAGGCCTACGTGATTAGCCACGAAATCGGCCACCATGTCCAGAATTTGCTCGGCACTCTGGATAGCGGCGCGGACTCCGTTAGCCTAGAGCTGCAAGCAGACTGCTACGCCGGCATCTGGGCCAAATACGCCGCCAACCAGGGAATTATTACTGCCCAGGAAATGCAGCAGGCCGTCAGCGCTGCCAGCTCCGTGGGTGACGATCACATCCAAAAAGAACAAACCGGCACCGTCCGGCCGGATAGCTTTACGCACGGCTCCTCCGCTCAGCGCGTGGGTGCGCTGAAAACTGGGTTTGACAAGGGGACTCTGGCGGCTTGTAAGGCTTTGTAGGTTAGGCAGCTAAGGCCATTTGGCCCAGTTCGATTTGCGCTGTCAAGGCCAGTATATTTGACATTTCTTGTCGAAGCCTAAAGCCGGACATATCTTCTTTGTGGCACCACCTGATGGCGGCAACTTCATCTGGGTCTCGTCGTAGCGCGGAAGGATCACTCACGAGCTCCGCAGTGGCAATGTGGCTAATACGGAGAAGCCCTGTCAGATGCTGCTTGCCAGGCTTGGGGCCTAAGATTCGACGTTCAAAAATTGCAAACGGACTGGTTAAGATTATCTCTGCTTTTGTTTCTTCCTTAACTTCTCTCAGGGCAGCTGCAGTCAGGTCTTCTCGTGGATCAATTTTGCCGCCCGGAAACTCCCATTGGCCGGTGTCCACTCGTTGACATAATAAAAAGCGACCCGAGCTAGGGTCGACAATTTGTGTGCGCACAACAATGAGTGGCTTCATTTTTGGCGCTTTTGGTTTTGGCCGTTCCATGAAAAAACTATACATCACTTATGCTAAATATGGTACCCGCGGCAAGACTCGAACTTGCGACTTTCTGGTTCGAAGCCAGCTACTCTAATCCACTGAGCTACGCGGGCGCGCTGTGCACG
>CAZRPP010000035.1:0-5720 GCA_964602145.1 uncultured Candidatus Saccharibacteria bacterium
AGCCAACCGGAGGCGCGGCAGATGCCTGACCACCCTTAATTTTCATTTTTAGATTTGCTTTGACAGCTTTTGCCATCTTAGTAGTCCTTTCCTTAGCGAACTTTCGGGCCTTGAAGCTCCCTACTCACTCTCCTACATTATTGCAAGCGCGTAACAGATACGATTATAGCAGTTTTACTGCAAGCTGTCCAGGGTTCGTTCTGGTTAAAAATCGCCGGTTAAGAGTTCGTTCATATACTCAGAAGTAGCTCCTTTAGGGGCAAGCCCAAGCTGCTCTTGGAGTTTAATACTTCTCAGCATGTCTATGTATGGAGTGCTCGAATCAACGATTACAACGCTGGACTCTACGCTCAGATCACCGAGCTAAAGTGTAGCCACAGGTAATAGTCCAGTTTCTTTACTGTACTTTTTGACATCAGCAAGGTGCCTGGCTGCTTCTGGGTCAAACGCGATATAGGGTGCAATAAAGGCATCTAGCTTGCCGTCCTTAAAGACACCGCATGAAAACCTATGCTCAGGTGCTCCATCCACAAACTCAGCGGACATCACTAAACCCGCTTAACCTGCAAGCTATCAAGTTCAACCGGCGTTTCGCGGCCAAACATGTTAACCAGGACCTTGAGCTTGCCCTTGGCTGGGTCAATTTCGTTAATAGAGCCGTCAAAGCCCTTGAAGGGACCATCAATGATGTTGACCACGTCGCCCTCTTTGTAGTCGATTTTGTGCTTGGGCTGTTCTAGACCCATGCGCTTCTGGATTTTTTCGATTTCATCGGCGCCAACAGGAGTTGGGTCTGCGCCGGAGCCCACAAAGCCGGTCACGCTGGGCGTGTTGCGGACAATGTACCAGGCATCTTCGCTCATCTTCATTTGGACCAGCACGTAGCCCTGGAAAATGCGCTTTTCTACCACGCGGCGCTTGCCGTTTTTGATCTCAATCATTTTTTCTTTGGGAACCAGGACTTCAAAAATTTTGTCGCCCATGTCCAGGGAATCGGCGCGCTGGCGGATGGATTCTGCCACCTTTTCTTCGTAGCCGCTGTAGGTGTGAATGGCGTACCACTGCTTGGCGTTGTCGTATCGTTTGTTAGTAGACATGTCTGCTCCTTATTTCAAGAAAATTAGTTTAAATAGTTTGTCTAGACCGTAATCAACTAGGCCGATTGCTGCGCCAAAAACAAGGGCAAAAATAAGTACTGCTGTTGTTAAGTCGCGCGTTTGTTTGCGGCCCGGCCAGGTAACGTATTTGAGCTCCTTAAAACTGCTCCGCACATAGCGTGGCACAAGCAACAGGCCAATCCAGCCGGCAAGTTTGGCAATGAATTTAAACGGCTGATATTTAAACATTGGCGCCACAAAAGCGGCAAATTTGATAAATGGCCAGCTAATCACCCGCCAAATAACTTTAAATATGCGCGTGAGAATACCGAGTTTTTCTGGTGCGTTAGCTTTTGCTTGAGCGGTGGCTGCACGCTCTCTCACAGTGGGCGCGGGCTTTAAGCGCCTCTTTTTTGGCTTGTCGTCTTTGGTGTCTGCCATGATCTCTCCCAATTAAAAAGCCTACATTAATCTGTAGGCGACTCTGTCAAGCATACCACTGTTAGCGTCACTCCGTCAAGCACGGCTTATGCTATAGTTAGTAGCAATGACTATGGTCTTAATTGCATTAGAGCTGTTACCCTTTGCCGTCTTTTTACTCTTTGCCGCTTGGGCGCAGCGCCGGGCTGTAGCCACCAGTTTTATTGTCTGGCAAGCTGCTTTAGCTCTAATATTTGTGATTTTGGCACCTGGTTGGTGGAGCGGCCTATACACTGTGGCGGCCATCTACCAGATTATTAACCTATTAAGAGTGCGACGCAGTGCAATTCATGTCGATTACTTGCGCCGCGTTAGTCTGCGCACCATAAACTATCTTACCGGCGCGCAGGCTGTGTTCGCACTTATCGCAATTTTCCAGCAAAGCTCCCACCTTACCCTAAAGGAGATGGCGATTGTGGTGGTGGCCGCTCAGCTGCTTGGTGCGCTGATTATGGCGCTGTCCACCGCCAAGCACATTAAAAGCACCAAAACTCTCCAGGCCACGCAGCATTATGCCGATAACGATTTGCCCAGCATCAGCGTACTTATTCCTGCCCGCAACGAAACGGCGCAGCTGCGCGCCTGCCTAGACGCCCTGATTGCAAGCGATTACCCCAAGCTTGAAATTCTCGTTTTGGATGATTGTTCCCAAGAGCGTCGTACGCCAGAAATTATTCGCGGTTACGCCAACAAGGGGGTTCGTTTTGTGGCTGGCCAAGAACCGGAAACATCGTGGCTTGCTAAAAACTATGCCTACCAGCAGCTGGTAGAGGCCTCTAGTGGTGATTTGTTGGTCTTTTGCGGCGTGGATCTAGAGGTTGCTCCTGGCGCGCTGCGCGAGTTGGTGACCACTCTATTAGAAAAGCAGAAATCAATGTTAAGCGTTTTGCCGCATAATCAGCCGCCAGATGATTGGCGATCATATCTCTTGCAACCGGTGCGCTATGGTTGGGAGCTCAGTTTACCGCGCCGCCTGTTTAACCGTCCGCCAGTCTTAAGCTCCTGCTTTATTATTGAGCGCACAGCGCTGGAACAAAGCGGTGGCTTTAAAGCGGCCTGCCGATCCGTTTCCCCAGAAAGCTACCTGGCGCGCACCAGTGTCCGCGGCGACAAATACAGTTTTGTCCGCAGTAATCTGCTGGTCAGCCACAAGAATTTGGCGGATCAGCGGAGCACCGGACTCCGCTTGCGCTACCCACAGCTGCATCGCCGCTTAGAGCTGGTAGCTGCATTGACTGTATTAGAACTTTTGGTGCTTGTTTTGCCCCTGCCACTGAGCCTGATTATTGCCTGGCACGGCGCGTGGCTGCTGGCCGCTGTCGGCCTTATCTCTACCCTACTCCTCATGTTTGTGGCCCTGCAAATTACCGCCGTTATGTACGGCCGCTTCCGTCCGCTGGCAGTGGTGCTGGCGCCGCTGTTTCCGTTGATAGATTTGTGGTTACTTAACAAGTCAATGCTGGCTTACGAATTTGGCCGTGTGGAGTGGAAAGACCGCAACATTTGCCTGCCGGTGATGCGCCAAGATGCTACTGCAAATTAGGGATAAAAATACTGAAGGTTGAGCCTTGATTGAGCTCACTTTCAAGGTCAATTTCCGCATGCAGCAGGCGCGCTAATTTGGCCGTTACATAGAGGCCTAGGCCCGTGCCGCCCGTCTCGCGGGTTCTAAAATCTTCCGAGCGGAAGAACTTATCAAAGACCTTTTCTTGGTCCGGTTTACTCAGGCCAATGCCGGTGTCCGCCACGTAAAACGTGACGCCTTTGGGCGATGGTTTGGCGCTGAGCGTGACCGTGCCGCGCTGGGTGTATTTGATGGCATTCGTGATAAAGTTCTGCAGCACCTCGCGCACGTACAGCTTGCTGGACTGCAGCAGCTCCAGTCGCGGATCTAACTCTAATTTAAAGGCCAGATTCTTGGCGGCGGCCTGCGGCGTGTAGTTGCTTTGGAGTTCGGTTAACAGATCATGGACGTTAATCCCCTCGGGCTCAATCTCTAGCACGCCACGTTCGGCGCGGCTTAAGGTGGCTAGATCGTTAATCATATCGGCTAAGAATAGAACTTGGTGGTGCGCTTCTTTGAGGGCGGCTTTAATAGCCTTCATATCCCCCGTTTTGCTCGCGATAAATTCCGCGTTGCCAATATTCCCCTCGGCAATGGCGATGGGCGTGCGCAGCTCGTGGCTAACCACGCTGATGAATTCGTCGCGCTCTTCTTCTAGTGATTTTTCGCGCGTGATATCGCGCAGTAGCAGCACGGAGCCTTGCTGGCCATTTTCGCCGTAACCAAGGTGCACCGGCGCAATGCTCAGGTACAGGTTAATGGTGCTGCCATCTTTATATTGCAGGCGCAGGTCGCGGTTTGTGGTAGGATGCGTGGCTGCGGTAATCAAATCCTTGATTTCTACGGGCTGATTTTCTGAATCTATTGGGTGAATTAACTTGCCAATACCGGTGCCCACGCGGATAGTGTTAACGTCCAGAATATCCAGCGCGGCGCCGTTGTAGACGACCACTTTTTGATCGTGGTCCACGGCAATCACGGCATCGGCCATGCTGTTAATAAGGCTGGTCAGCCGACCATGGTCCAGTTGATCCGGCGATGTTTTTTTCTTAAGCGTAAGCCCCATACACGCCTATTGTACGTTGCCGCTCGGCGATTGTAAAACCGGCCGCTGCAGTTTAATCTGCCGCCGCTTGGCCTGCACATCTGGCATCATACGGCGCATCTGCGCCCAGAATTCCGGCCCGTGGTGCAGCACCTTGGTGTGCGCCAGCTCGTGCAGCATAACGTAATCGATTAAATCCCACGGCAGCTGCATTAAATAACTATTAAGCACGATGCGCTTTTTCTGGTCGCAGCTGCCCCAGCGGCTGGTCAGGCGCTTAATTTTAACCTCTGTAAACGTGCAGTTGTGGGCGGCCGCTAATTCTGTCAGGCGGCCAGGCAGCAGTTGCTCCGCCTGTTTTTTGAGCGCCCGGTGGGCCGCTTTGCTAGCCGCTGCTTGGACGGCCGCATCCGTAAACTGCAAGCTTGCTGGATAACGCACGGTTATCGTGGTTTTACCCACTGTTGCCCGCGGCGCGGCTACATCGGCCGGCGCGCCGTGCAGATGGTGAAATTTGCCAATCGCCTGCCCGTCTACTAATAGGTTGGCCACTGGTTTTTGCGAAATAATCCAATCCGCTCGCTGGCGCACAAACGCCAGCCCCGCCTGATAGCTAGCCCAGCGCGGAATACTGACGGTAATTTGCCCAGTCGGCTTAATACTGAGCCTTAGAGAACGACTACTGGCGCGCTTGGTAATGATAACTTGGCCCACGCCATCAAGTTCAAATGTTTTAGCGGGCATTATTAACGGATTAGAATGTTGCGGCGCGTCATGTCTACGCGGCCAGCGGCTGGATCTGGCACCAGGTTAACCAGCGCGGGCTTGGCTTTGTGCTGGGCACCATCGTCTATATTAAGGAGGCCCATTTGGCGGAGCTTGTGCATAACGGCGGCGTACTGCGTGGTAAAAACGTGCTTACCGCTGACCACGGCGTAATCTTCCGCGGGCGACGGGTTTTGCATGTGCGTAATAATGTTGGCAAAGGTGTTTTGGTCGTGCTGGGCAGCAAACTTATCGTCTATGCGGCGCCGATCGCGCTTAGTGCCGCGCACATAGGCGCTATCTGGGTCCATCTGGAACCATACAATTAGGGTTTGGGCTTTGGATTTGCGGGCCAGGTCCCGCAACTGACGACGCTGCACGCCGCGCAGAGCATTTACATCGTACACCACACTCACGCCGGCGGTCAGGAATTCGTTGGTCATGTAGTCCATGAGCTGAGTGACAACATCGTTCTCCGCTTTGTCGTAGCGTGGCTGCTCAAACAGCTCGGCCCGAATCCGGTCTGCCTGCAAATGCGCGGCCTGCACCTTCTCTGTAAATTGGCGCGCAAAATAGGTCTTGCCGGCCCCCGGAAACCCGTAGAGCAGAATCAGGAACGGCTTAACTGGTACAATCTTTCCCATGTGACGCTTATTATATACCAATTTAGCGTGTTTCAAAATGCCCGTTTATGATATTATTGATTAGCACTTTAGGGGCATAGTATAACGGTTAATATAAAGGTCTCCAAAACCTTAGATCGTGGTTC
>CAZRPP010000036.1:0-5521 GCA_964602145.1 uncultured Candidatus Saccharibacteria bacterium
GTACGTCTTGAGCGCCTACCTAGAAGTACCAAAGAGTGTTACTTCTAAGAACAGCTTGGGCAGCTAATCTAATTAGCCCTTAAAGCACAGAACCCTCGGAATTCCCGGGGGTTTTGTTATACTAATAATCATAAGCCGTATGAAACAATCGTCAAGAAGTGGGTTTACCGTTGTTGAAGTGCTGGTCACCATTATAATTATGGGCGTTGCTATAGGCAGTATTAGTAGTCTTTTTATTAGTGCCCGCAATGTCCAAGTGCAAACATTGCGTTACGATCAAGCTACTCGTGCCGCCGCCAAGCAGATTGAATCACTCCGCAATAATAACTACTCTAGCCTGGTCAGTGGCAGCACAATCAATTTTACAAGCAGCCTACCCAGCTCACTACCAAATGCCACGGGCACGGCCGCAATTAGTGCGCCCGCAGCCGACTTACGGCGAGCCGATGTGACAATCACCTACGTTTCTTACGGTAAAACCCGCACTGTTAAACTCAGCTCTCTTATTGGCCAGATTGGAATATCTCAATGAAACACCAACAAGGCTTTACCATTGTGGAGCTTATGGTGGCAATCTTTATAACTACGCTTATCACCATTGTTATTACTGACTACATGATGCAGAACACCCGTTCCTCAATTATTACTTCTAGTCAACAGAACATTTTAAGAGAGATCGAGCAATCCTTAGATGAGGTCGCGACTGATATTCGTGTCAGCGCCAATGCCGACACCAACAACCGCAACGCCGACCCCAACGCACCAACCAATGGCGACCAGTACAGCTGGGCTTCCAACGCCAACACCCTCGTACTTGCCAAGGCCGCGCAAACACCCGGCGGCAACATTATGTTCTCAGACCCACAGCATTACGTGACACACAAAGATAATCTGATTTATTTTGTTAAAAATGGCACGCTGTACCGGCGACGTGTCGCTGCGCCCATCGGCGGAAATGGAAACCCTACTACCTGCCCAGTCAACCTGGCAACTAGTAGCTGCCCCAAGGACAGAGAACTACTCCACAATGTCACTAACTGGCAGGTAGAGTATCTTGACGGCAATAATGTGGCGGTGGCACCCAGCAATGCACGATCTGTCCGCCTAACGCTCAGTGCGGCAGAGAAAAAATATGGCAAACTACAGAGTGCCACCTACACAACATGGATGGTATTTAGAAATGATTAAAAAAACTTCTGAACAAGGTATGGTGCTTGTCACGGCAATTATTATTATAGCCGCCTTAACAATTGTGGGCCTTGCCCTAATGAGCCAAGTCACCAACCAATATTCACTGACTACCATAAATCAAGCCAAGAATAACGCCCTCTACACAGCGGAGGCCGGTGTAGAACAAACCATTGCAGCATTAAACACCGACGATAACTTTGGCGGTTACCCACTGCCCCAGGTTTTTTTTAACAATCCCACTCAGGGTTACGGCACCTTTACTGCAACTATCGCTCCGGGGAACGCTAACTCCAAAGTTATCACCGGCACGGGCAATATCTATCATTACAACGACCACAATCGACTCATAAGCTCTAAGACGGTTCGCGTAACTGTTGTAGGAACTACATCGGAAGGCTATTCTGTGTACACCGGTCCAGGGGGTCTCAAACTGGTTGGTAGCGCAAATATCACCAACTCTTCTGTGTATGTTAACGGCAAAATTTCTTTAACGGGAGCAGCTAAAATCGGCACCATTAACAAGCCCTTGGAAGTCGATGCCGCAAATTTGGCCTGCCCAACGGGCGCCAACCCCGGGCCGTCCTACCCTTCTCTCTGCAGTGGCGTCCAGCCCATAAGTCTGGCTCAGAGCACAAATATTTATGGTACAGTTTGCGCAACTGGTCAAACGAGCACTGGACCTAACAACAATATTCAACCTGGTAATGGCGGCCAGGGATTAATTGTTGGCTGCACCGCTCCCAGTGTTTCGCCGCCTAGCTACGACCGCGCTGGCCAGATTGCGGCCGTGACCACCACTTCTGGCAGCACAAGTAATCCTTACGCCTGCCAAGGAGGCAACAGCAGTATCACTTGGCCTGCAAACTTGCGTCTTAACGGTAACGTAAGCGTTGGCAGCAGCTGCAAAGTTAGGATTATGGGTAATGTATACATAACGGGCACGCTAACCATCAACGGCGCCGCCACAATAACTGTTGATAATTCTCTAGGCACTACCCCGCCTATTATCTTGGCAGATGGCAAGATTCAGATGAATGGCTCAGGCGGCATTCTTACCAACAGCAGCGGCACTAGCATTAAGTTTATTAGCTGGGCTAGTAATGCGCCGTGCGGTAATGCCTGCACCACTATAACCGGCACTAATCTCTACAATACTTCTACCTATGAAACAATTTATGTTGGCGGCGCTGTTAATGTGCCCGGTGCAATCTTCCAGGCCTACTGGGGCCAGGTGACCATTGCCGGCAGTGGCAACATTGGCTCCGCCGTAGGCCAAACCGTGCAGCTCAGCGGGTCTGGCACAGTTACCTTTGGCACTAAGATTGCCAGTGGCGTGAGTACCTGGACCATTAGTAGCTATCAAATCGTCTATCCTGGCCACTAGTGGTATACTTTAAGCATAAGCAATTTGTAAATGGGCACCGCAAACAAAATACCGAATCTATTCACAGCCAAGCCGCTGTTTGGGCTGGACATTGGTCGTAGCTCGCTCAAGATTGTGCAATTGTCTCACCAGGCAACCAAAATCAAAAAAAACGATAAGCACAAGGGCGCGCGCTATCCCTTGCCGCATGTCATAAGCTACGGCTCCACCGATTTTGACCCGGCCGCCATTGAAGACGGCGTAGTAGTTCAGCCAGAGCTCATTGCACAAGCCGCCAAACAGCTCTTTGAGAAGCGCATCATTGGAGATGTCACCAGTCGACGCGTCGCACTTACCATTCCCTCTTACAGAAGTTTTACCCGCTCCATCCAACTGCCTCTCATGGATGATCGTGAGATGGAGGAAGCAGTCAGGCTAGAGGCAGAGCAATACATCCCCGTGCCGCTTGACGACTTATATCTAGATTACACGCTACTCTCTAAAGATAAGAACGGGCTAGAGGTTCTGGCTGTAGCCGTACCGCGCAACATCGTCGATTCATACCTGGAGCTTTGCGCCATTATTGGCCTAGAGCCCGTATTAATAGAGACAAGCTCCAGCTCTGTAGCCCGTCTCTTTAGCCATGACGACCAAAGCGATGTCCCTACAATAATCATAGACTTTGGCTCAGTCAGCTCCGATATTAGCATTTACGATGGCGGTCTGGTTACCAGCGGCACCGTAGAAGGCGGCGGCGCCGACTTTACCAAGGCAATCCAAGAGGGGCTGTCTGTAACCAGCGCAGAAGCCGGCATTATTAAGACCAAGTACGGCCTAAGTCGCAGCAAACGCCAGTCAGAAATCCAAGATGCCCTAGACCCGGTGCTGCAAAAAATCATTAAAGAAATTAAGCGTCTGGTTCGCTACCACAGCGAGCGTTATGGTGCAGACCGTCCAATTAATCAGGTAATTACTCTGGGCGGGGGCGCCAACATGCCCGGTTTATCAGAATACTTCACTAGTAGCCTACGCTTGGCGGTACGCTCCTGCGACCCCTGGCTCTACGTAGACTATCAACGCCTCCAGCCACCATCCGCTGCAGATAGAACTATGTACGCTACCGCCATTGGCCTGGCCCTTGCGCCGGAAACAGAGGTATTCAAAAATGATTAACCTACTGCCACCGGAAACAAAAAAGGCCTACCGCTACGCATCGTACAATAGGCGTTTGCTGCATTGGAGCTTTGCTATGCTGCTTGGTCTGATTGGCGCTGGCCTTATTGCAACGTATGGTCTGTTATCTGTGCAGCATGCTATATCTACGACCAATCAGCATGTTAAAGACACGCAAATTACCCTAAAGAACGCTCGGCAAGCAGAGACCGCTCAGCAGGTCGCCAGTATTAGTGATAGCCTAAAATTAACCCAAAAAGTCCTTAGCCAAGAAATCCTGTTCTCTAAATTACTAAAGCAAATGGCCGTAGCGCTACCAAGTGGCGCAAAGCTTACGGGGCTTAACATTACCCAGCTGGCCGGCGGCAGCGGTCTAGACGTTTCTGCAGAGGTAGCCAACACTACTACCGCCACCCAGGTGCAAGTCAACCTAGCGGACCCCGCCAACAAGATTTTTGCCAAAGCCGATATTCAGAGTATTACCTGCAACGCAAAAAATGCGCCCGACCCCAATTACCCCTGTAGCGTCACAATTCGAGCTCAGTTTGCTCAAGACAACCCCTTCCTATTCATTAACCAAAAGAAGGCCAAGTCATGACGCCAAAACGACTTTTTTGGAGCTTAATCGCCCTACTTCTCATTATGGTAATTGGCCTCTTTGGCGGTGTCTACATGCTCAGCGGGTTACTAAAAAATAAATCCGCTGATTTAGTAAAAAGTCGCCAGGAACTAGCAATGCTAACCGCCCAGCAAAACGGTCTTGCTCAGGCTAAGTCGCAGATAAAAAAATATAGCGAACTCCATAAAATTACCAAGGCAATCGTGCCCCAAGACAAGGACCAGGCAGAAACGGTGCGGCAAATTTCTGCCATTGCCACGGCCAACAACATAACGCTTAACTCTATAACCTTCCCCATGTCTACGCTTGGCACGACCAAAGCTGCAGCTGCCTCTAAGAGCGCGGGCTTATCGCAGCTGGTTCCCGTGCCAAGCATTCCTGGGGTCTACAACCAGCAGATAACCATTAGTAATAATACGGACAGCTTGGTATCGTTTGAGCAATTTGTGGCCTTCTTAAGCGGGCTAGAAAACAACCGGCGTACGGCAGAAGTCAGCAGCTTATCTATTCAACCGCAGCGTGCCAACCCAGGCCAACTTACGTTTACTTTAGTACTTAATAACTACATAAAGCCAGGACAATGAAAAACATAAGTCTATCATCACTCTCTAAACAACTACTACAAGTCTTAGCACAACTTGGCCGCTATAGCGTTCTGTTTTTTGTCCTACTTTTAGCTGGCCTGTACGCTTTTCTGATTTTTAAGATAGATCAAGCAACGAACGTCCAGGCTAATCAAGATACGACAGCGGCCAGCACGCCGCATATTGATGAAAATTTGGTCAAGCAGCTTATGCAGCTTAAAGATAACAGTGTAGGCGTACAAGCACTCTTTAGCGAATCCAGAACAAACCCGTTCCAGTAAATCACACTCAGGCCGATTGACCGGGCTGGGGCGGATATGGCGGCTGGCCGCCTGGACCCTGCTGCGGCGGCGCCTGCGGGTCATAGAACTGTTGCCCTTGTCCGGGCAGCGGCTGGTCGCTACTCTGACGAAGCGGCGCATAGCTACCCTGAGCGCGGTATAAACGCTGCTCGTGGCCATGCACGCGGCCTTGCTCAAAATTCTCTCTGGCAGCCAGGATTTTTTGGGCGTAACTATCTGGGTCCGGGCAATACGGGAACACAAACTTACTCCGCTCTCCGGCTGTCTCTACTTTGAGCAAGCCATAGTT
>CAZRPP010000037.1:0-5160 GCA_964602145.1 uncultured Candidatus Saccharibacteria bacterium
CACGGCCTTCTGTGCCACAAACAGACGCTCTAACCAACTGAGCTACATCCGCCAAAATTGTAAAGAACAGAGGTAATTATAGCGCTTTGCCCCGATTTTTACAAGGCTCGGAGCTGGCGCACCAAATCATGTATAGCCAGCGCGCGGTGGCTGACCTGGTCTTTTAGCTCCCGAGGCATTTCACCAAAGGTTTGCTGCTGGCCATCGGGCAGGAAACTACAGTCAAAACCAAAGCCGGTGTCGCCGCGCGGTTCCACGGCCTGGCCATGGACTACGCCGCGAGCGATGATGAGCGAGGAGCCATCGTAATACCCAATAGTACAAATGGCGGTGGCACGATTAGACCCTTTATGCATTTTATAGAGTGCATCTGGCCCCAGCTTCTCCACAAAAAACTTAATGAAGGGGCCGGGCAGGCCGCCCAGCTCATCTAAGCCGGACATAACATCTTCCACTGCTACAGGTACCTTCAATTGCTCATAGGCTTGACGGGCTTTGTGGGCAATGACAGTATCCGCATCTAAGGACTGAATTTCATCCAAATCCACGCTGTGATTGGTTAGTGCAATATCCGCTGGCATCATGCGGCGCCACTCCTCCAGTTTGTGCTTGTTGCCGGTGACTAACGTTATCTGCATGACTTTAGTATAATCTATAGAGCGCGGGTGTAGTACAGCGGTTAGTATGCAAGTTTTCCAAACTTGAGATCGGAGTTCGATTCTCCGCACCCGCACCACATGGTGTGCCCTGGTAGCTCAGCTGGATAGAGCAGAGGACTTCTAAGCCTAAGGTCATTGGTTCGAATCCAATCCGGGGCACCATCTCGTTTCAAGATACTCCCATTTGACTTATACATCAGTTATACTTTGTATATATCAAATGGGAGTCGTTTTATGCAAGTGATTATAAAATTGCCAGAAGAATTGGTAAAAGAAATTGATAGACGGGCCGGAATCGATTATTGCAACCGCACGGAGTACATCAGAGATGCGATTTTGCGCAAAATGCGTGCCAAGGACCAGTGGCAAACGATCTTTGATTTATCGGACTTGCCGTATACCGGCGCGAAGTTAAGCGATGTGTTAGAAAATCTATGACACTGGAAGAAAAAGCGTTTGTAAAAGGAATCTTGCAGTATATTCGCGAGGGCCGCACACGTAGCCTGCATATTCAGCGGGCCCGGTTCTGGCCAGGACTATATCGGGTAACGGCGGGTTGGTGCAGAATCTATTTTATGTACCGCGAAAATGTTGACGACATAAGGATTATGGCGCTCCAAAGAAAAGCTCCTGACTTAAAGTGGGCGCAGCTTGTGCCGCGGCCCAACCGACAGTGGATACGCGGCCGTTAAAGCCCGTGCATAACAGTCACGCGTGCGCCCAAACTATTGAGCCGCTCGGCCAAATCTTCGTAGCCACGCTGGATGGTGTAAATATTGCGCAGTGTGGACACGCCGTCTGCGGCTAGCATACCAATCAGTAGCAGCGAAGCCGGACGCAGGGCGGGTGGACAGACCAAATCTGCGCGGCTCCACTTAGTGGGGCCGGTTACATAGACGCGGTGCGGATCAGCCAGTTCTACGTTGGCGCCAATTTTGGTCAGTTCCGTGTAGTAGATGGCGCGGTTTTCATACGTCCAGTCGTGAATGAGGGTGCGGCCTTTGGCCACGGCGGCAATCGGCACAAAATAGGGTAGGTTGTCTTGGTTTAGGCCGGGGTAGACGTTAGCGTGAATCTTGTCTTGGGGCGCGTGTAATTTGCCATCGTGCTTGTGGATGGTTAGGTCCACTAGGTCTGTTTGGCCGTTGCCGGCTTTGTAGCGCGGCGTTTGGTCATAGGTAAGGCCCATGTGCTTGAGCGTGAGCATTTCGCGGAGCATGAAATCAATTGGTACCCGCTTAACGGTGATTTTTGAGTTAGTTGTAATGGCGGTAGACACAAAGAACATGGCCTCAATGGGGTCTTCTGATGGCGCGTACACGATATTCTTTTTAACTGGCCCAGACAGGCCGCGGATGCGCAGCGTGGCGGTGCCCAGGCCATCAATTTGGACGCCCAATTTTTGCAGGAAAAAGCCCACTTCCTGGACCATGTAATTGCCACTGGCAAACTGAATAATCGTTTCGCCGTCCATGCGCGCGGCGGCCATTAAGACGTTTTCAGAGACGGTATCACCCGATTCATACAAAACAACGCGTTCTGGAACTTTCTTGTCTACAGATACATTGTAATTGCCATGGGTGGCGTGAATGCTCACGCCAAATTCTTCTAATGCAAACAGATGTGGACCCACGGTGCGGCGGCCTAAGTTGCAGCCACCTGCGTAGGGGATTTTGAAGCTGTCGTGGTCGTGCATTAACGCGCCAATCATCATAATAACGGTGCGCGTTTTGCGGGCCGCAACTTTGTCCATTTTGGCTAAGTTGAGCTGGTCTGGTCGCTTAAGCTCAAGGTCGTTACCAGGTAGCCAGCGCGCCTGCACTCCAATGCTTTCCAGCACTTCAATAATCCGGAAAACTTCCTCAATCCGTGGAAAATTCTTAAAGGTGGTGGTGCCACGGTTAATTAAACTGGCGCACAGCAGGCCAACGGCCGCGTTTTTGCTGGTTTTGAGCGTTATATCGCCGTGCAGTTCGTGGCCGCCCTCAATTTTTAGGTTGACCGTGCCGCCAGTCACCGCGATAAGCTGTTTGTTGAGTACATCGCTAATCCTGCCCAGGGTCTCCAGGCTCAGATTTTGCCGACCATGTTCCATTCTGTTAACAGCCGACTGCGAGGTGCCCAGCCGCTTGGCAAAGTCTGCCTGCGTGAGTCCCCGTTCTTGCCTTATTTGAGCTATTAGTTCACCGATTTGTGCATTTGTTGTGTCCATATAGCAATAAATTATACTCCCTATGGTGTTAACCGCAAGCTCGTCCACCGTCTTTTAATTGGTATACAGTGTACACACGCATCGACTAAAGTAGAATCCACAACGGGGCTGACGGATTGAACCAGGAGGGCTATACTGAATATAAACGGAGGGTACGGCTATGGTTGATACGCAAGTTCAGCAGCTTATTAAAGATGAGGAGCAGCGCGAGCGCGATGGGCTGGAGCTGATTCCATCGGAAAACTATGTCAGCCGCGATGTACTGGATGCGCTGGGCAGCATCTTCACTAACAAATACTCAGAAGGTTATCCGGGCAAGCGCTACTACGGCGGCCAGGATTGTACGGATCCTCTTGAACTGCTGGCCATAAATCGGGCCAAAAAGCTGTTTAAAGCAGATCACGCCAACGTGCAGCCCCACTCCGGTGTGCCCGCCAATGAGGCAGTCTACTACGCCTGGCTAGAGCCCGGCGACACGGTCCTGGCTATGGACCTTGGCCATGGCGGCCACCTCAGCCACGGTAATCCTATGACCCGCTCGGCGCACATTTACAACTTTGTGCCCTACAAAATGAAGGACAAAACCACCGGGGAAATTGATTACGATAATCTTATAGAACTGGCGCTCAAGCACAAACCCAAGATTATCTTGGCCGGTTTTAGTGGCTATCCGCGCGAGCTAGATTACGCCAAGTTTGCAGAAGCCGCCAAAGCTGCTGGCCCAGACACACTGCTTATGGCAGACATGGCCCACATTGCCGGCTTGATTGTGGCGGGCGTGCACAAAAACCCGTTTGACTACGGTTTCCATGTTATTACTACTACCACGCACAAGACCTTGCGCGGCCCGCGCGGTGGCCTGATTTTGTCAAAAGGCACCGTTAGCACGCCGCTCCGAGCCCCAGAAAAAACCTTAGAAAATATTCCCACGCTCATTGATCGCGCCATTTTCCCCGGCACCCAGGGTGGGCCGCACATGCACACGATTGCCGCTAAGGCTGTGGCATTTCAAGAGGCACTGCAGCCATCGTTTAAGACGTACGCCCAGCAGATTTTAAAGAATGCGAGCCGCTTGGCAGACGAGCTCAAAAAGCGCGGCTTTGTGCTGATTAGCGGCGGCACGTCTAACCACTTAATTCTGGCAGACGTGAACGAAAGCTTTGGTATCAACGGCCAAGAAGCAGAAGCAGCCCTGGATAAAATTGGCCTGAACCTCAATAAAAACAGCGTAGCTGATGACCCGCTACCGCCTTTCCGCCCCAGCGGCATCCGCCTAGGCACGCCAGCCATTACCACTCGTGGCCTCAAAGAAGACGACATGGTCCAGATTGCGGACTGGATGTTAGCCGCCATAGAAAACCGCGATAATGACACCAAGCTAAATGAACTGCGCGAGGAAGTCCGCAAATTTGCGCTTAAATTCCCGCTGCCGAGCGACAATGTCAAAAGTTAATTTCCATGCCGCCATATTCTTGGTTGTCCGCGACGCGGACGGCCGCATCCTGCTACGCCAGCGCGCCGGCACCGAGTGGCTGCCCGTCTACTGGGATTTTCCATCTGGCCATGTAGAAGCAGATGAATCGTTTGCCGCCGCCGCAGTGCGCGAGCTTGCAGAAGAAACATCGCTCAGCGTGAGCCAAGAAGACTTAGAGATTATCCACGTTAGCATCAACCACACAGACATGCCGTACATAAATGTGGTTTTTGCCGCCAAAAAATGGCAGGGAACGCCCATCATAACGGAGCCGCACAAATGTAGCGCCATGGAATTTTTTGCCGTGGACCAGCTACCGGAAAAGCTCACACTGGCCGTGCGCAATGTGCTGGCTGCTGGGTTTGAATCAGACTTATCGGGCGATGTTTTTGTGGGGCATGATCAATTTGCGGAAATTATGGGTGAAGAATTCAAACTATACTAGGGCAATAGCTCCGGCTCCTGCTCCAAGGTAACACCAAATTTATTGCGCACGGCATCCACAATCTTGGCCTTAAACGCTAATAATTGCGCCGTGGACTGGGCTGATTCATTTACCAGCACCAACGGCTGCGCCGGCCAGGTGCCCATGCCGGTTTCTGGATCGTGAAAATCCTTAAAGCCAGCCTTTTCCAGGAGCCAGGCGGCCGGGATTTTGGTTTTGCCATCGCCCGCGGGCCAGTTGGGTACGGGCGATTCTGGGTAGTCCGCCTGCAGCTGCATTAAAATGCCCAGCGGCACAATTGGGTTGGCAAAAAACGAGCCGTTGTTGGCCACCAGGGCTGGGTCTGGCAGCTTGCTGGAGCGGATGGCAA
>CAZRPP010000038.1:0-5098 GCA_964602145.1 uncultured Candidatus Saccharibacteria bacterium
TGTTTACGGTCGTAAACGTGGTGCAGGGCATCGTGGCCGGCTTTGGTGTGCTGGCGCTGCTGGCCAGCATCTTTGGCATCATTAACACGCAGTACATCTCAGTGCTGGAGCGCACCGGCCAGATTGGCCTCATGAAAGCGCTGGGTATGTCCGGTCGCGCCATTGGCAAATTGTTCCGCTACGAAGCGGCCTGGATTGGTTTCTTGGGCGGCATTTTGGGCGCGCTGGGCGGCGTTGGGCTTGGCACATTGCTTAACCCCTGGATTTCCCGCAAAATGAGCCTGGGTGCTGGCAGCCATCTGTTAATCTTCCAGCCCGTGCCAATTATTTTGCTGATTTTTGGCCTAGTCATGGTGGCAGTTGTAGCCGGCTGGTTCCCGAGCCGTAAGGCGGCCAAGTTGGATCCGATTGAGGCTTTGAGGACAGAATAGTCGTAGATTTCATTATCTTGTTGCCAGTTGCTCTACTTTTTGTACACGATGGTCGCAAAAGGTAGAGTGACTCGTAAACAGTGGTAGAATAGAACTATGCTAGACATCCAACTAATCCGCGATGACCCGGAAGGGGTCAAAACCAAAGCTCTGCAAAAGGGCTACGACATTGATACGGCCAAGCTGCTGCAGCTGGACGAGCAGCGTCGGCAACAACTATCAGACATAGAAAAATTGCGCGCTGAGCGCAATGAATTAACAGCCGCCACCAAAGGCCAGAAACCATCAGACGAGCAAATTGCCAAAGGCAAAGAGCTTAGAGAAAAAGTGCAGGCACTGGAAGAAGCATTGGCCGCAACAGATATAGAGTACTTGCCGCTGCTCAAGTCCGTCCCCAACATGCCGCTAGCGGAAGTACCGGTGGGCAAGACTGAAGATGAGAATGTAGCGGCTAAAACATGGGGCCAGAAGCCGGAACTAAAAAACCCAAAAAACCACTGGGAAATTGCGGAAGCAAAGGGCTGGCTGGATAAAGAACGGGCTGCCAAAATCGCCGGAAATCGGTTTGTGTACTTAAAGGGTGACCTAGTTTTGATGGAGTTTGCGCTGTGGCAGTACGGTTTGAGCGTGCTGACCAATCCGGACACGTTGCAGCAAATAATTAACGACAACAATCTGCAGGTTACTAACAAACCATTTACGCCAGTGCTGCCGCCCGCGGTGGCTAGAACAGAGGTGTTTGAGGCGACTGGTCGGCTGAACAAACTGGAGCAAACCTACAAATTAGAAGACGAAGATTTGTGGCTGAACGCCAGTGCGGAGCACACGCTGAGCCCCATGTACATGAACGAAATTATCGATGCCAAGGAGCTGCCCGTGCGGCTGGTTGGTTACACCACCGCCTTCCGCCGCGAGGCTGGCACGTACGGCAAAGACACGGAAGCCGCCAGCTCTTACCAAGAACACCTAATCCTGGTGGCTATCCAGGAATATCTCATGCAGCAGCTTCGCCTGCATCACCAGGTTATAGAGAAGTGCACAGCCGACATTGGCCGCCCCAACGCCAAGGGCGTGGACATAAATGTTTGGCTGCCGGGGCAAGGGCAGTACCGCGAGACGCACACCGCGGATTACATCACTGATTTCCAGACCCGCCCCATGAAAACGCGCGTCCGCACAGCAGATGGCAACGTAGAATTGGCGCACACCAACGACGCCACCGCATTTTCCGAGCGGCCGCTGATTGCAATCATAGAAAATTTCCAAACGCCGGAGGGCGATGTAGTTGTTCCAGAGGTGCTGCGGCCATTTATGGGCGGCCGTGACAAGATTTAACCTTGCAAAAGGCGTATACTAGAAGTAGCTTCTTAAAAACAGGAGGGTCACTATGATTCAAAAAATCGACATAAAAGGGGTTCATCTCAAAGTGGACGAAGACCTACATAAATATGCGGTCAAAAAGCTTGGTGGTCTTGATAAATTTATCACTAAACACGCGCGCGCCGCAGCATTTCTTGATATCAGTTTTGAACAGCCCAAGCCCAAGAAGGGCGAGCAGGAACATATTTGTCATGCTAAGCTACAGTTGCCCGGCGATATTCTCATTGTTAAAGAATCCGGCCCTAATCTACTAGCGGCGGTGGATATTGTTGAAGCCAAGTTCAAGATTTTACTCAAGAAGTACAAGGCAAAATATGAGCCGATGCGGTTGCACCGACGAGTGCTGCGCCGTTTACGGCGTCAAGATCGCGACGAATAGTCAAGAAACAATAACTACTGGCAGAAAACCTCTTTTAAAAGTGTATTAACACCGGTATACTTAGTAGGAAGAATTCAGGCCGCGTGGGGGCCATTAATACGGGGGTAACCAACGTACCATAATGCATACTGTTTTTAAAAAAATCCTGGGCGATCCGCAGATTAAGACACTTAAGCGTCTGCAAAAGCGTGTTAAAGAAGTTAATGCACTGGCAGATAAATATGCCGCCATGTCAGATAAAGAGCTCAAAGAGCAGACCGCAGTTCTTAAAAAAAGATTAACTAAAAAAGGGCAGACTCTAGACACGATTTTGCCGGATGCGTTTGCGGTGGTCCGGGAAGCCGCCACCCGTACGCTCAAGCAAAGACACTACGATGTCCAGTTAATTGGTGGCATGGTCCTGCACGAAGGTGCCGTGGCAGAAATGAAAACCGGTGAGGGTAAAACCTTGGTGGCCACACTGGCCGTCTACCTGAACGCGCTAACAGAAAAGGGCGTACACGTGGTAACGGTTAACGATTATCTGGCCCAGCGTGACGCTGGCTGGATGGCTCAGGTCTATCACTTCCTAGGTCTATCTACCGGTGTTATTAAAGCAGATCACAGCTACATCTATGACCCCAGTTTTACCAGCGATGAGCACCAAGACCCACGCATGAAGCACCTCAAACCCTGCTCGCGCCAGGATGCGTATAACGCAGACATCACCTACGGCACCAACAACGAGTACGGCTTTGATTATCTGCGTGACAACATGGTCAGAGAAGTTGACCAACTGCGGCAGCGGCCGCTCAACTTTGCCATCGTGGATGAAGTGGACAGTATTTTGATCGATGAAGCCCGCACACCGCTGATTATCAGCGCGCCCAGCGTGACGCCCGGCAACGCCTACGACCAGTTTGCCAAAGTCGTCCGCCAGCTGACTAAAGAAAAAGATTTTGAAGTAGATGAAAAGCGCAAACAGGTCATCCTAACAGATAAGGGCGTAGACAAAATGGAGAAGGCGCTGGGCCTGGACAACCTCTACGCCTCCAGCAACATCCGCACTATTTACCACCTCCAGCAGGCGCTCAAGGCACACGCACTGTTCCACCGCGACAAAGACTACGTGGTTACCAAAGATGGGGAAGTTGTGATTGTAGATGAGTTTACCGGCCGCCTTTTGGCTGGTCGCCGCTACAACGAAGGCTTGCACCAAGCCATCGAGGCTAAAGAAGGTGTAGAAGTGCAGCAAGAGTCCATGACGTTGGCCAGCATCTCCTTCCAAAACTACTTCCGCCTCTACAAAAAGCTGTCCGGTATGACCGGTACGGCCAGCACGGAGGCCGAGGAATTCCACCAGATTTACAAGCTAAATGTGGTCACAATTCCGTCCAACAAGCCAATTGCACGCCAAGACCGCACGGACCGCATTTACCGCACAGAAAAGATTAAAACCAACGCCATTGTGCGCGAAGTTAAGGTGCTGCACACCAAGGGGCAGCCGGTGCTGATCGGTACGGCCAGCATTGAGAAAAACGAGGCGATTGGCGCCGCGCTTACCAAAGCTGGCATCCCGCACCAAGTCTTAAACGCTAAGAACAACGAGGGCGAGGCCGCCATTGTGGCTAAAGCCGGTCAACCCGGCGCGGTTACTTTGGCTACTAACATCGCCGGCCGCGGTACAGACATTGTCTTGGGCGACGGCGTCAAAGAACTGGGCGGCTTGTTTGTCTTAGGCTCTGAACGCCACGAATCGCGTCGGATTGATAACCAGTTGCGAGGCCGCGCTGGTCGCCAGGGGGACCCCGGCACCACCCAATTCTTTGTGAGCACTGAAGACGATTTAATGCGCATTTTTGGTGCGGACCGCATTGGTTCCGTCATGGCAAAATTAGGTGCAGACGATGACACGCCCATTGAAAACCGCGTCATTAGCCGCTCCTTAGAAAAAGCGCAGGAACGCGTGGAAGGCTACAACTTTGACCAACGCAAATCCGTGGTGCAGTACGATGATGTCATGAACCGCCACCGCAAAGCCATTTACGCCATGCGCCGCGACATCTTGACCAACGCCGATGTCTCCAAGCGCATCAAAATGCTACTAGACGAAGAAGCCCACGCCATTGCAACGTCACCGCTCCTCATGAGCGACCAGCTAGAAGACGTTGTCCGTGAAGTTTTCCCGCTTGACAATGAACAGCTGGATAAACTGTTTGATGTCAGTGCCGATGAGTTTGAGCCGGCCCTTAAAAAAGCCGCACAAGAACTGTACAAGGGCCGGGAAACGGCATTTACCCCTGAAATAATGCGCCGCGTAGAGGCATATATTTACCTGCAAGTCCTGGACAACCTCTGGATGCAGCACCTTGAAAACATGGACCACCTGCGGGAAGGTATCCACTGGATCAGCGTTGGTCAGCGTGACCCGCTGGTGGAATATCGCAGCCGTGGCCAATTGCTGTTTGATGAAATGCAGCTCCAGCTGCGCCACGATATTGTCCGCGCACTTATGCACGCGCAACCAGTCGATGTACCGCAGGGGCCGGTGGAAACAGAGCTGACCCGTGCCGCCCGCGGCTCCGTGGATAACGCCGCAGAAATCATGCGCGGCGGGGAAGAGTTTGACGCCAGCGACTTTGCCGGCAAGTCGGCCAAAGAAGCCACGCAGCCCAAGTCTAAGCAACACGACAACCGTAAAAAAGCCCGCAAAACAGAGCGCAAACGCAAGTCTGCCGCTCGTAAGAGGAAATAATTTGAAGCATACCGTCTCGGAAGTTGCCCTAAAAACGGGCGCCCGTGGTTTGTTCATAGACATCCCGGACGCCAATGTCATGACGTTTCAGCTCAACTTTCGGGCGGGTGAATATTTGGTGCTGCCAGAAAAATATGAGGTGCCGCACCTCATGGAACACGTGCTGCTGGGCGC
>CAZRPP010000039.1:0-4475 GCA_964602145.1 uncultured Candidatus Saccharibacteria bacterium
GCCACACCCAGGTAGTTCATGACTCCGGCCGCGGCGCCGGCGGCCACTGCTTCATCAAAGACTTCGAAGCCATGCTCCGTTTCTACGCGGAATTTGCCCAGGACCCAAATGGTCTGCAAGTCCTGGAAGCCATGCGCAAAAAAAACAACGCCCTTTTGACCGATTCTGGCAAGGACCAAGATTTACTCCAAGGTGTTTACGGCACCCCAAACTAAAGAATTATTAAATTTTCATTAAACAATAAATGCTAGCTCTTGGCAATGTCCATCTTTTGTCTTACGCTAGATGTAGGTTTTGTTTGCAGCAAGTAATCTTACTGCAAACAAGGCCTGGTTACTATAAAATAATATGCATGAAGCAAGAAGCAGTAAAAATGGATTTAAGTGAGCTCCATCTTACCCGGCTCAAACCTATGTCTCTTCGTCCAGATAGGCCTGGTGCGCCTGTGGTCCCGTACAAGGCAGGCAGGCCACTAGATGAAGTGATTACTGAGATAAAAAGACTCTCCAAGCTAGACCTCTTCGCTACGGAGAGCGGGGATGCCAAAATCTAACGCTCCAGCAAATACTGAAATCGGCGGCCCCAAAGCACCAATTTTCCTGCTCGATACCAATGCGGTGCAATCTTTCCTTGGCGATGTAACCGCTCCTTTATTGCGCCCGACAACTGAAGAAATCAAAGAAGTAGGCGGCATCCTTGCCGTATCTGATATTGTGCTCTACGAGGCGCTGAAATCGATAGTCTTCAAGCCTAAAAAACTACAGTCGATAACTAATTTTATTGATAAATACCTAACTCGCTTCACCATAGACGAGGACGTCCTGATTTCTGCTGCTCAACTCTATGAAATCTACGGCGATGAACCAGCCTGCCGACCTTACCGCGACAAATTTTCCACAGAAGATATCATTATCGCAACCACCTCAGTGCTCACTGGTGCCTATATCCTCACTTCAGACTGTAATGATTTCCCGGCGCCGTTTTTCCTAGAAGTAAACCGGCAAACTTTTTACCACTATAAAGGCCACCGCAGAAAACATCTGATACTTCACCTCCTACAGCCTGATAATGGCGCGATTAATGATGCATTGGAAAAATTGTCTGCGGGATAGGGTGACCCCTGCGGAATAGCGGCCTGACGGCCTTTTCCGCTCAGCCATGCTCGGAGCAAGCTCCTGTGCGTGGCTTCGCTCCACCGTACCCGCTTCGCGGGTCGGTTCGCCTAAGGCGAACTCCAAAAAGAAGAGCCCACCTTTCGGTGGGCTCTTCTTTTTGGTGACCCCTGCGGGATTCGAACCCGCGATTGCCGGACTGAGAACCCGGAGTCCTGGACCGCTAGACGAAGGGGCCGAAGCGGAGGAAAGTGCCAAAAATGTGTTTACAAATTTTTGCGCTTTCCGAGCATTCGGTCACGCGCGCTGAAAGCGCGAGGGGCCAAAGCTTGCTAATTATACCAAATCCCGCCACCCCTGTACAGCACACTCTACCTTTTGTACACCATGGTCGCAAAAGGTAGAGCGACCTAGATTCAAGCAAACACCTTGCGCCAGAGGCAAGAAATCGTCATACTTATAACCATATGCAGAAACAAAGGTGGGTAAAGTAATGGGCTGGTTTGGCAGTGGTGGCAAAGACAAAACAGCAACGCCCAAGGCCGCGCTAGCCGCTCACCTACAAGATGAAAAGCAGCGTTCGCAGATTATCTTGAATGCCATCGACGATGGTGTGACATTGATTGCACAAGACGGCACCATCCAAATGTTTAACCCCGCCGCCACGGCGATTACCGGTTGGCCCGCAGAGGAAGCCACCGGGCTGGATTGGTCCAATGTCTTCAAGCTCGTTAATGAAAAGAACGAGGATTATCCGGATGCGCAGAATCCTTTCAAGATTATTTTCCAGGGCACTGAGCCACTCAGAGACAGCAACGCATTCTTGAACACCCGCGGCAATAAACAGATACCAATTAGCCTCAGCTTAACGCCGCTGACGGACCCGCAAGGCAACCCAAGCGCCGTGGTCGCGATTTTCCGCGATGTTACCAAAGAGCGTCAAGAAGAGAAGCAGCGGGCCGATTTTATCAGCACCGCCAGCCACGAAATGCGCACGCCCGTGGCCGCCATAGAGGGCTACCTGGCGCTGGCCATGAATAACAAGGTGGCTACTATAGACAGTCGCGCTATGGGCTATTTGGAAAAGGCCCACACCAGCACCCAGCACCTAGGCCGATTATTCCAGGACCTCTTGACCAGCGCCAAGGCAGAAGATGGGCGACTCACCAGTCACCCCGTGGCTGTAGAGATGGGCGCCTTTTTAGAGGCATTAGCCGGCGATCTTAAATTTAGTGCGGAGAAAAAAGGCCTACAAATGGACTTCCAGCTGGGCAGCAGCGAAACTATCGACACGACTGCTCGCAACCTAGTCAGGCCGCTTTACTATGCGATGGTAGACCCCGACCGCTTGCGTGAAGTTGTCACCAACATCTTTGACAACGGCGTAAAGTACACCGATACCGGCAAAGTCACCCTGGGCATGACCGGCGATGAAAAAGTCGTCCAAATCTACGTCAAAGACACCGGCCCCGGCATCCCGGCCGAAGACATTGGCCACCTCTTCCAGAAATTCTACCGAGTGGACAACAGCGCCACGCGCACCATTGGCGGCACCGGTTTGGGCCTGTTTATCTGCCGTAAGATTGTGGAATTATATGGCGGCCGTATCTGGGCGGAGAGCCAAGTCGGACAGGGCAGTAGCTTCTTTATCAACCTGCCACGCATAAACAATGCGCAGGCTATGGAACTGCAGAAGCAAGAATCGCAGCAAACATCGGTAGAAAGCTTGCAAGCGGCGGCAGCAAGCGTGGTACAATAACAACATAAGCGTTATAAAAGGAAACCCCAATGGCCAAAATCCTCTTAGTCGAAGATGACAACAACCTCCGCGAAATTTATGAAGCCCGCCTCCAGGCAGAAGGCTACACTATTGTCTCCGCCCGCGACGGCGAAGAAGCGCTAGTGGTGGCCAAAGCAGAAACACCAGACCTGGTCATTTCCGATGTTATGATGCCCAAAATCAGCGGCTTTGAAATGCTGGACATTTTGCGCGACACTGAAACCCTCCGCGACGTAAAAGTAATCATGCTCACCGCCCTTGGCCAAGCGGAAGACCAAACTCGCGCCGACAAACTGGGCGCCGATCGCTATCTCGTTAAATCTCAAGTCACATTGGAGGACATCGTGAACGTAACCGGCGAACTACTGGGTGCCGCACCTGCAACCCCAGATGTTCCAGCTACCGCCCCAACGGCAGTCGCGACTGTCGTAGCCGCCGCGCCGGAACCGGTCGTAACCGCACCCGCAGCAGCACCAACTGTAGCCCCCGTAGCTGCCGCAGCGCCCACACCAGCACCTGCGCCAGCCCCAGAACCGGTGGTCGTAACCGCACCCGCCCCCGAGCCAGAGCCTATCGTACCACCAGCGGTTGACACGCAGCCAACTCAGGTGGCAGAAGCGGCTACTATCCAATCGCAAATTGATTCTTTTGCGGCCGCTCCAGCTGCAACTCCGGCCACTCTTGACCCTGACCAAATCGCCAAAGATCAAGCCATGCAAGATGCCCTTACTACCTTAGATGAAGCCCAGGATGATCAGCCAGCCGATGCAGCGGCCACTGAAGCCGCCGTGCCAACCGCGGAACCAACCAGTGCGCCAGAGCCTACAGACACCACAGAAGAAGCGACAACAGCGCCAGAAGAGGCACAATCGGAATATGTGGCTGGTGTGAGTGGCAAAAAAATTATCGCGCCAATTGATCACAATACCCAAGACAAAAAGAGTCTGGACCAGCTACTTGCAGAAGAAGAGGCCAAGGAAAGCGGCCTGGGTATTCCTGTTGCCAATAGCGGCGAGCCCGCACCAGATACGCCGCCTACCACCGCTATGCCGGCAGCCGACCCAGCCATTTTGGCTAATACTAACGCCAATCCTTCATCAGAAGACGACACCATTGACCCCAGCAGCGTCGCCCTCTAAAGTAGGGGCATGCGTCTCAATCAGTTTATTGCCGCCAGTTCATCTTTAAGCCGCCGCGCAGCGGACCAAGCCATAGCCGCCGGGCGCGTGCAAGTTAATGGCCTGCCGCCCACGCCCGGCCAACAGGTTACGGCCACGGACGTGGTGCTGCTTGACAGCGCCGCTATTACACCTGACGTCAAGCCCCTGACAATCATGTTCAACAAACCGCGCGGCTATGTGGTCAGCCGCGACGGCCAGGGTGCACCAACTATTTACGATTTATTACCCCCAGAATTACACCGATTGCAGCCGGTGGGCCGCCTAGACAAAGATAGCTCCGGCCTCTTAATCCTGACCACAGACGGCCAGCTGGCCCAACAACTAACGCACCCGCGCTACGCCAAGCAAAAATTATACGAAGTGACGCTGGATGCGCCGCTCCAGCCACTACACCGCCAAATC
>CAZRPP010000040.1:0-1544 GCA_964602145.1 uncultured Candidatus Saccharibacteria bacterium
CTAATCCTTGGCCTGGGCGGCTTTGGCGTTTATAAGTTGGTCGGGAGCCATGCTGATACTTTGCCTAACGGAGATATTTTTGCTGGAAAAATTTGGGTGCCCGCCGATGGAGGTGCAGATGTACCAGTCAAGTTCCCGTCTGATGTAACCAATACAATGATGCTCTACTCATCCAGGGATGGTCAAAAGGCGGCATATTATAATCAAGCAACACAAAAAATTACAGTTTTTAATACAGTCTCAGGTGCGGTTGTTTTGAGCTTTCCTTTTGTTACGCAATTTAGTAACGGAGTCGCTATTAAATGGTCTCCGGACAACAGTAGGCTATTAGTTGCAGGTAAATATATCTATGATGCTGTGACTGGTGCAAAGAAAAATGATACAAACCTTGGGATGTATGAGGGGGCAGTAGACTGGCTTAACAATACTAACATCGTTTATCTCCCTCTTGTTAATACGCCTAACAATGGAAGTCTTTGTAGCTTCGATGCTGCCTCTACAAAGGAAACAGCTACTTGCAAACCTGTTACGGGGCTGCCTATAACTAACACGTACCTCAATGACTTATTAGTATCTTATGACAGCCAGAAGGTAGTCCTTCTTACGACATCCGGCAAGGTCTTTACTCTCAAGGCAGACGGTACTCTGCTAAAACAGCTAAATCTTAATAATCCTTCCCAGTGGCCTCCATATAACATTGCCTTGGCACCTGATGCAACCAAAATTGCTCTTTATGGCATGCAAGGCATAGATGTTATTAATTTTGATGGCACCGGGCAAAAGTCTGTGGGTGTATATGGTAGGGGTATCGGTTGGCCAACGCGACCAGTTGGATGGGTCGCACCTGTTCAGCCAGCTGCAACTGCACCAATCCTGATGTCAAACGGAACGCTTAGACTTTTAAAGACGCCCAGTGTCCCTACCTACGTGTCACCGGTAGATAAGAGCACAGTGTCTTATTTGGATATAACTTCGAGTAATGGCGTCCCTGTATTTACGCTAAAGTCTGCTAATGTTGACTATACTAATCTTAAGACGATTGCAACTCTTCCTGTGACAACGTTGCCCTATGGAGGTTATGCATATTGGTCATACCATGGTTGGTCTCCTGATGGGAAATCAATGCTTTTGACACAGCGTTTTTACGATGCAGAGTCCAAAACTCATCAAGAATTTTGGAAGCTACAGCCAAACGGAACAGGTCTACAAAAAATGTTCACAAAGATAATGTCATCAAATGAGAGTGTGGTTGCCGCAGGGTGGTCGGCGGATTCTGCGAGTGTCCAGTATGTGGCACAAGCTGAGGCGGGCATCTTTGGACGTACGACTGAGAGTAATAGGTTATGTAGAGTCTTCACAAATGGGACAAACAACTCGTGTCTGAGTCTACCTAGTTCAAAGTTGGATAAAATTACCTTCTCCGCCAATGGAAAATATGTAGCATTAGAGAACTATGATGCCGGCTTAACTTTTGATAACCTGAATATCATCAATACAGCAACAGGTGCAGTGACATACACACGTAATCTAAAGACTACTTATAC
>CAZRPP010000040.1:1554-4330 GCA_964602145.1 uncultured Candidatus Saccharibacteria bacterium
CGAAGGAATACCAGCTCTCGTCTGGTCTCCAGATGGGGTTCGGCTTGCCTTTACCTCATGCCCAACACCGCAACGCGGTGCCGGCTGTAACGCTAATACGGCCGTTGTTTACAAAGTTGTCTACAATGGTACTGGCCTGGCACTTGCTACGGAGTCACAGGTCAAGTTCACGGCACCTTATCCAGTTCCATTTGTCTGGCAATCGACGACACCAATGCGCACGGCTAATGAAGTATTAGGCGTTTGGTCTTCCGGAATACTCTCACCCGCAGAGAATATCGGAGCCCTCAACGGTGATTCATCTAAGCCAAAATTCCAGTCTGGACTTCATTTGGGAGCAACCACGTGGTTGCAGTTTAATCTCATAACCAACGGCGACGTAAATGGAGATGGATTTACTGATGTTATAGCCAGGAAGTCTACAGGAGAACTGTATTACTATCGTCAACACTATTCCGTACAGGGAAAACTATACAACGTCCGTGGCAATATCAAGTGGCTGGGGACAATACGTGAAGATTATCGGTGGTGATGTAAATGGTGACGGAAAAGCAGATCTACTTGGTATAAAGAGTGATGGCACGCTCTGGTACTACCAAAACACCGGCAATACGGCAGGTTACTTTGGGGCTCCTGTTTCAATTGGCTCTGGCTGGAGTGCGTTTAATAGGGTTATGCTAGGAGACACAAACGGTGATGGCAAAGCAGACATCATTGCCACAAAGTCAGATGGCACTCTCTGGCAGGCTTTAAGTAATCTCCCTACCTCTAGTACCTTCTCTACGACAACTTTAATTGGTGCTGGCTGGCAATCATTTGCCCTTCTTGCTATAGGTGATGTAAATGGTGACGGAAAAGCAGACGCCCTAGGCATGAAGAGTGACAACACCGTGTGGTACTATCAAGGCTCAGGTCAGGCCAAGCCATTTAGCAGTGGGTCTGCCGCGGGCGCCCTCTACTCTGGATCCTATGGCAAACCGATTAACCTCATGTTGCGCTCTGCGCCTTAGAATTGTCAGAAATTGTGCTACTCGTATGTATTGCAATCGTAGCTATTATACTTCTCTTGAGCGAGCATCTTTCTAGACGCAAGAAAACAAACTCAGAGTTCTCCCGCAAAGCAGTCCACATCCTGGTGGGCTGCTTTGTCGCTGCCTGGCCCTGGCTGCTGGATTGGTGGCAGATTCAGCTCCTGGCCATTGGCTTTATTTTAGGTGTAACCATAAGCCAGTACGCTGGTATTTTCAAGGCAATCCACGCCGTGCAGCGCCCGACTTATGGCGAACTGTGCTTTGGCGCGGCCGTGGGCCTGGTGCCACTCATTACTCATAACAAATGGATGTTTGCTGTTGCTATTCTGCACATGGCTTTGGCGGACGGCTTGGCCGCTGTAGTAGGTGTAACCTACGGCCGTAGCAACCAGTATAAAGTTTGGGGTCACGCCAAAAGTCTGGCCGGCTCGCTGACATTTTTTGCTGTATCCGTGGTACTGCTCGTGGCCTATAGCCTCCTAGTTGGACCAATCGGCTGGGAGCATGTGCTGGCTATCGCGCTTGTTTCTACACTTTTAGAAAACATCGCGCTGTACGGCCTGGACAATCTATTTGTACCGCTGCTAGTGGTAATTGTTTTGCAGTCTAAAATCTAGAGTTGTGCGCCCGGAGGGCGTTGAATATGACTACCACGTCCACTAGCTCTTGCACGACGGCGCCCATAAGTGCGGTAAAGCGGCCGGTAGAGAAAATGACCATCAGCATCAGGCTCAGACCAATGCCAATCAAAATGCTCTGGCGGGCGATGCTAAACGTGCGCTGCGCAATCTGGACTGCGTCTGCTACGCGGCTAATATCATTAGGCATAATGACCAGGTCAGCCGATTCAGAAGCAGCGGTGGCGCCGCGGGCGCCAATGGCAATGCCCACGTCTGCGGCAGTCAGTGATGGTGCATCGTTTACGCCATCGCCCACAAAGGCAACCGGGCGCTGCGTTATGCCCTCTAAAATCTGCAGTTTTTCTCCAGGTAACGCTTGTGCATAGAGATCTGAAATGTGGAGCTGCTTGGCAATAGGGCGGGCGGCCTGAGGACTATCGCCCGTAATGAGCAGGGTTTTGCCCACGCCAAGTTTACGCAGCCGAGCAAGGGTATCTTTGGACTCTGGACGCAGTGTGTCCGCCAGGCTAATTATGCCTTGCAGCGCGCCGCCAGCTGCCACGTAGACGGCCGTGCCGGTCACTTCGTGCTTGGGCACGCTCACCTTGTATTTCTCCATCAGCGATTGATTGCCGGCCAACACTTCTTTACCGGCAATCTGCGCCACTAAACCGTGGCCGGGAATCTCTTTCACATGCTTGGCGCGGGGAGCTTTTAAGCCGCGCTTGTCGGCAGCCTGCACGACGGCCGCGGCCACCACATGGTTGCTACTTTTCTCTAAGCTGGCAGCTAGGCTCAGCACATCTGCTTGGCTGGTTTTGCCAAAGGTCTGGATCTTGTCCACGGACAATTCACCCTTAGTCAGTGTGCCTGTTTTATCAAAGGCCATGGTCTGAACCTTTGCTAGTTTTTCTAGGGCCGAGCCGGTCTTAACAATAATGCCGTACTTGCTGGCGCGGGCCATGCCGGATACCAGTGCGATTGGTGCGGCTAACAAGAGTGGGCAAGGGGTTGCTACCACCAAAACTTCCAGGAAACGATGCGCATCGCCGCTGACAAACCAGGCGGCGCCGGCAATGGCAAAGGCCGCAATGGTAAACGGAATACTGTAGGCGTCCGCCATGC
>CAZRPP010000041.1:0-4324 GCA_964602145.1 uncultured Candidatus Saccharibacteria bacterium
AGGTGATATTCCCGTCCCAGCCGATTACAACGGTGATGGCAAAGCTGACTTCGCCGTCTGGCGCCCCTATAATCAGACATGGTATACGTATACGAATGTGAAGCCAGTAACCCGGTGCGGTCTTATGGGTGATATTCCCGTCCCAGCCGATTACAACGGTGATGGCAAAGCTGACTTCGCCGTCTGGCGCCCAAGTACCCATACATTTTATGGGTGTGATGCTACGGTAGCTACCGTAGCCCTTGGCCAAACAGGTGATATTCCCGTCCCAGCCGACTATAACGGTGATGGCAAAGCTGACTTCGCCGTCTGGCGCCCAGCAAACCATAGCTATTATGTCAATGGCGGGCAGGTCGTAGCCATCGGTCAAACAGGTGATATTCCAGTCCCAGCCGATTACAACGGTGATGGCAAAGCTGACTTCGCCTCTTCCTCCAAGCTCTCAACCGGTCTCAGGAGTCTAAATATCTACGGTCAGCAACCTCTGCCGACATATAATGTCGACCCCCCAATTGTAATGCCTATGATATCAATGCTGTATGCTGGTTCACTGAGCTATGCGCGATGGCAAAACAACACACCGCATACAATTAATGTTGATGGAACTCGAGATGTGCTGCTGATGGATCAATACCCGAAATTGTACCAACTATCATCAACTGTCGGTGATGGAGGAATTCCTCATGTTCTTCAGTCGCCGAATCAAAAGTATACCTTCGGACCCTTAGGTGCTAGTGCGAATAATGTATCGATGTGTTCGATGGGTGTAGGATGCGGAGTAGTAGTTTTCTGGAGCCCAAATGGTACGCCTGTTAGCTTAACATTAACAAAGACAGGAAACCTAATAGGCACATACAGGGGGCAGACGGGAATAATTTGGCAGTCAAATACAGCAAATAAAGGCGTCGCTAAACTTATACTGCCAGATAATGGCGACCTGCAGCTCGTGAAGGCAGACGGCACTATTGTTTGGCACCTAAACAAATTTAACTATTAAGATGAATCTCTGGCCGATATTGTTATGTGCACTGATAATTTGCATAGCGCTTGCCACAAATGAGTTTTTTGCGCGCAAACGCAGGCCAAACTCAGAGCTCTCCCGCAAAGCAGTCCACATCCTGGTGGGCTGCTTTGTTGCCGCTTGGCCTTGGCTGCTCGATTGGTGGCAAATCCAACTGCTCGGAATTGGTTTTATCTTAGGTGTTACAGCCAGCCAATACCTAGGCATTTTCAAGGCGATACACGCCGTGCAGCGGCCTACCTATGGCGAGCTGTGCTTTGGGGCAGCCGTAGGCTTAGTTCCACTGATGACTCACAATAAATGGATGTTTGCTGTCGCTATACTGCACATGGCCTTGGCCGATGGCCTAGCCGCCGTAGTAGGTGTAACCTACGGCCGTAGCAACCAGTATAAAGTTTGGGGTCACGCCAAAAGTCTGGCCGGCTCGCTGACATTTTTTGCTGTATCCGTGGTACTGCTCGTGGCCTATAGCCTCCTAGTTGGACCAATCGGCTGGGAGCATGTGCTGGCTATCGCGCTTGTTTCTACACTTTTAGAAAACATCGCGCTGTACGGCCTGGACAATCTATTTGTACCGCTGCTAGTGGTAATTGTTTTGCAGTCTAAAATCTAGAGTTGTGCGCCCGGAGGGCGTTGAATATGACTACCACGTCCACTAGCTCTTGCACGACGGCGCCCATAAGTGCGGTAAAGCGGCCGGTAGAGAAAATGACCATCAGCATCAGGCTCAGACCAATGCCAATCAAAATGCTCTGGCGGGCGATGCTAAACGTGCGCTGCGCAATCTGGACTGCGTCTGCTACGCGGCTAATATCATTAGGCATAATGACCAGGTCAGCCGATTCAGAAGCAGCGGTGGCGCCGCGGGCGCCAATGGCAATGCCCACGTCTGCGGCAGTCAGTGATGGTGCATCGTTTACGCCATCGCCCACAAAGGCAACCGGGCGCTGCGTTATGCCCTCTAAAATCTGCAGTTTTTCTCCAGGTAACGCTTGTGCATAGAGATCTGAAATGTGGAGCTGCTTGGCAATAGGGCGGGCGGCCTGAGGACTATCGCCCGTAATGAGCAGGGTTTTGCCCACGCCAAGTTTACGCAGCCGAGCAAGGGTATCTTTGGACTCTGGACGCAGTGTGTCCGCCAGGCTAATTATGCCTTGCAGCGCGCCGCCAGCTGCCACGTAGACGGCCGTGCCGGTCACTTCGTGCTTGGGCACGCTCACCTTGTATTTCTCCATCAGCGATTGATTGCCGGCCAACACTTCTTTACCGGCAATCTGCGCCACTAAACCGTGGCCGGGAATCTCTTTCACATGCTTGGCGCGGGGAGCTTTTAAGCCGCGCTTGTCGGCAGCCTGCACGACGGCCGCGGCCACCACATGGTTGCTACTTTTCTCTAAGCTGGCAGCTAGGCTCAGCACATCTGCTTGGCTGGTTTTGCCAAAGGTCTGGATCTTGTCCACGGACAATTCACCCTTAGTCAGTGTGCCTGTTTTATCAAAGGCCATGGTCTGAACCTTTGCTAGTTTTTCTAGGGCCGAGCCGGTCTTAACAATAATGCCGTACTTGCTGGCGCGGGCCATGCCGGAGACCAGGGCGATCGGTGCCGCCAACAAGAGTGGACAGGGGGTTGCCACCACCAAAACTTCTAGGAAACGATGCGCGTCGCCGCTGACAAACCAGGCGGCCCCAGCAATGGCAAACGCGGCAATGGTAAAAGGAATGCTGTAGGCATCTGCCATGCGCACAAATGGTGCTTTACTGGCCGCAGCGGATTTAACCAGCGCCACAATTTGCTGATACTGACTGTCCGCCGCACCGTGCAGCGCCTTGGCGGTAATGACCGCATCGTGGTTAATGGAACCGGACAAAATTTGCTGACCAACCGTGCGCTGTGCGGGCAAACTTTCTCCGGTTAAGTTTGATTCGTCAAAGGTGCTAATGCCTTCCAAAATCTCGGCATCTACTGGCACAATTTCGCCGGGTTTAATGACAATTTTATCGCCCGGATGCACGTCCATGGCTTTAACGTCCACCGTTTTGCGGGACTTTATAACATGGGCAATTTGCGGCGCTCTTTTAAGTAGTGCGTCCAGTTCTGCGTGGGCGCGACGCTCAGCGTAGGCCTCCAGGCTTTCGCCGCCGGTCATCATAATAACCAGTACAATCGCGGCCCAGACTTCGCCTAAGATAACAGAGGTGATTATGGCGGTGGCAGCTAGGATATCAATGCCGTATTTGCCGTGCCGGATGTTATTTATCATATCCCAGACAAGGGGAATAGCTTCTATAAGCGCAACAGTTGCTAGCAGCCATTTTGCTTCTGTCTTAAAGCCGCTGAGCTGCAAGACTAGACCAATAACAGCGGCCACCAAGGCCAGACTTAACCACTTGTACGCCTTAGCGGCGCGCCATAATTTTTTCATGTTTTCTCCTCTTTCTAAATGCTAGTATATCATTGACAAAACTGCGCGCGCCAGCTAGTATAGTGGCACCTACCCCCCGAAACTCTCGGGGGGGGTTTGTTTTCTAGGGCACTTTTTGAAAGCTGAGCTTGGGCTGCAATTTCATGTCAATGACTTGCAGCTTACGCGGCAAACGCCGGCCAGCAATAAACTGATTGTCATAATCAAGCACAACTTTTCGCCATGCCAAAAAACTAAACCGAGTAGAAAACCGGCTGGCCAGGCTTAAGTAGTGAAAATTTTTGCCAAGCTGCCGAATGATTTCAATTGGATATTCAAAATCGGCATCGCCTGTCCAAAGAATAATGTCGCTAAAACGATTCTGGTGCGCATCATGAACCATATCGACGCCCAGCTGCATATCAATTCCTTTTTCTTGTCCATGTTTTGAAATGTAACCAGATGTAAAAATGACGGGTGGCTGGCGAGCGCTATCAAAGAACAGCCGTTGCCGCCGCACGAGCCGATAATGACGCAGGCTATCTTTTGGCGTGACGGGCATGTACGCGCCATAGACTTTTACGACGTCAATACCACCAAACAAGGTGTTTAATAAGGGGAGAAGCGATGAAAAATCCAAATACATGTCTGGCGGCAACAACTCACACATACCGCCAAATACATTTGATAAATCTACGTACAAACACTTAGAAATCATGCTTGGCAGCGTAGCATGTTTTCAAAATTGAGTTCTTAAGTTGTGATTAACTTTTTGATTTTACAGGGGCGGTAAAACCAACAACAGCGATAATAAAAAGACCAACCTTTCGGCTGATCTTTTTATTATGGGGCGAATGATGGGGCTTGAACCCACGGCCTTCTGTGCCACAAACAGACGCTC
>CAZRPP010000042.1:0-4282 GCA_964602145.1 uncultured Candidatus Saccharibacteria bacterium
AAGTACGGTAACGTATGGAGCCGAAGCGTACTAATAGTCCCACTGACTTTTTACGTCTTGAACAAATTCAACGTTTTTCGATGAATTCGTTCAAGGAATACAGTTTAACTGTGGCAGTTGACTGGTTATTGGTGTATAAATAGCACCCGTTTGTCTTAAGCAGCTATTACGAATTTGGCACATTTTGCTTCAAAAATCTCCGCTCCGCTCTCACCGTACTATCAGTACGGCTCGATTGCGGTGCTCGATTTTGTGAAACAAACTGCACTCAAATACGTAATACCTGTGCGTAAAAGATGTACGTTTACTTGCTTGGAAAAGCGCCGTCCTAATATGGACACCATCAGGTCAGCTTAGTGTTTACACTGGGCTGGGAAGAGCAGCCCGCCTAGGCGAATTCATTTCGCCTGTCGGCGCGATGAGAAACCCATGAAATGGGTGTCTCATTACCAATTTGGTGCCCATAGCGTGAGGGAAACACCTGTTCCCATGCCGAACACAGCAGTTAAGCCTCATAGCGGTTACAATACTTGGGTTTCGAACCCTGGGAAAATAGCACGGTGCCAAGTTTTGAAAAGAGTCTCCACGCCCGGAGGCTTTTTTCATATTTGACCGAAATAACCAAAGTGTGTACAATGGTTATATTATGAGTAGTACAGCCACGGTGTTAAATGTCAAAATCGATGCAGAATTAAAGCGTCAAGCGCAGCATGTTGCCAAAACAATGGGCCTGCCGCTCAGCACTGTAGTGTCAGTGAGCCTCAAGGACATCGTACGGCGCGGGTATCTGACTGTATCGGTTGATCCGCAGCCGCTGAAGCCGGAGATAGAGGCAGAATTACTCAAGATAGCTGCTGACGCAAAGAGGGGAGTCAATGTGTCGCCAGCCTTTAATGTAAACGACAGGACCGCTATGCGGGCCTGGCTGGAGACTCCCCAGGATGACGATTAGATACTCTAAGCAGTTCAAAAAACAATTCCAAAAACTGCCCAAGCGTGACCAAAATCGTTTCTGGGAGCAGCTGGATTGGTTCATTGTTGACCCATTTGATGTGCGGCTCAATAACCACATGCTTCAGGGGAAATTACAGGGGCACCGGAGTATAAACATTACGGGTGATATTCGGGCGCTGTACGTGGTCATAGACGGCAATGTTTATTTGTATGAGATGATTGGCTCGCATTCGCAATTGTATGGATAAGCGGCTTGACAGACAAGCGCAAGCGTGATATCATAAGCTTAATTTCGTTTACGTGCGAAATAGAGGGAATCGGTTTTTTGGCCGATTCCTTTTTTATTTCCGATGGAGCGAGAGGCAATGGATCAATTTAAAGGGGAGCCAAACATATGGCAGGTACCAAAGCTGGCGGCGTTGCTGCTGCACAAACCAACAAAGAGAAGTACGGCGCAGATTTCTACGCTCGTATTGGCGCTGCAGGTGGCCGCAAAGGCCGCACCGGCGGTTTTTACGCTAACCGCGAACTAGCCCGTGAGGCTGGTGCTCGCGGCGGCCGCGTTTCTCGCCGCACCAAGAAGACTGTCTAGGCAGTTCTGTGCTTCAAATACAGCCTCGGTTACGGGGCTGTATTTAGTTGTCGACTGAATGCATAATCCAGATACGTGAATACCATGACTGATTACGATTTATGACGATATTTAGCAAAAAGTCTGAGATTATCCTAGTAGACCTTAGCTCAACGTACAAGGGGTATTATTCAATTTGGTGCTTGCAAATGAAATGAAAGTGGCCCCAGATGCAGGCTAAAAATTCAGAAAAAAGAAGAGATTTCCGACCATGCTAAAAACCATCCCTACGATAAACAGCACGACGGGTGTCGCAGCGAGCAATCCTGCAAAGAGGACAACTTTTGAATATGTTGTAGGGGTTACTGCACTATATGCGCCCTGTTTGTATTGCTTGTTGAGTAATATCGCGAGTGGCAGGGCCACTATTGCACAGAATGCAAAGATGGCGGCGATGCCTAATGAACCATATGCGAGAGAAAAAAATGCTAGGAATAAGCCAACGGGGAATTCAAAAAGCAAAACACTCGTAAGGACCCGGATTTTGGGGTTAAATCGTGCGTATCGATTTAGTGTCTGTGAAGTTTGTTGATTATCCATTGCCTGTTTCCTTTTTACTGCCTTTTGATAATAATAGCACGAAATTTATTTGAGCTGTCGATAGGCACGGTTAAAACGCGAGCTAGACACACGCCAGCGAGCGTGGCAGTTGTGGCATCGATAATGCTTACCATCCATCTCCTGGAGGCCCTGGACAGCGCAGCGGGGGCAGCAGGAGCGCTTGTAGAGCCAGTCGCGGTAAGTGTCTAGGCAGTCTTCTATGTGATCTGGGTCTATGGTGGGGAGCTTTAGCTCCGCCGCAAGCTGGACGGCTCGGTCCCAGGCGGCGCGCTCCATCTGAATCAGTTCTATATCGCTGGCGTAACCCGTATGGCCTAAGAGCCCATGGGCAGTTTCATGCAGCAAAGACCAGTCCGGGCCGCCGGGCACGTGCACAACGGCATGTTTGACGGGGGACCAGCTAAACTGCTTGCCGGGGATAAATTTGATATCGGGATAGCGGGCCACCAAACGCTCAAGCAGCGTTTTAGCCATCACGGCCAAACTTCTGGACGGCGTAATCGTAGGCGCCAAAAACGACACATTCATTGGGGCGTTGGGCCTGAATGATTGGCGGCATTTTGAGGAGGGGCGTTTCGTGCTTCTTGAGGGCGGCAATCAGCAGCTTGCCGTATTTATCAAAGTAGGTGCCAACGCTGCCGCCAATGACAATCACGTCAGGTTGCATAATGGCAATCAGCTGCAAGAAGCCGCTGGTCCAATCCTGAACCATAATGGGCCAGATAGGATCGCCCTTAGGGATGTCTTCTGCAAAGCGGCCGTAGCGCTCCACAATAGCGCGGCCAGAGGCAAATTTCTCCCACGGCGTGGGCTTGCCTTTGTAGTTTAGGAGCATGGTGGCACCGCCGGCGTCGCCCACATTGTCGTCAATAACGCGGTCTACCACCAGTGCAGTGCCAATGCCGGTGCTAATGGTCACGTAGAGGACCTTGTTGTACTGCTTGAGCAACATGGCTTCCGATAGGGCGGCTAGCTTGGCATCGTTATTCATGGCCACTGGCATGCCTACAATTTTTTCAATATCCTTCTGGATTGGCACCATTTGCCAGGGTAGGTTGCCAAAGACGATGGCCACGCCCCGTTCGCGGTCAAAATCCGTCACTGGCAGGCCCACACCGCAAGCCTTAAACTCCTGGTGCTTAAAGCCTTGCAAGGTTTCTTTGAGCTGCTTTTTGAACTCCTTGTAATCCTTGGGAGTGGGGAACTTGACGCTCTCTGTTATGACGCCCTCGTTAGTAAGTGTGGCGGCGAGGGTTTTGGTGCCGCCGATATCTATGGCTAAATACATATCTCTATGGTAGCACGCTGGACGGCTCAAAACCGATAATCGTTTGACCAGTTGTCACAGTAAGTGTACACTTAAGTGTACGTTTGAGGGGGCGTAGAAATGAGGACAGCTAGCATGAAAGAACTCAGAGAGAACTTGGCGCACTACCGGGATATTGTGGCCGGCGGTGAGACGGTAACTATTATGCACCGGTCGCGGCCTGTCATGCATCTTACCCCTGTTAAAACTGTCAAAAAGCAGGGCAACGGCGCTAGGATTGCCAAAACATTACCGGCTCTTGAAGCAGCTTTAAAAAATCACCAGCCGGTCCTAGATCCTTCTAAAAGCTGGAAGCAGCTGTACTATGAACTCCGCGTTGAGGAGTATCTAAAAAATGGCACTTGAACGCATTTTTATCGATGCCAGCGTCGTGTTTGACGTTGCTTTTTGGCGCAATAAAGCGGACCGGGCTGCAATCTGCTTGGCCAACCCTGCCGCAGATTTTGTGATTAGCCCCATAACTATTCATTTGCTCTACTATTTTTGCGAAAGGGATAACTACGCCACAAAACAGGTCCAAGCGTTTTTGGATGAATTTGAGGTGGCGCCACTGACGCAAGCCATGGTAAGAGTTGCTCAAAATCGCTATCCTGGGCGTGACTTTGAGGATTGCTTGCAGGCTGCTTGCGCGGAGGCCGCTGGCTGCGATAAAATCGTCACCGCAGACACCAATTTTAAGCGCGATAGCGGCACGAGGCTGCCGGTAATCGTACTCTAGCTTTACAGAGGTGCAAAAAACAGATATACTGAAGACAATCTTTGCGAGGTTGGCGTTGCCCCCGTGGCCGCAAACTGAGCTAGGAAATACA
>CAZRPP010000043.1:0-4213 GCA_964602145.1 uncultured Candidatus Saccharibacteria bacterium
TTCTGGGGCGAAGCGCTCAAGATTTTGCAGCACGCCATTATCCAGCCGCACGGCATGGTGCTGGTTACCGGCCCAACTGGCTCCGGCAAGTCCACTACCCTGTTCAGTGTTCTTAGCCTGTTAAATACGCCGTCCGTCAACATTTCTACCGTGGAAGACCCGGTGGAATATCGGATTCAGGGCGTTAACCAAACGCAGACCAATCCGCTGGCCGGCATGACCTTTGAATCTGGCCTCCGCGCGCTTCTACGGCAAGACCCCAACATCATCATGGTGGGAGAAATGCGCGATAAGCAAACAGCGGACCTTGGCGTCCAAGCCGCCCTGACCGGCCACTTGGTTTTTACAACTTTGCACACCAACAACGCCGCAACCTGTCTACCCCGTCTCCTAGATATGGGCGTGGAGCCATTCCTGATTGCCAGTACCGTCCGGGCGGTGATTGGCCAGCGTCTGGTGCGCCGCCTGTGCGTTGATTGCCGCGAAGCCATTAAGCCGGATCCAAATCTGTTAAAAGAGCTAGAAAAGACCTTTCATATCAGCACGTTTGGTGGCATAAAGCATCTGCATGAACTGGAGCAATCGGCCCTAAACGATGGCATTGGCAAACAAAGCACGCCGCAGCTGGGCAGTACCCCCACCGCTATTACAACCATGTATAAAGCGCATGATAACGGGTGTGACGCCTGCAGCCACACGGGCTACAAGGGGCGCATCGGCATTTACGAAGTGCTCAATAACTCCCCTACCATTCAGTCTCTGTTAGTGGGCGATACCACCAGTGAGAAATTAAACGATGCGGCTATTAAAGATGGTATGCTCACTATGCAGATGGACGGACTGGTTAAAGCCGTCCGCGGCCAAACCACGATTGAAGAAATCTTAAGGGTCACCACCACGCAGGAATAATATGCTACTTGCCTACAAAGCCACCAACAAAGAAGGAAAAATCGTCTCTGGCACCGTAGAGGCGGCTGACCGCGATGAGCTCATAACTTCTCTAAAGCGACAAAATCTGCGGCCACTCACCATTGTTAAAACCAACAAAAAGCCGGGAGAAAAAAGAAGCCTATTTGGCCCCAGCAAAAAGGTAAAGTTGCAAGATTTAGTGGTCTTTACGCGCCAATTATCTACCATGATTAGCGCCGGCGTGCCAATTGTGCGCAGCCTCTCTGCCCTGGCGGCAGATAGTGAAAGCCCGGCCATGCGCACCGCACTGATGCAGGTCACCAAAGACGTGGAAGGCGGTCACACCTTGGCGGAATCGTTAGCTAAGTATCCCAACATTTTTAGCGATGTGTACGTTAACATGGTTAAGGCCGGAGAAGCCGGCGGTATTTTGGATGACATCCTAAAACGACTGGCCCTGCAAGTAGAGCTGGACGCCTCCATAAAGAAAAAGATTAAAAGTGCCAGCATGTACCCGATTGTTATCTTGTGCGTGACAGTGCTGGCTTTCTTTGGCATCATGCTGTTTATTGTGCCCAAACTGGCAGAAATCCTGACCGGCCTGGGCGGCCCCGGCGCCAAGCTGCCCATTTACACAGAAATCCTACTTAAGAGTAGTCACTACTGCATTATCCCCAGCATCGTGCAGCACATCCCGCTCATAAATATGATTCCTGGCATTAATAAAATGCCCAACCTGGTGCTGGGCATGATACTTATGGGCATAGGCCTGTTCTACCTAAAAAGGTACATCGACACTCCAGCGGGCAAGTACAAATTCCACTACGTCCTGCTGCACGCGCCTATTTTTAAAACAGTGGTGCTTAAGATTGCCGTAGCCCGATTTGCCCGCACCTTTGCCAGCCTAATGGGCAGCGGCGTCAGCGTGCTGGACGCTCTGAGTGTTACTGGCGGCGCCATCGGCAACAAGGTCATAGAAGCAGAACTAAAAGCGGCAGCTCAAGAGGTCAAGGCCGGCAAGCCGCTCAGCCAGCCCATTAGCCAAAGCAAGTACTTCCCGCCTATTGTGGCCCAGATGCTTCTGGTGGGTGAAGAAACTGGCCAAATTGACACCGTGCTGGTTAAAATTGCCGATTTCTATGAGGAAGAAGTCTCTGTCCTGATTGACGGTTTGGCGGCGCTGATTGAGCCACTGATGATTGTCGTGCTGGGCGCCGCCGTGGGCTTGATTGCGGCTTCGGTCATGGGGCCAATCGCCAATATGTCCAAGGCCGCCAGCAGTACCGAGTAAAAACTAGGCTTGACTGCTTCGCGCTTATGGTTATAATCAGAGGCAGATAGTCTCGGTTCATGCCGGTGACAATCGATATTAAAAAATTATTAAAAAAGGAGGGTGGGTCCTCATGAACCTACTTAATAAGAAACGCGATCAAGGCGGTTTCACCATTGTGGAACTTTTGATTGTTATTGTGGTCATTGCCATCTTGGCCCTATTGGTTGTTACAACCTATGGTGGCGCAAAAGCTAAAGCTCGCGACGGCAAGCGCGTCAGCGACCTTCAGGGTATTCAGACCCAGCTAGAGGCATTTTTTGCCAGCAACGACTACTACCCAGCCGCAGCTGACCTAAACAGCGCTACCTGGCTATCTGCCAACATGAAGAGCCTAGACGCCAACCTGCTGTCTGACCCTTCTGACACCGCTAACAAGACCGTTTCTACCAGTACCGCTACCGCAACCGGCAAGCAATACGGCTACGTAGCAACTCACTCTGACGGCACCACCGCCTGCACCACCGGTGACACGCAGTGTTCTCAGTACGTCTTGAGCGCCTACCTAGAAGTACCTAAGAGCGTTACCAGCAAGAACAGCCTCGGCAGCTAATTTTAGCCCTATGCTATTTAAAACCCCCGGTAAAATACCGGGGGTTTTGCTATACTAAAGACCATAAGCACTATGAAACAACCGCAGAGTGGGTTTACCGTTGTTGAAGTCCTAGTCACCATAATTATTATGGGTATTGCCATAGGCAGTATTAGTAGCCTCTTTATTAGCGCCCGCAACGTACAGGTGCAGACTATGCGCTACGATCAGGCCACCCGCGCCGCTGCCAAACAGATTGAATCGCTCCGCAACAATAATTACTCTAGCCTGGTAGCTGGTAGCACAATTGATTTTACGAGCAGCCTCCCTACCGTCTTGCCCAAGGCCCAGGGCACAGCTGCAATTTCCGCACCGGCACCCGATCTACGCCGCGCCGATGTCACCATTACTTACGTTTCTTATGGTAAAACTCGGACCGTCAAATTAAGTTCCCTTATTGGCCAGATTGGGATTTCACAGTGAAGCGCCAAGACGGATTTACCATTGTCGAGCTGATGGTAGCCATTTTTATTACCACGCTCATGACCATCGTTATAACAGATTACATGATGCAAAATACCCGGTCGTCAATTATTACATCAAGTCAACAAAATATTTTGCGCGAAATACAGCAGTCGCTCGATGAGGTCACGGCCGATATTCGTGTTAGCGCCAATGCTGATAGTAACAATCGTAATGCCGATTCCAACGCCCCATCCGCAGGCGATCAATTCAGTTGGGCCTCAACCGCCTCAACATTAATCTTGGCAAAAGCCGCCCAGACTTCTAGTGGCAGCATACTATTTTCAGATCCTCAGCACTATGTAACGCACAAAGACAATCTCATTTACTTTGTTAAAAATGGCACACTGTACCGCCGGCGCGTCGCAGCACCGATAACGGGTAATGGTAACCCCACAACATGCCCCGCTAATCTAGCCACCGCTGCCTGCCCTAAGGATCGTGAGCTCCTGCACGGCGTAACAAACTGGCAAATAGAATACTTGGACGGCAACAATGCAGCTGTTGCACCCACCAATGCTCGGTCTATTCGATTAACTCTCAGTGCCGCTCAAAAGAAATACGGCAAGATACAAAGCGCAAGCTACACAACATGGATGGTGTTTAGAAATGATTAAAAAAACTTCTCAGAACGGTATGGTGCTGGTCACCGCAATTATCATAATCGCAGCCCTGACCCTGGTGGGCATGGCGCTCATGAGCCAGGTCACCAACCAATACTCCTTAACTGTTATTAATCAGGCAAAAACGAACGCCATGTACACCGCAGAAGCTGGTGTAGAGCAATCAATTGCGCAGCTGAATGCCGATGATAACTTTGGCGGCTACCCTTTGCCGCAAGTTTTCTTTAATAACCCCACGCAAGGCTATGGTACGTTCACTGCAACCATCGCTCCAGGAAATGCAAATTCAAAAATTAT
>CAZRPP010000044.1:0-3942 GCA_964602145.1 uncultured Candidatus Saccharibacteria bacterium
CCATCTTACGGCAATAGTAAGCATGGCGGACGATGGCGGTTCCACCGGCATCCTGCGCGACCAGCTAGGCGTGCTGCCGCCCGGTGATATTCGGCAGTGTCTGGTTGCTTTAAGCGATGCCAGCGAAGAACTGCGTGATCTGTTTACTTTCCGTTTCCCAACCGGCAGTGACTTAGCTGGCCACTCCTTTGGCAATATTTTCCTAAGCGCTGTGCAAGCCATGACCACTGATTTTCCAAGCGCCGTCCGCGTAGCAGGTGACATCTTGCATATCCGCGGCACCGTACTGCCTGCTACTTTAGACGACTCCAGACTTGTCCTAGAGCAAAACGGCAAAAAAATCGTGGGGCAGCACGTCATTGTAGAGACCAAAATTCCAGAGGCCCAGCCAAAATTAACCCTTACACCCAAGGCGCGGCTCAACCCTGATGCCGCAAAAGCCATCCAGCAGGCAGACCTAGTCATAATCGCCCCTGGTTTGCTCTATGGGTCCTTAGCTCCAGCACTCCTCGTGGATGGCATGGGCCAAGCGCTGAACGATACGGAAGCCCCCATCGTTTACGTGGCTAACTTAGCCAACAAGCCGCTGCATACGCACGGCTACACCGTGCATGATTATGCCGCGGAAATTGAGCGCTTTATCGCGCCCGCCCACTTAAGTATGGTGGTGTATAACAATGAGCCACCAACAGATGAGCAGCTCCAGACCTACATTGCCGCGCAGGAGCTGCCCGTGGCAATTGACCAGCCTACTTTAGATACGGCCCACTATGTTGCTGTTCCGTTAGCCTGCCTATCACACGACATTTTACATCAGGACCCCAATGACACGCTGATAGCGCGGACATTTATTCGTCACGACGGGGAAGTTATTGCCGATTGGGTGGCCAGCTACCTCCAGCTTAATTAAGCATAAGCTTGACAAAAATCAAAACAGTTGCTATGGTATAACAGTACCATGCAAAACAAAAAACAATTAGAAATGGTCAAAAAACAGATGCGCCGTACCAAAGGATACATAGGTGCTCTAGCTTTTTTTGCCCTCACGCTGACAGGTGTAATAAGCATTAGCAGCCAAGCCCGCGACTTAGTAAAAGTGCTTGCCTTGCGCCCGGCTTTTACGCTCGTGCAGCACTCAGCAGAGGAGAACAGGACACCGCGCATGCAGGTACGTTTTACAAACGTGTCCCGTTCTCCTCAGATCAGCGGTGAATAACCAAAAGCATTATTGACAAAAACACTAGGAAGTGATAGAATAAGATTATGAAAAAATTTAGTAAAACTTTGACTGCTGGCGCTACGGCTGCAGCAATAGGTATTCTTTCTTCTGGATGTGAATCGGTGTCTGATCCGACGGCTAAGGCTTTTGAGGACAAAGCATTTCACGCTGGTGCTCTTGTACTAAACGCTGACGCAATTGTTCGTGATGGCTGTGGAGTAAAGGGCGAAGGTAGTAATTCTGCAGCTGGCGAGAACAGTGGAAATGCAATCCTTAAGCTAGGCCCTAAAGACAAGATAGTTATTCCGGCCCCTAAAGGAGGCTTCGAGACCAGCGTAGAAGATGTTATTGGTAACAATGGTGAGCATGTTTTGTATAGACACTGGGTAAAACTTCCTAAGGACACGGGTAGGATTATCGCTTCACAGATGGATTGGAACACAGGCATCCACAAAGACCCGGTTGGCTCAAATGAATTTTTAAGTACATTAATTGACGAAGGAAATTTTGAGAACGCCTGCGTCGGGGACAATTACGAGTTAGTTCCACCGATGAAATAGTTAATAAGTCTAGCTAGTGGAAAAGTGGTGTGAAAATCACCACTTTTTTTATGCCATGTGGGTTGCAGTGGGTAGCTGTGGGTAGTATAGTCAGGGTAGTGGCAAAACCGGGACGCCCGGCCAAAACAGTCGGAAAGCCCAGATAAAATAAAAACCACTAACGGAATTAACAGGGATGGCAACAATAGATTACTTCCAGCGAAAGCTTGACGATAAGCGTCGGCTGACCATACCGGCAGAACTTCGAGCAGAGCTGAAAAGTGGCGTTGTTGTTACCCGCGGCTTTAAAAATTACTTGCACCTCTATCCAAAGTCGGTGTGGGACAAGCAGGTTGAACCCAAGCTCAAAGGCGATATCTTGAGCGAAGAAGTGGCCGACCTGAACGTGCAGTTCCGCATGGGCAAGCTAGAGAGTCCGTTGGATGTTAAGCAGGGACGCATTGTCCTAGAACAGCATCTTTTGGACTATGCGGGTATCAAAAAAGAAGTCGCGTGCGTGCGTGCTGGTTCGTATTGGCGCATTGTTGCCGTATAGAAGCCAGGTGAGTCGCGATCTTTAACAGTTTGGCAAAAGATTTCAGCATTTGAATAGCTGGGAAGAGCAGCCCACCAAGGCAAATTTATTTTGCCTGTTGGCGCGATGAGAAACCCATGAAATGAGTGTCTCATATATCGAGATTAGCTATTCAGCAGTCAACCCGTGGAATAGGATAGGGCACCACGTAAAATACCCTTGCACCTTGTTTAAAACACCTCCCAAAACTCCACCTCACACATAAGTCTCTCAAACTTGACGAACAATCTGTAAAGAACTCTATTTTTGAGTCTTCTCTTACATAAAGATTGCGAGTTACACAAAAACAAAAACTACAAAAAAACAAAAAGTTGGCTGCTGAATAGGTAATCTTGCATAAAAACAAAAATTACCAAAACAAAAATAAAAAGTGATGAAGCCTCACACCACCATGCTCCATGAGCCAGTTTTGCTGGCCGATGTGCTCCAGGTGCTAGCGCCAAAACAGGGTGAAACATACCTGGATTTGACGGCTGGTTACGGCGGGCACGCTGCTGCAATTGCAGCAAAAACGAGCGGGGACGTAACGCTGGTAGACCGCGATAAAAACGCGGTAGACGAGCTTACGGAAAAGTTCAAACAGGCGACTATCCTGCATCAGGATTTTTTGGCGGCATGCCAAAATCTGACCAAGGAAGGGAAGCAGTTTGATCTGATTTTGGCAGATTTGGGCGTTTCATCACCGCACCTTAATAATGCTGAGCGGGGTTTTAGCATCCAGGCCGATGGGCCACTGGATATGCGCATGGATCCTGATCAGGAATTAACCGCCGCACGGGTAGTCAATACCTGGAGTGAGGCACAGTTAACGGAAATTTTGCGAAACTATGGCGAGGAGCCAAAAGCCGCGCAGATTGCCCGGAACATTGTGCAGTCCCGGCCGCTTACAACAACTGAAGAGTTGTCCAAGGCAGCATCAAGGGCGTGGCCAGGTCATAGTCGGGTTCATCCGGCAACGCGGACCTTTCAGGCCATTCGCATTGCGGTCAATGACGAGCTTGGGCAGTTGTCCCAGGCGCTGCCGCTGATGATGGGCTTGCTAGCCCCGGGTGGGCGGCTAGCAATCATCAGCTTCCATAGTTTGGAAGATAGGATCGTCAAACAATTCCTGAAAGAGCAGGCGGGGGATGCATATGATGCGCCGCTGCAGCTGCTGACCAAAAAACCCGTAGAGGGCTCAGCCACCGAAGTTATTTCAAATCCGCGTGCACGTAGCGCCAAGCTGCGGGCCGCCGTGAAAAAATAAAAAAAGAAAGGAGCTATGCAATGCCAATTCCGGTAAAATCAAGCTCCAGAGCCTACAAAATTGCCGTTAAGGTAGTCTAAGGCTCGAAATGGGGAGTTGTCCAAAAACGGCGACTCCCCACCAAAAAGAAAGACAAAAACAAAATGACATATTCAAGCTCACTGGCCGCCGGCCGGTCACAATTTAGCAGCCGCTCCGGCCGCAACACCATCAGCTTCCAGGCTCAAGAACGAGTCATGGGGCCGATTAGCAACACCATTATTCTGATTGTGCTCGCTTGCCTCCTAGGCCTTTTATATCTGACACAGGTTACCAAAACCAACGCCTACGGCTTTAGCATCAA
>CAZRPP010000045.1:0-3833 GCA_964602145.1 uncultured Candidatus Saccharibacteria bacterium
TGGACGCGCGGACATGCTGGTGATCCGGGCAACGAGCTGGCAGATGAGTGGGCCAATAAGGCGCGCGAGCAGAATATCGCTGCCGTCAAATAGTACTCATGCTTTGAAGCGGGCGTAATCTGGTATAGAATCCTATAATCATGCCCGGAGAAGTTGACACAGACAGAATAATTGAAGATGTGGCGCTTGAATGTGAGGATTGGGCGGTTCACGACCCAAGCTTTAGGGAGCTGGATCTACAGAGTTTAGGCAAGTCAGAAAGCTACGTAACGGCTAATGGTACAGAGTGGATTGGTGCAATGGCAGTTCAGCATGCGTACGTAGGGGGTTCGCCAGTGGGTTTTAATACGACTGTGAGCCTCCAGTGCAGACGTCATATGACGGTGCTTCCCTCAGGTCTAGAAACTTGCGGTCCGCGGCCTGAGAATGATTTAATCCACGAAGTTGAAACAATCTTCAGTGCAGATTTCAAGATTAACCCTCAAGGATTTTTTAGCTGGAAGACGTATCGGAGTTACAAAATAACTCATTGTGACCCTATGGCCGCAGAGAATGATGATGAGTTGGTGGATGATGACCCTGATGCACGAACTGCCTGGTATCGCAACGAAGTTGAGATGATTTCTGAATTTCCCCGTGAATCAGATGTTCTTGCGCAAATTCTATTTGATAGTGAAGATATTATGCATCTGTGGGAGCGCCAGAAAATGGCGGAATTAATGCGCGCCACTACGCGTTTGATATTTGACGAGGATCGTCGTTGCTTGCTACCATACGCAGTTGATCTTTTGCCAGCCGAGGCCCTAGAGAAAAATGAGCTGCACTATCCGCTCTAGCTAGGCTATACTAAAGCTATGAGACAAAGACGGGCTAAAAAGACAAACTACGCATTTATAGACAGCCAAAACCTAAATTTGGGCACGCAGAAAGCCGGTTTTAAGATGGACTGGCGTCGGTTTAGAAAATTCCTGGAAGAGAAGTACAACGTGTCGCACGCCTACATGTTTATCGGCTACATGGCGGAGAACGAGCAGCTGTATGAGCAGCTGCATGAGCAGGGCTATCTGATCGCGCTCAAACGAACCATGGAGATTACATCCACTGAGCACAAAGGTACGCCTCAGGAAGATGAAAAAACAGTGGTTAAAGGCAACATAGATGCGGATTTGGTACTGTACGCTATGAAAGAAATCCCCAATTATGACAAGGCAATAATCGTCTCTGGCGATGGCGATTTTTACGGCCTAATCGAGTACCTGGCGGAGCAGAAAAAACTACTCCATGTCCTAACCCCCAATCGGCAATACTCCAGTTTATTAAAAGAGTTTGATGAGTATATTGTGCGGATTGACCAGCTGCGCGGGCAGTTAGCGTATCGGGATCGGCGACGGCCAGGCGGGCTGGCGGCAAAATCGTCCAAAGCACCTGACCCCAAGAAATCTTAAATAGTTATTAACTTTTATAGTGGTTATGCTTGCGCGCTTGCAGCCTATGGGATTACAATCCCTGGGCTATGTGGAGGGTGCGATATTATACGACTGAGAGCGGCCGGCGGCCCGTTTATGACCTGGTCAAAGGCTCGCAAAGACCAGCCCGCGCCAAGCTGCTTAAAATCACGTCGTTGTTAGAAAACATTGGGCCAGCGGCCGGCATGCCCTATGTGCGGTGGTTAGGCGGTGGTTTGTACGAAATCAGAGTGAGAGATCGCCAAGAGCTACGGGTATTTTATGGCTTTGTGGGCAAGGAGACTATCGTGCTTCTTCACGGATTTATTAAGAAGACCTTCACCATTCCAGCTAAGGAATTAAATATTGCTCGGCGGCGACTCAAAGAAATCGGTCTTGACCAAAATATTGAATAAATGCTATATTTAAAGCTATCATGAGAGATATAAGTAAATGGCTGGCGCACGATGATGTGCTCAAAGAAGAGCTTAAGGACCCGGCTTTCAAGGCGGTGTACGATGACTTAGAGCTTGAGTTTAAGATTGCGGAAGCCTTTATGACTGCGCGTCATGAGCAGGGATTAACGCAGCAAGAACTTGGCAAGAAGGTTGGCTTAACGCAGAATGCCATCACTCGGCTAGAGAGCGGTACTAGTAACCCCAAGCTTAGCACGCTCAAGCAGGTCGCCAGTGGCCTGGGTATGAAGCTAACCCTTGTTAAGGCAGACTAACCCGCGCGCCGCGTGGTACAATTCTAGTCTATGCGACAACTACAAGCTTTGGGGGTCATGCTTTCTGGCGCCAACGTTTTTCTAACGGGTGCGCCGGGGGCGGGTAAGACGTACGTCTTGAACGAGTTTATTCAACGCGCCCGCGGCCGTGGCCTGAATGTAGCTGTTACGGCAAGTACTGGCATTGCGGCCACCCACATTGGTGGCACGACTATTCACTCATGGTCCGGCCTGGGCATCCGCGATTCTTTATCTGAGCACGACCAGGTTTGGCTGGCCGCAAATGACCGGCTGCGCAAGCGGTACTTATCCACGGATGTACTGGTTATCGATGAAATTTCCATGCTGCATGGCGCCCGCTTAGATATGGTCAATCAGGCGGCTCAGTTGCTGCGCAGCTCCGACAAGCCGTTTGGCGGCCTACAAGTTATTTTGGTTGGCGATTTATTCCAATTGCCGCCCGTTAGCCCGGGCCGGGAGGTGTTTGATTTTGCGCACCTAAGCCACGCCTGGCAAGCAATGGAGCCGGTCATTTGCTACCTAACCGAGCAGCACCGCCAAACCTCAGATGACCCGCTGCTGCAGCTCCTAGAAGCCATGCGCAGCGGCGACTTTGATCAGATGCACCTGGATATACTGGAAAGCCGCCGCGCCGCCGCGCCGCGTGGGCAAACTATAACGCGCCTCTATACACACAACATCGATGTAGACAGTATCAACCAAAAGCATTTGCACGCTTTGCCAGCAGAGAGTCACAGCTACCAAATGGCCACCAGCGGCAATAAAGCCAAGATAGAATCTTTGGTAAAAAGCGTGTTGGCGCCAGCGGAATTACATCTTAAAATTGGCGCGGAAGTCATGTTTGTGGCCAACGATTTTGCGGCCGGTTATGTTAATGGTAGCCGCGGCATTGTGACAGATTTTGTTGGTGGCTATCCGGTTGTGCAGCTCCGGTCTGGTAAGGAAATTACCGTGCAGATGCACACCTGGTCTTTGTCTGAAGACGGTAAAGTGCGCGCAGAAGTTTCGCAATTGCCGCTGCGGCTGGCCTGGGCAATTACGGTCCATAAAAGTCAGGGTATGAGCCTAGACGGGGCAGAGATTGACCTGAGCCGCGCCTTTACACCAGGGATGGGTTATGTGGCCTTAAGCCGTCTACGCAGCTTAGAAGGACTATTTTTACAGGGGTGGAATAATGTTGCCTTGCAGCTGCACCCCGCCATGTATGAGTTTGATCGCGAGCTGCGTCGCCAATCTTCAGAAACCGCCGCAACGGCTTTAGATGCCGAACCTGAAAAGCCAGCCACGGAACCAGTTTACGATGAAGATTTATTCCAAAAACTGCGCGTCTGGCGAGCAGAGCAGGCGAATAAGCAGCGCATCGCCGCTTACATGGTTTTGCATGATTCTGCGCTCCAAGAAATCGCTCGCCGGCGGCCAATAGACATAAGCATATTAATGGCTATAAAGGGCCTAGGGCCAAAAAAAGTCGACCTTTATAGCGCAAGCATTTTGACCCTCGTTAGAGAGCATCTAGATAATTAAAAGTTAATTAACTACCGTTTGACTTGCTCCTCCAGCCGGAGCATGCTGTTTCCACCAACTTAAATAACGGAGGAATACAACATGAAACGGGCAATCAAACGCCGCGCCGGCAT
>CAZRPP010000046.1:0-3707 GCA_964602145.1 uncultured Candidatus Saccharibacteria bacterium
CCCAAGCCCAGTTCTACCAGTAAATCGTTGTCAATTTTGATCGCCATTAATAATTCTCCTTACGGCTATTGTAGCACTTTATTTACCCGGTTGGCTACGCGCGCGGGACAACCTATTTTAGAAATGAAATGGCGATAAGCTGCAGCAGCGCCACGGACACAAACACAGCTTGAAAAACGAAGAATTTTTGCTTGACCTCGCGGTTGCGGAAAACAAAAATCAGCCCAAATAACAGATCGATGCCGAACGCCGCCCAAGAAACTGTTCGAGCTGATGCCGGCAAACTATGCAACTGTGCCGACAAAAGTGCAATAACCGGCAGAAGCCCGGACGCCGTGTAAAATACAGCGTCGTGAATTTGGCCTTTCAGGCCAGGTCGCCACGGAATCCAAGCCGTGATAGCCATCAACGATAAGAAGATAGCAAAAACAGTTTGGAAACGCCAATCGGGGGCATATGCCGGTACTAACCATTGCCAAAACCACAACCCAAAAACGACCATAGCAGCCGTAATTCCGAATGCAAATAACAGATATAGATCGCGGCGCTGCGCCGCATGCAGACTGAATGAATGGTCAAGGCGACGCTGGGAGCGCGCCATAACGGTTGCCAGCGTACCGACAACAATAACACCGCCAAAAATAACAAAATATTGTTCCATTAGACTCGATTATATCTTAGTCACTCTACCTTTTGTGTATATCGTGTACAAACAGTAGAGTGACCTACAGCCCTATGGCAGCAAAGGGTGTTACAAAGACCGCTTCTTAGCCTCGCGCGTAAAGACTTCCACCCGATCCCCGTCCGCTAGATCTAGGCGCGACGGTGTCTTCAGCGACATGCCGCCCATTTCGCCTTCCACCAGGTCTTTGGCATCAGAGGGGCCGCGCTTGAGGCCCACCACTTCTACTTCCATCAGCTCATCGTTGCCACGGTAGACGCGGGCCAATGACGGCGCCGTCAGGCGGCCTTTGGTTACCTCCCCGCCGCAGATAACCGCCGTTTTGGTGGTGTTGAAGATGCCGCGGATAATCAATCGGCCTAGCGGAGTTTCCACAATTTCTGGGGAGAGTAACTGCTCTAGTTCGCCGTGGACGTCATCGATTAATTCGTAGATGACCTTGTAGAGTCGTAGGGCCACGCGGTCGCGGCTGGCTTCTTGGCGGATGTTGCTGGGCGCGGACACGCTAAAGCCGTAGATGATGGCGCCGGAGGCGGCGGCCAAACGGATGTCGTTATCCGTAATGGCACCCACGCCGCTGCTGACCACTCTAATAGCCACTTCGGCTGTGTCCATGGCTTTCAAGCTGTCAATAACAGAGGTCAGAGAGCCCTGCACATCTGCCTTAACGATAATGTTCAGCTCTTGCAGCTCGTTACTGCGGTTAATGATGCGCAATAATTCCGTGCTGGAGGCGCCGCGGTTCATGCCGCTGGCGTGGGCCTGGGCGGCCGCTTCTGTGGCGCTGCGTGCGGCTTTTTCGTTGGCGACAGCGGTAAATTCATCGCCAAATTCTGGCAAGGTTTTAAAGCCAGTAATAACTACGGGCGTGGATGGGCCGGCCTCTTTTAGAGCGCCGCCGCTGGTGGATTCTAGGTTGCGCACTTTGGCATAGCTGCTGCCAGCCACGATAAATTGACCAGGCTTTAGGCGACCGGCCTCTACTAACGCGTGGGCCACGGGACCACGGCCGGTTTCTACGTGGGCTTCAATAATTAGGCCGCGGGCCGGCACATCGGTGTCCGCCTTGAGCTCTTCTACGTCCGTAACCAGTAGTACCATGTCCAGCAGTTCCGGAATGCCATCTTTGGTCTTGGCGGATACGCCAACCACTGGGGTGTCGCCGCCCTTCCAGCCGTCCCACATCAGGCCGTGCTCACTGAGCTGGCTATAGAGGCGATTAATGTCCGCCCCTTCTTTGTCCATCTTGTTGGCGGCCACAATAATCTTCACGCCGGCTTGGTGGGCGTAGCGAATGGCCTCTATGGTCTGGGGCTTAATGCCATCGTCTGCGGCCACAACCAGAATAACGATGTCCGTTAGCTGCGCGCCGTGCTGCCGAATAGCGGCAAAGGCCTCATGGCCGGGCGTGTCCAGGAAAGTAATTTTGCGGTCCCCATGACTAATCTGGTAGGCGCTAATGTGCTGTGTGATCCCGCCGGCTTCGCCCTTGGCCACGTTAGCTGTTCTAATGGCATCTAGCAAGCTAGTTTTGCCGTGGTCAACATGGCCCATCACGGCCACGACTGGTGGCCGAGCAGTGGCTTTATCGGATGCGGCGGCGCGGGTACGAGCCGGCGCTTCCTCTGTGGCCACTTTGCGCTCGAGCTCCACGTCTAGGCCCAATTCTTGGACCATAATCTGCGCGGTATCAAAATCGATCCGCTCGTTTACGGTGGCCATGATGCCGTTTTTAAACAGCTCGCCAATGAGTTTAGTAACAGGGATCAGAAGCAGGTCCGCGAGCGCGCCTACCGTGACCATGTCGTCGATTTGAATCTTGTTCGCCACTTTGGACTCCCCTTCTACCAAGGTCGCCCGTGAGCGACCAAATTAACTACACATTACTTGGTGTTCTTCAGAGACAGGGCAATCTTACGATTTTCCGTGTCAATGTCGAGTACTTTAAATTGCTTTTTCTCGTTCAGCTGGAATAGCTTCTCTGGGTCTACGCCCTCATCGTCGGACATTTCAGAGACGTGCACCAAAGCTTCCACGCTGGGCGATAGCTGCACAAAGGCGCCAAACGGCGTAATGCGCGTAATCTTGCCTTCAACAACTTCGTCCTTCTTGAACTTCTTGACTTCTGACAGCCATGGGTCCTCTTGCATCTGCTTGAGGCTCAAAGACAGGCGGTCTTTGTCGATGGCAATAATCTTGGCCTTGACCGTATCGCCAACCTTAACGTAATTCTTAGGGTTGTCTACCCGCTCCCAGCTAATTTCTGAGATGTGAATCAAACCTTCAATGCCGTCCACGTTCATGAATGCACCAAAGTCGATAACACCGGTTACCACGCCTTCAACAACGTCACCCACGTTTAAGGTGGCAAAGCGCGATGCCATGTCATCCTTAACGGCCTCTTTTTCAGAGAAAATCAGCTTGTTGTCTTTGCGGCTGACGTCCAAAATGCGGACGCGCAAATCTTTGTTGGTCAGCGCGTTGAGCTTCTGCAGGATTTCATCCTTGTCTGCCCCGCTAACGCGTGGGTAGTGCCCAGCGGCCAACTGGCTAACTGGCAAGAAGCCACGGATGCCTTCTAGCTCAATTAATAGGCCGCCGCGGTTGGCATCGTAGGCCTGAATGGTGAGTGTTTCGCCGGCTTGGAACTGGCGCTCCAGCTCTTCCCAGCCCCGGTCCTTGGCGGCCCGGCGCATGCTTAAGAGGCTGTGCCCCTCATCCATTTCAGGGTCAATCACACTGACGGTGACGTTTTCCCCTTCTTCTAGTTTCTGGCCATGGCCAATCTCGCGGCGCAGCACCACACCGGTACCTCGTGCCCCTAAATCGATCCATACTTCGTGTTTTTTAATAGAGGTCACGACCCCTTCTAATACATCGCCCGCCTGCAAGGGCTGAGCATCGTGCTGCGCAAGCAGCTCGTCCATAGTAAGAACTTTATCTGGCATGTTCTTAATGCCTCCTTTGTAGTGTATTTCCTAGCTCAGTTTGCGGCCACGGGGGCAACGCCAACCTCGCAAAGATT
>CAZRPP010000047.1:0-3025 GCA_964602145.1 uncultured Candidatus Saccharibacteria bacterium
GGCGGCATCAGTTGTATGTTTTGCGGCGTGAGCTTGAAAGCGCTGAACGGCAATAATCTTTTTGCCGGACACACTTTATGGGTGGCCAAGGCCAGCCCATGCGTTCGCCTATGGTCCAGCAAAAAGATTATTGCCTTCTAGAGAAGTTGGTCGCTTTCGCTCTTTTGAGCTCATATCCTTTCGGATATGAACCCCATCGCTCGGAAAGAACAAATCAATTTGTTCTTTACCTCACTCCAGAGCTCATCAGCATAACTACGCAGTTATGGAGCGAATATGACAAGCAGACATGGGGTTAAGGAAAAACACGAGGCGGCGGCCAAGTGAATCCTAGGTTTTAACCCATATCCACTTGCCATACTCGCTCTGAGAGACTACCTGTTCCAGATGACCTGGGCCTCTGCTCCGTAGCCGTAGCTGACGCTGACCTTGGTTTGGCTGACCCACATGTGAGTCTTCCATGGCCAGTCGGTGAGCCCGGTTTGGAGCCCGGCGGCCTCGGCGCACTCCAGCAGGATGATGTCGGGGTGGTAATCCACACCGAAGCTGAGCCCGTACTCGGTCACGCGCTCGTTGAGCTTGATGATCAGGAGCTCCTTGAACTTCTCCAGACGGTCGGTGGGCTGCGAAGGAGTGCTCTCCTTGGTGAGCGCTGCAAGCACAGCGGTCATGGGGTTGTCGTCGCCGTTGTCAAGCTTGGGGTCCTGAAGGACCTGCGCCCACCACATCGCGGCAGCTTCGCCGGGTGTTGCGGCTTCTTGGATGGTCTGTTCCGTGATGGACACGAGACATCTTCCTTTCGTTGTCCTCTGGCAGAGTGCCTCTCACTTACGTGAGCGTGTGTCTTCCTATTGCACACTAGATGAGGAACAAAAGCACATAAAATATGTGCACTTGCTACTCATCTTGTGTCTGTCTGCTTGTCAAAGTGCAGCCCTTTGGAAGCAAAAATCACCTCTACAAAAAGCTAATATAAATATATCAATAAAAGTAGAAAATGTCAAGAAGATTTTGCAACTTAACAGGGGTGGAGTATAATAGAAACAGTGAAATATGTATATATTGACGAGAGTGGAGAGACTGGTCGGCGCAGTAAATATATTGTGCTTGTGTCTGTGAGCACAACTGAGCACCGGCGACTAGAAAAGGCCATAAAAAAGATATGGCAGGTTAAGCCTGCGCTTCATTCTCATGGCGAACTTCACGCTTACAACGCCGATGAAGCAACCAGACGGCGAGTGCTACAAACACTGAATGAGTTGCCGCTGAGCGTTGATTATTTGGTCATCGATAAAGCCCACGTTAGTGTGCCCTTTGAAGAAGTCTACTACGCAGAACTTGCTCGCTTAGTGTCGTATCACAGCGCAGCACAGGTGATTGTTATTGATCGTAAAGATACTTTTAAAAAGCGTCAACAAATGCTCCAAAAGCTCAATTTAATAGATATATTCAGAGCTGTTTCATTTGAGGATTCATATAGAGTACGCGGCCTACAGGCAACTGATTTCATTGCTTGGGCGCTTGGTCGTCAGCTTGAATTTCATGATAATTCATATGCAGATTTAATATCGCGAAAAAACCGTCTATAAGAAGAAGCCTCCCGCTTTGACGGATCACCAATGGCGAACCAACACGGGAGGTCTTACTCTGATTATCAGTATACTCTCTCAATGAGCATTTTGTCAATGTAACATGGGTGGGAAAGATATTTTACTCAGCTTGTAAAATCAATAAATTGGCGCAAACATGGCGCAAATCGTCAAAAAATCAGTAGTGAGTAAATGAAAAAAGATGCCTCTGGGTCAATTCAGTCCCGTATGCATCTTAATATTGTTATTCTATCATCCACGCTAGTTCATTGTTAAGGTTTGCTCAGAAAAACATTATAGATATAATCTATAAAATCCAGAAGAGACACACGCGTAGCCTAACCCCTGTTATAATAGCAACATGCAAAAAGTCTATGTTGGGATGTCCGGCGGGGTAGATAGCTCCGTCACCGCTGCGCTGCTGAAGCAGCAGGGCTATCACGTCACGGGCGTCTTCATGAAGAACTGGTCCAAGGATTTGCCCGGTTTTGCTTGTCCGTGGAAGCAGGACTACCAGGATGCCAAGCGGGTGGCAGTGCAGCTGGATATTCCGTTCAAAATGTACGATTTTGAAAAAGAATACAAGCAAAAAGTGGTGGATTACATGGTCCAGGGCTACCAGGCCGGCATTACGCCCAACCCGGACATTATGTGCAACCAAGAGGTCAAGTTTAAACTGTTTCTAGAGGCGGCCTTGGCAGATGGCGCGGATATGATTGCCACCGGTCATTACGCCCGCATCCAAAATGGTCAGCTTAAAGCGGGGCTGGACGCTAATAAAGACCAGTCGTATTTTTTGTACAGAGTTACAGAGGATGCGCTGCAAAAATCCCTAATGCCCATTGGCGAACTGTCCAAGCCGGAAGTGCGCGCGCAGGCAGCCAAAATGGGTCTGGCCACGGCGGATAAAAAAGACAGCCAGGGCATCTGTTTTGTGGGCAAAGTGGGCATAAAGGATTTTCTGCTCGCAGAGTTAGGCCCGCAAAAACCCGGTGATATTGTCTGCAAAGGCACCGTGATTGGCCAGCACGATGGTGCGCTGTTTTACACCATTGGCCAGCGTCATGGCCTAGATGTAGGCGGCGGCCTACCATATTACGTCATCGGCAAAGATATGGCCAAGAATGAGGTCTATGTAACCACGGACCTGGCCGACCCAGCGCTATGGCGCAAGGAGCTGCCGCTAACCGCGCTCCATTGGATAAACGGCCAGCCGCCAAAGGGGCACTACCTTGTCCGCACCAGGTACCGCGCACCACTAGTGGGTTGCACGTTTGACGGACAAAGCACACTTATTTTAGACGATGAAGTTCGCGCCATTACGCCTGGACAATCAGCGGTTCTATATGATGGTGATGTCGTGCTGGGCGGCGGCATCGTTTGCTGATGTCTCTGCCACCGCTTGGTGAAGCGGCATGTTGTGCGCGCCATACTGA
>CAZRPP010000048.1:0-3010 GCA_964602145.1 uncultured Candidatus Saccharibacteria bacterium
CAGACTGGCACGAAGCGTTAATGAAAATTAGAGAAGTCATTGACCAGCCTGGTGAGCAAGAGGCTATTAAGCAAATCTATGAAACAATGGCCAAAGGCCCAACGGAGGATGTCACGCGCCACCTCATGGACTCTGGTGAGGCAGTCTGCATTTTGCTGCCGTTTAGAAACACCGATGTTGGCACCTGGGAATCAGTCCGTGAATTTAGCGAGGACGACCAAGGCAACCATTTTGACGCCAACGTCCTGGCGCTGGACACCCGCGGCACGCTGGTTAAATCCCAGTCAGACAAGCTGGTGGCCGTGGCCAATCTGCGCGACCTTGTGGTGGTAGACAGCGAAGAAATTCTACTCATTTTGCCGCGCGATGATGTAGACAAGATTAAAGATATTCAGGCGCTGCTGGCTGATAGTGACAAGTCTGACTATCTCTAACTATCTCTAAGCTGCGGCCATAGCTGCTGGCTCTTGTTGCTGTAGCCAAGCAGGAGATTGCTCAAAAACTGTGGTTGCCCCGTCCCTAGGGTTAAGTTCTTGAGCCAGTGGCCCGGCTACAGCCCCAACCAAAATGCTGAGCGACACGCCGTCAGGCATGCGGCCAATGGAGCTGCCAATTTGTTGGAGCATTTCTTTGGTGCGGTCATATTGCGCACTGCTATCTCCCCAATAGAAACGAGAACTTTCTTGAGCAATAGTATGAGCCCCAGATAAAAGTTGATCGGCATTTGCGATGGTTGTCGTTGGGTCACCCGTTATTCTTAGGTTTGGGAAAACACCATCTGTCTGTGTTTTTGTTTGCAGCCCCAATACTCCCAGTGCCCCTAAAAATGCGCTCCCAACGTAATGGTTGGGTAGGGTAAGTCGTCCTGCTTGTTCTGAAAAGTCTAAACGCACACCCTCTCCAGTTGAACGAATATATACAGTGCTTCTCATACTATCCTTTTTTATCATTAACAACGCAGCCAATTATAGGCCGGTATTATTTAAATATTCATTTTTTGGCAACAGAATTTTGACAAAAAGTTAGGTGTTGTATAATACTTCTCAAATGACAAATGACAAAATCACCATCCAATCACTCCTTCAAGAGCTTGGCTTTTCTAGCGCGGAGGGCGAGGTTATGTGGGCGCTTTTAAACCTAGAGAATGTGTCCGTGCGGAAGGTTTCGGACTATAGTGGCATTAACCGCGGCACGGCGTATGAGGCAATCAAAAAGCTGGCACAGGCCGGTCTGGTAAGTATTCAGAAGCGCGGCGAGCGAGAATATTTTAGCGCGGAATCACCGGAAAAAGTTATGGATTTAATCCGCGATAAGCGCAAAGATTTGCTGCAAATTCAGGAGCACGCATCGCAGCTGATTCCGCAGCTTTTGGCACGCAAAGCACGGCCGCAGGGGCAGCCGCTGGTTAAGTATTACGAGGGTGATGAGGGCGTGGTGACTATCTTAAAAGATGTGCTGCAGACCTGCGTTAAGTTGGATACACCGGAGTACCAGGTCTATTCTTCCCGCCCGCTGCGGCAGTACCTCTACCGCAAGTTTCCCCAGTTTACAGATAAGCGTATTAAAGAAGGTGTGGCTGTGCGCGTGATTGCGATAGGCGAGGGCGGCGACCCCATGCCCAAAAGTAGCCGTAAGTGGCTGGAAGAGCCAAGCGGGTCAGAAATTTCCAGCTATGTGCTGATTTACGGCAACAAAATTGCCACCATTTCTTTGGCGGAAAACTACTTGCCGTACGGTGTGGTGGTGGAAGATGCCGGCGCGGCGGCTATGCAGCGACTGCTGTTTAATCAGCTGTGGCGCGGGCTATAACGTCCTGCATACGCGAGCGGAACGCCCGGACGCTAAAATCTTTGGAGAATTCGCGTAGCTTGGCGGCGTCATACCGTTCCGGCTTAAAATCTTGCAGTGTTTCTACTAAACTTTCCATGCTTTGCTTCTTGAAAAGTGCGCCAGTTTTGCCGGGGATAACGTAGTCTTTGGGGCCGCCCTTAGCGTATGCAATAACAGGGGTACCAGCGGCCAAAGCTTCCACGCCAGTCACGCCAAAATCCTCTATGTTGGTGGGGAAAATCAGCGCCTTGGATGTCTGCATATGGTGAGCCACCGTTTCGTCCGATGCATTGTCAAAAAAGGTCACGCTGCGGCCGGCCATTTTCTGCAGTTTTTTGTGGTCTGGGCCATCGCCAATCACGATTAATGTTTCGTTCAATTGGGTGCAAGCCGCCACCGCTAAATCAATTCGTTTGTAGGGTGTTTGACGACCCACGGCCACGTAGCCGTGGCGCGGCTCATCGCTTAATTTAAAGCGATTAATATCCACCGGCGGCCAGACAACCTCCGCCTCACGCCGGTAGTATTTTTTGATCATGGCGGCGGTGTGCGATGAGTTGGCTAACATAACGGTGGGGGCTTTGGCGGCCCATTTATCCCATTGGCGCAGCGGCTCAATGAGCAGGCGCAGGCCCAGGCGGCCAATCCAGTTGGTGCCGCGCGGCAGCCCTGGGTTTTGCAGATATTCATCGTACTTGCTCCAGTAGTAATGCGTAGGAGCGTGCAAATAACAGATGTGCACGGCGCCTTTGCGGGGCCGAACGGCCTTGGCCTCCGCGCCGCTGGCGCTCAAAATTAAGTCGTACTCACACAGGTCTAGGCGGCTAAAATACAGTGCGCGCAAAACGGGTAGAAACTTTTTGAGGCCGCCGGGTAGGTTTTGCAGCCAGCCGGTCCGGACATCGGCATCTTGGAAACCTTCGTACAAGGTCATTTTTTTGGCATCGTATTGGCTGGTGTAAATTGGTGCGTCTGGGTAGAGTCTGTGCAACTCCAAAACCACACGCTCAGCGCCGCCAATGCCCAAAATCCAGTCGCAAACAATAGCAACTTTCACCGTACCCCTCGTCGTGCAAAGACAACCCACACGGTTTTAATAAGGATGACAATATCGCCCCAGAACGACCAATTTTGGACGTAGTACAGGTCTAACTTGCGGCGTTCCTCAAACGGCATGTCG
>CAZRPP010000049.1:0-2802 GCA_964602145.1 uncultured Candidatus Saccharibacteria bacterium
TTACCATTGACGATGAACTCAACGATCCTGGTTTTGCCATGCTACGTGCTGACGCTGAAGAAATCGGTACCGAGTACGAAACCCGCCTGAGCGGCCGCTTTGCTGCCGAAGACATCAAGGGTCACGTCAAACGTGGTGAGCTGATCACCCCAGAAATCGCTGCTGCTATTGCCGCCGATGAAAAGCTTGACGGTGTTAAAATCATGAGCGCTCTCAGTTGTTCCAACGTCCGCGGCGTCTCACAGAAGTCCTACGGTCTGGACCCGGCTACCGGCCAACTGGTGGCAGATCACCACCCAATCGGTGTCATTGCCGCCCAGTCCATCGGTGAGCCTGGTACTCAACTGTCCTTGGACTCTAAGCACCGCTCTGGCGCTGCTTTGGCCGATGACACCGCCCAAGGCCTCAGCCGTATTGAAGAATTGTTTGAAGTTCGCAACCCTAAGGGTCAAGCTTACGTCTCTGAAATCGGCGGCCTGGTGAATGCTTGGGAAGAAGGCGACCACTACATTGTTCAAGTTACCGCTGACGATTCAGAAAACGTCACCCTAGAGCTTAAGGGCCGCAAACCACAACTGGCTACCGGCTCAGACGTAGCCATTGGCGACGTAATTGCTGCGTTTGAGGACCAAAGTGAGCCTATCGTGGCTCCTATGGCTGGCAAGCTAGAGCTGACTGACACCACGGCTGTCATTACGCCAACCAAGCACAGCGTTGTTCGCTACGAAATCCCCGGCTTTAAGCAGCTAACCGTCCAAGACGGAGATAAGATTGTTGCTGGTCAGCGCCTAACTAGCGGTTCTATTAACCTGCAAGACCTCATGCGTCTCCAGGGTGTAGAGTCCACCCAGCGCTACATCATGAACGAAATTCTCAAGATTTTCTTGGGCCAGGGCCAAAAAGTCTCTGACAAGCATCTTGAGATCATCGTCCGCCAGATGTTCAGCCGTGTCCAAATTGAAGATGCTGGTGACAGCGACTTTGTTACCGGCGATGTAGTTTCCAAGCTAGCCGTCGTGTCCGCCAATGAAACGTTGGTAGCAGAGAACAAGCAGCCTGCTCAGTACAGTCAGTTGCTGCTGGGTATCACCAAAGCATCGCTATCTACAGACTCTTTCCTGAGCGCCGCATCCTTCCAGGACACCACTCGCGTGCTGATTGCCGCCGCTACCAGCGGCCGCGTTGACCACCTGTTTGGCCTGAAAGAAAACGTAATCTTGGGCCGCAAGATTCCTGTTGGCACCGGCTGGTCGGATGGCAAAGAAGAAATCGAGCTAGAAGCCGCAGAATTTGTAGAACCAGACGAACCCGTTTTGGTTGGTGAAGAAGCCTAAGCCGCCAAAATATAAGTAGGTCACTGTCCAACAAGTTTGGGCAGGGCCTACAGCTAGCTAGAATCGACAAATTAGCATAAAAGTGCTATAGTATTTTTATGAGTGAATCACCTTTGTTCTCACGAATTTCAGCATTTGAAGCACAAGTTACAGCACCAGGGGTAGAAGAAGTGCTTCATCGGGTCCAATCCGTCTTTGCGAGTATAATTCGCGACGAATACAATCGGTCTCATCATGAGGGCGAACCCATTGAAGCCTTTAGAGAGCGTGGCCGAAAAGACATTGATAGACTTGACTCGCCGTTTTTTGAAGCAGAGGACACGTCGATAGTATTACCCGGCAAACGTCAGCCATCGTTGAGTGAATCGTTTGATGCAACATTGGATAGATACGCACTGCTTGATGACATACATGATGTTTTTGGTGACTCCACCAGTGCACTGGCATACGGCGGCTCAATGAAGTATGGTCCGTTCTTAAATGTGCGAGGCGGAGGTGATGCTTCGGACGTTGACCTGATACTAGTTGGCAGAGACCACCCTATCGACCGCGCCCCTTGGCAGCTGCTCATGGAAACTGATGCAGTCGCGGAAGCTGACAAAATTACCTTCTTCGCACGCCTAGCAATCCACGCCGAGCTAGTAGAAAGTGGTGAAGCCGATATTATGAGCCAACGATTTACGGTTCCTGAGGGTGGGTTTACTATAAGTACCCATATAATCCCCGTAAATTATTTGGCTGAGATGCTACCCCAAGACGTTGCAAGTATTCAAGAAGGTAATTTCTTCGTTCGCGATTACAAAGAGCGTCCATTTGAGCGGACACATTGTACGAACTTTGACATGAGTAGAAATAGATATGAAGTGCCGGTCTATAATCGCCCAGTTAGTGGTGGTTTTATTGCAGGTAATGCTGCCTACTCGTCCAAGCACTCCCGCTACGTACCGGGCATGTACCAAAATCTTGTCTTACCTCAGGCTGCATTTGCTTACACTTATGATGATCGAGTGACTGGAGTTTTTTCTAATTTCTCAAATGTAGTTGCTAAGGTTGAGGCAAGTGAACGACTTCGTCATCCGGGGGCGTCAATACAAAATACAGAGCCCAGGCTGCCAATTATGCCAGACACCACAGGGTATAATGTATGAGAGTCTATGTAGACACCGAGTACACCTATCCTGGTATGAGACGTGGTACGCCGCGGCCAACTGCAGCCGACAAGCGGCAAATTGTACAGATTGCCGCCATTATTTATGACGAAATTGCAGGCGAAGTTGTAGCCGAGTTTAATGTACTGACAAAGCCATCATTCCAGCGCAGACTGCCAAACTTTTTTACGGAGCTGACCGGTATTACCCAAAAACAAGTCCGGGAGAATGGCATTTCACTCAAGGATGCCATTGCCCAGTTTGTTGCATTTTGCGGCTCCACACCTGTTTGGACATTCGATAAGGATGAAGAGGTTTTT
>CAZRPP010000050.1:0-2776 GCA_964602145.1 uncultured Candidatus Saccharibacteria bacterium
CTACCTCTAAAAGTGGCGTCAGTTTTGTATATTTTGACGTCAACGGCTGCCTGGTCCGCTTTTACCAACGCGCCACCGCGCGGATTGCGGAAGACTACGCCATTCCATCAGACCTAGTAGAAATGGCCTGCCTACACTTTAATGACGACCTCTGCCGCGGCGCTCTAACCATGGAAGAGTTCAACCAGCGTCTGGCCAATCGATTGCAAATAACAGATGTCGATTGGGGCAAATACTACCTAGAAGCCGCCGAGCCGCTGCAAGAAATGCACGACACGCTGGCCTGGGCCGCCCAACACTACCGTGTGGGCCTACTAACGAACATTGCCCCTGGTTTCCTAGATAAATTTTTAGAGGCCGGCAAGGTACCCAAACTGCCCTACGACTGCCTGATTGACTCCAGTAAAATCGGCATGGTCAAGCCAGAAGCCGCAATCTTTGAATACGCTGCCGCCGCCGCGGGCCTCCCTCCAGAACAGTTGTTATTAGTAGACGACACTCTAGCCAACCTAGTAGCCGCCGAAAAACAGGGGTGGCGCGTGGTCTGGTTTGACTACGCCCGGCCCGAAGAATCCGCCGCCCACGTACGCGAAGTCTTGGCTTTATAAATTTTTTTGCTCCCAAAATGTGCGCCCAACGTACCTCCAGCGTATGGACAATATGTATACGCCTTCAGAGCATATAAAAAATCACTCTACCAAATGCGACCATCGTGCACAAAAGGTAGAGCGACTAATACAAACTATAAATCACTAAATCGGTCGCGCTCACGCTGCAAATTGGTCAACAGCTCAACAGCCGCTGTCAGAGCCAAGCGCGTCTCTGCCACCACATGGCTCGGTGCACCAGATACATACGCCTTATTAGCAAGGCGCTTCTCTAGCCCGGCAATCACGCCCTCTTGTTTCAAAATGCGGGCAGAAACATCGGCCACAAAAGCGGCCGCGGCAGAAGCATCGATATCCAGCCAGCAGCGCTCAGACGTCTCCGTTAAGAACACGCCCGTGCCGTCGTCTACAGAGACCACATCTTTCAGGCGGCCCAGGTGTTTAATAACTGCGGCGTTGGAAGAAATCAGCGCGGAATCCAGGTAGTACATAGTTACGCCGCTGGCACGCAGACTGTTTATAATCTGGCGCGCTTCAGAGGCAATTATCCGCACCTGCTCAAATTCACGGGCGCGCGCGGGAGAAGCCTTCAACAGAGACGGATACGCCTGCGAAGCCAACAAGGTGTCAGGCTGCCAGCCCAAAGACTGCCAAATAGCTTCCGTAACAAACGGCGCAAACGGGTGTAACACCCGCAGCACGGATTCCAGCAAATAGGCCATCAGGGGGCCATTTGGAGCCGTTTTGGCGGCTTCTAGGTACCAATCCGCTACATCGTCCCACACAAAGTGGTACAGCCCTCTGTAGGCCTCACCAAAGCGATTTTGGTCCATCAGGGACTGTGTCTCTGCAAAAACATCGTTGAACCGGCTGATAATCCAGTGGTCCGCCGGTGACTCAACTGTGGGCTTATCACCGGGAGCTGCTACGCCCTGAATGTAGCGCGCAATGTTCCATAGCTTGTTGCAGAAGTTGCGGGCGCCCACAATCTTGGACTCGTCGTAGGGACGGTTGACCCCTGGGGCTTCATCGGCAATGATACCCATGCGGAAAGCGTCGGAGCCAAATTCCAGCACTTTTTCTATGGGGTTGACCACGTTGCCCTTGCTCTTGCTCATCTTCTGCCCCTGCGGGTCCATGATCAGGCCGTGCAGGTAGACGGATTCAAACGGTACCCGCCCCTTTTCGTACAGGCCAAAACAGACCATGCGGCTGACCCAAGCGTAGAGAATATCGGCGCCGGTTTCCATACAGCTTAAGGGGTAATACTTGTCTTCCGGCAGGGTTACGTAGGGCCAGGAAGAGCTGGAGAACCAGGTATCAAACACGTCGGCGTCACGGTGATACGTGCGGCCATCTACCTCTATAATTTCTTGGTCAACCCGATCATCGTAGATCCAATCCTGGAGGTCATCTACGTTCTGGAAAGCCGGAATGGGGATGCCCCACGCAATCTGGCGGCTGACGTTCCAATCCCGAATATTCTCCAGATAGGTAATGAGCTGTTCCTGCTTGGCAGCCGGCTGGAACTTGATTTTGCCAGCCTTTAGGGCGGCAATGGCGGGCTGGGCCAGCTTTTGCATATCTATAAACCACTGCTCCATCAGCATCGGCTCAATCACGGTGCCGCATTTATAGCACTTCCCTACCCGCGTCTCGTAGTCTTTATCTACTTTGACCAGCAGGTCTTTTTTCTCCATAGTCTCTACCACCTGCTTGCGGGCTTCCAAAACCGATAGACCGGCAAACGGCCCGGCGTGGTGGTTCATGGTCCCGTCGTGATTTATAACTTGCAGTGGCAACAAATTGTGGCGCTGGGCCACGTCCCAGTCATCAAAACTATGGGCGGGCGTAATCTTTACCACCCCTGTTCCAAACTCCGGATCCACCATTTCATCCGCCACTACGCGCACTTCAAAGGGGCCATTCACGCCCTCTACCGTCACGGTCTTCCCGACCCACTCTTGGTAACGCTTATCGTCTGGATGGACAGCTACGCCGGTGTCGCCAAACTTAGTCTCTGGCCGAGTTGTGGCCAGGGTAAATGGCCCATATTTGATGTAGTACAGCGGGGTCTTAACGGTGTCATAAGCCACCTCTATGTCTGCAAAGCCAGTCCGGTGCTGCGTGCAGTAGTTTACCAGCCGCTCATCTCTGTAAATCAGCTT
>CAZRPP010000051.1:0-2749 GCA_964602145.1 uncultured Candidatus Saccharibacteria bacterium
GTGGCCGAACGATTTGCCAATAATTTTCCAGTTCATTAATTTCCCTCTTTGCTATTAGTATGCCACTAAAGTTGACGCTTGTCAGCCTCTATTGTTCAAAAAGTTCAGCGACACTCGTTGCTGGGTCGTGATAGGGTGTATGCGCAAACACACCCGATTCCATGTCAGTAACTGCAGCGGCGACCTTCGTAACTCCTTCTTCCGTTGGCAAGTCGCCAATGGGCACGAGCGTCAGCACGGCCTCGCCATCAGTGACATGCGTGCCTGCTAAACGCGCAGCAATCATTTGCTCTGGCGTAAGGCCGGGGTCGATAACGGCAAAATTAGCCGTCCCACTCTCAAATGCAGTGACGATGTACACTTACTTAGGCCTTCTTCTCTACCTTAGTGCGCTGCTGCCGAGTAACCTTTTCAAAGCTGCCACCAGCTTCTTGTAGCTTGGCAATAGCAGCCTCAGAAGCGCCAGATAGCTTAACCGTCAGAGCAGACTTTACGTCGCCCTTGTTTAGGAGCTTCACGCGCTCAAAAGCGCTGGCAATCAGGCCGGCTTCGGCTAGGACCTGGGCGTCAATAACTTTGACTTTTAGGGCATCTAGTTGGCCGGTGTACACATTGTGCGCTTTGGCTTTATGGCTGCGGAAACCAGGCAGCTTAGGCAAGGCCTGCATCAGCGGGTTCTGACCACCAGCAAAGCCGGGCTTAGCCTTAGAGCCGGTACGGGCGCCCTGACCCTTAGTACCGCGGCCGGCAGTTTTACCTTGGCCGGCGCTAATACCGCGGCCAACGCGCTTGGTTTTGCGGTTTTGGCTCAAATCTAGTTCGTGATATTTCATTTGGTGGCCTCCTTCTTAACGGCGGCAGGCTTCTTGGCGGTGATCCAATCCTTGGCCGGTACCATCTGCTGCAGAGCGGCAATGGTGGCGTAAGCTGTGTTGGTCTTATTGGTTGAGCCGATTGATTTGCTCATAGCGTTGGACACGCCGGCAACTTCCAAGACGGTGCGGACAGCGCCACCGGCAATCAGACCGGTACCAGCGCTGGCGGGCATAATCAGGATGTTAGCGCCACCAACTTTGGCCTGCGCCTCGTGTGGCAATGTACCCTTGTAAAGTGGCACTTTAATCATGTTTTTCTTAGCGACTTCAGTGGCTTTGGTAACAGCGGCGGTTACATCGGCGCCCTTTGCGGAGCCAATGCCAACCTTGTTCTTGCGGTCTCCCACAACTACTAGGGCACGGAAGCGGAAACGGCGGCCGCCTTTTACAACGCGGGCCACGCGGTCAATGTGCAGCGTGCGCTCATCGAACTGCTTTTCTTCAGGAGCCTGGTCTGGCCGGCGCGGACGACGGTCCGTTTGCTGGCGGCGGTGCTGCTGCTGAGCGGCACCCGCTTCAGCGGCGGCTTGCTTGATGTCGGTAGGTTGCTCGGCCATATTAGAACTCCAATCCTTCTTTACGGGCTGCATCGGCGAGGGCCTTCACGCGGCCGTGGTATAGCTTTGGTCCGCGGTCAAAGACAACGGCTTTAACCTTGGCGGCCTTAGCTTTTTTGGCGATATCGGCGCCAACGCTGGCGGCTTTATCTGTCATTGAACCCTTGGTTTTGCTGCCAACGGTACTTGCTGCTGCCAACGTTTTGCCGGAAGCATCGTCGATGAGCTGCGCGCTGACGTGCAGGTTAGAAATGTGGACGCTGAGGCGTGGGCGCTCAGCCGAACCAATAACAGTGGAGCGGACCCGGCGGGCACGCTGCAGGCTACTGGCGATTTTGGTGGTAACTTTAGCCATGACTATTTATCCTTTCCGCTCTTACCGCTCTTGCGCAAAATGCGCTCGTTTTCATACTTAATACCCTTACCCTTGTACGGTTCAGGCTTCTTCAGGGCACGGATTTCTGCGGCGACTTGGCCGACCTGCTGCTTATCAATACCGCTGACGGTGATGGTATTCTGCTGCACTTCCGCTTGGATACCTTGAGGCAGCGTAAAGTTGACCTCGTGGCTAAAGCCTAGGTTCATCTTGAGCGTATTTCCCGCTAGGGCCACACGGAAACCAACACCGTTGATCTCTAGTTTCTTAGAGAAACCGGTGGTCACGCCCTGGACCATGTTGTTAATAAGGGCGCGCATCAGGCCGTGCTTGGCCCGATTCTTGGGCTCATCGTTAGCCCGGGTTACGGTTAGGACACCGTCCTCAATCTTGACGGTGATGCCATCAAGCTGCGGGGTCTCCAAATTTCCCTTAGCCCCAGACACCTTGATGGCGTCTGAGTCGACAGTGATTGTCACGCCGCTAGGGATTTGAATGGGTAGTTTTCCTATTCGACTCATATCTTTTCCTTATTAGTAAACTTTACAAATTAGTTCGCCGCCAACATTGGCTTTCTTGGCTTGCTCACCGGTCATCATACCCTTAGAGGTAGAAACAATGACCACACCGCGGCCGCGCTTAACCACCGGGATTTCAGCGGCGCTGGTGTAGCTCCGACGACCCGGGGTGCTCAAGCGCTTAATTTCCGTGATGCGGGCGGGCTGGTGCTCGGCGCAGATGCGGATAGTCAGGGTTTTGCCCGGGCCATCTTTGACTTTTTCTACGGCCACGCCGTCCACAAAGTTGGACTCTTTGAGTAGTTTGGCAACAGCTTCTTTGACGTTGCTGTGCGGTAGGCTCACCTCTGATTTGCGCACGTTAATGGCGTTGCGGATGCGGGTGAGCATGTCGGCAATTGGATCGGTAGATGTGGTGCTCAT
>CAZRPP010000052.1:0-2728 GCA_964602145.1 uncultured Candidatus Saccharibacteria bacterium
GCAAGCCGGCTAGCAGCCACTGACGAGCAGAACGCGCGTTGGTCATGGTTTCATCGGTAGTGAATGTCTTGCTGGCGACAATAAACAGTGTTTCTGCCGGGTCCAGGCCCCGAACAGCTTCTGCCAAATGGGTGCCGTCTATATTAGAAACAAATGCTAGATGTAGGTCGCGCCGGCTGTAAAATTTGAGCGCTTCCGTGGCCATAACCGGCCCTAAATCTGATCCGCCAATGCCAATATTGATAATATTTTTAATGGGCTTGCCCGTATGACCGCACCACTCGCCGCTGCGAATTTTTTGGGCAAACTCTGCCATTTTAGCAAGCACTGCCTGCACATCTGGCACCACATTGTGGCCATCTACTTCAATGACGGCGTCTGCTGGCGCGCGCAGGGCGGTATGCAAAACTGCTCTATTTTCCGTGGTGTTGATTTTCTGGCCGCTGAACATAGCATCGCGCCAGGCTTCAACGTTCCGCTCGCGGGCTAGCTCTAGCAGAAGCGATGCCGTGGGACCATCCAGCTGGTTTTTGGAAAAATCTAGGTAAATATCGCCAGCAGAATCTGAAAAATTACGGCCGCGCTGTGGGTCCGCCGCAAACAGCTCTTTAATTGTTGGCACCTGTCGATTTTGTAGCGCTTGCCAAGTCGTACTTTGAGTTAAAAATGGTAATGGTTGTAGCATGCCTACAACTATAGGCTATTCTTTTGATTCTGGCGAGATGCTGACCGTTCAGTTCAAATATGCCGGTAATCACTTTGCCGGACATGTCCTTGAAATGCTCATCCAGTGACTCATGAGGATATTTTTCTATATGAATAATCTTACTCTTTGGAAGGACGGAAACGTAATAATCTATGGCCTCCTGTGCTTGACTGTCAAATCACAAAAGGTGTTATTTTTTGCACCTGACTCATAGCACCTCCCCGGCCAAACGGCCTCTGATTTGTTCCCGTAATTGTGTTAGCTGCGGGTAGCTGTAGAAAAACTGGACCTTTTGTTCAGCGCCAGAACTGCCAGCAGGCTTGGCTCTAAGGACAAAGAAGGCCCAGCTTTCTGCCATATCTTCGCCGGGGTTACTGGCGGCATAGTCCGTCACAAAATCTGATTTGTGGGCATCGTAAAAACTCTGCACTTCTTCTTGTCCTGCGCCATCTAAAGGTATATCCTGGCCGAATTTTGCCCAGAACTTACGTTGGAATTGGTTAATATACGATTCAGACTTGGTGCAGCCTTCTGGGATCTGATAGTTAGGACAACTCCCGCTAGCGCCAGCTATTTGCGTTACATTCAGGGTTACTATATGGCCATATTCATGCACCATAGTGTGAATTAAATCTTTACGGTCACCGGCAAAGGCAGCATTAACATTCATATGCCATTTGCCGCCAGTTTGGCTTGCCCAAACAGAAGCAGCCGAACCGTTGTTGGTATCGGAAAAGACCTCAAACGTCTGCAAATACTGTCGTATGTCTGTATCCCCGGCAACTTTTCTAAATAAGTCCCACAGCTGTTGATCTGGGGCGGATGGCTTGGGAGCCAAGCTAAGGTCAGATTGCACCGTGTAAGTAGTACCGTTAGTCTCGCTCCCCGTTTCTTCCCTGGTTAGCTGCTTTACTGTGGCAGGCACTTGGGTTGGGGTAGGCGCCGAAGTAGACGGAGCGGCTGGCGGAGCAATTTTGCTCTTGAAGCCTTCAAAATAGGCGTCAAGTTCCTGATTAACTTTGTTGGTCAGAACTTGGCACTGCTTTTCCGTGTCGCAATCAAAGTAGCAGGAGCCGGTAGCCCAATCGTAGTGCTCATACTTGGTACAGTCGCTTGGCCAGAGTCGATTATAGAGCGAAAGACCGCTAAAAATGACTAGAAGTACCAGTGCCCCTAGGAGTAATTTATTTTTCATGCCGGTATTGTATCATAGGCTTATGGCCTTTAATCACTATGCCAAAATGAAGCGAATTTTAGCCGATTTTCCCGGCTGGTACATCGTGCAAATTAACCAGCCAACTGTGGCCGAACGCTTTAACGGCGAAAAGATTCGCTACGATCACTACTACCGCGTCTATGATGCTCATGACCAGCCAATTAAGTTCTGTAAATTCCAGCAACTAGACCGATTTGCCAGCGCCATGAACCTGCCCGTGGACGCGCTACCAGTGATTGAACCCGGGAATTAAGGCTGGAGTTTTAGCCTTGTATGCCTCCCAGCCATTATGCCTTGCCAACCGCTGCTCTTTGAGTGGCACCCCAGAAACATACACCAATAGATACGTTATTACCGCTGCCCCGCCCAGGCCAACCCAGCCATGTGGTGTGCCAAGGGCGATTACGGCAAAGCCCCACCAAACCAGAAGTTCTCCCAAGTAATTAGGGTGGCGGACATATTTCCGGAGGCCCGTGGTAAGCAGCGCCGGGCGGTTTTTTTGCCGTAAATATTGTGTGGTTTGGTAATCAGCTACGGTTTCCAGCAGCAACCCAATAGCCCAGGTAAGGCCGCCCACCAGCATCCAACCGTTCCAGCCCACATCGCTAGACAATGTAATATGAATCACTGGAATACTCACCAAAACCGCTAGAAAAGCCTGCAGCACGAAGATGCTCAATAACGCCCTTAGACCAATCTGCGATGATGGCCATTTTTTACGAATATTTGTGTAGCGCACGTCTTCCGTTGGGCTGCGGCGCCAGCGGCTAAAAATAAACCAGCTGAGCCTGAGCGCCCACAGGCAA
>CAZRPP010000053.1:0-2423 GCA_964602145.1 uncultured Candidatus Saccharibacteria bacterium
AAGGACCAAGGGGACACCGGTTACCAATTAGATAAAGACATGCGTCGCAAGCAGGATGAAAGCGGTCAGCAAGACACCACCACTGACCTGCAAGAAGACCAGCGTGAAGACCAAATGATTTAGCCCACCGCTCGTTTTACCTTAATTTTCCGCCGGTCACGCCAATGACATCACCCGATACATAGCTGGATTCTTGACTAGCCAGAAAGACATAAGCCCCTGCTCTGCCGGCACGTTAAGCCACGCAAAATCCACTACGCCACCAGCGCGCGGACAACTTTTTTAATGAGCTCTGTAGGCAGCGTTTGGTCCAGTGGAAACCACAGCGTGCCTTTACCTTTTATGTACGGCGTTAGCTGTTCCCGCAAAGCCGGGTCTTTGGGCACGGGGTAGATGCCTAGGTGATCTTTCCAGCCAGAAATAAAGACGCGGGCGCGCTTAGCATCGATTTTGTAACCAATGATGCCGTAGCTTAGGACCTCTTCTGCCTCTGGCAGTTCTGTGCGGACCAGCGAATGGAGCGCATCAAATTGCGGACGGGCGTGGGCGGGAATATCGGCAATGTATTCTGCCACGGTTTTGGTCTGCGGCTTAAACGGAATACCGCGCTTATAGGATGCTTTTAGCATTTGCTCTAACACGCGCAAATCAATGTCTGCCAACTTGTTTATGTACAGACAGGACATGCTAAATTTGTGCTTGCCCAAATTGGCCATCTCCTTGCCGTAATGCTCGAAGCCATCGTAAAAATATACGGTTAGCGCGCTTTTGCGGGGGCTAAAAGCTAGGCGCGGCATGTCGCCTTCGCGGCCAGCTTCCGATTTGTAGTGCTGGGTGCCAAAGCCAATAATGCTGGGTCCCCACATGACCGGCTCATCGCCAGAAAGTTTCTTCATAATGGTAATAAGCGTCAAAGATTCTTCTTGGCGCGCCGGGCTGACGGTGCTCAAAAAATCGGCAACGGGAATAACGGTGGGCTTAGTCTTGTTCTCTGCCATAGTGAGTATAATAGAAGGTATGAGTAAACAATGTCAAAGCTGCGGCATGCTCAACCAAATGCGCACCATTGTGGACGATGCCCTCAAGCAAAACGGCAGCGCCCGCATTATGCGCTGGATGGCGCAGAAGCAACTTCCACGTTTGGAGCGCTGGAAATGAGCGATTTCCTAGGTGGCACGGTTCACGATAAAACACCAGACGACTTCAAGGCGGCTATTCAGGCCAACAAAGTTGCGGCAAAACTCTGGCAAGACATTACGCCCCTAGCCCGCAACGAATGGATTTGCTGGGTCACAGACGGCAAGTTGGCAGAAACGCGCGTTAAGCGCATCCGCGTTGGCATTTCTAAAATGAACGGCGGCATGCGCCGGCCGTGCTGCTGGCAGGGCTGCCCGCATCGGGTCAGAAACGGCAAGGCTTAGCGCGCCTGTGGCTTAAGCAGCCAGCCCGGCGGCTTACATTTGATTTTCTGCTGTCATAATAATTTAATTTTTCTAGCAAAATAGTATACCGCAAACACCAGCAGCATACTAAACCCCACCACGCCAAAGTAGGCCCATTCCTCGTGCATAAATGGCAGGGCAATGTTCATGCCGTACATGCCAAAGAAGACGTTGGGCAGCGCCACTAGCAGTGTTAAGACGGTCAGGATGCGCATGCGTTGGTTTAAGGTGTTGTTGGCCACCGTGCCGTAGGCGCGGTCTATGCTGTCTATGGCGTGGGCGTGGCTATCGATTTCCACCAGCAGTTGTTTGATAAAGAGTTGGATGTCGTCAATTAGTTCCCTGTCCGCGTTGGTGGTGGCGCTGGCAAACAGTTTTTCTGCCACGACTAACATGCCGCCCAGACTCATTTTGCAGCGATTTAGGTTGCCTTCTATGGTTACAAAACCGTAAAAGTCGTTGTTGGTGGCTTCGCGGCTACGCATGAGTTTTTCTGTTTTTTCTATACGGTTGCCTACAATATCAATGAATGCTTCGTAGCGTTTTACAATTTCCAGCAAGCTTGCAATGAGCAGTTTTCCGGGGACGATTTTGGCCAAATCTGGCGCAGGCTTAGTCAGCGCATCCGGCAAATTTGTGCGCGACGACACGCAAGCAAACAAAGATTTGCCTGCAATAAATAACACTGGCCACGACATAATTTTGACGCCATGCAGTTCTGGCGTGCGCGCAAAGACATACGTGGTGCCGTCTACAACTTCTACGCGCGGCAGCTCATTGGTGTCAAAAACGTCGGTTAATAAGTGATGCGGCAGGTCAAAATCCGACGCTATTTTTTTGGCTTCTAGTGCGCTCAGATGCTCGCCGTAGATGAGCGTAGGCTTAGTTATGTCCGGATGCTGGATTTGCTTCAGCTCATCGGGGGTGGCTTGGTAAAACGTAAGCATTACGATTAGTATACTACAGCTGCTTTTTGCGGTA
>CAZRPP010000054.1:0-2331 GCA_964602145.1 uncultured Candidatus Saccharibacteria bacterium
ACAATCTTGCCCGTTAATTCGATAACCTCTTTATTGCTCGCCATAACTATAACCTGTCCATTGTAGCAATAATTACGGCACTTGACAAGTGTTTTTACAGAGATTAAAATTATTTCCATAACGAGTCAACGGCGACAAACCTCCGGACGGAGGGAGCCCCGCGCAAGCAGGACTAGCCGCCACACTGGCCACTTCCTAGCGAAGTGGCATTTTTTGTATAAGTTCAACATTTTTTCTAAGCTGTTTCTCTATAAAAACTGGCATCGTTCTCTTTGGATCCAAATATATCCTGGCTGCGCCAGCCATCGCATCGGCAACTCGTACAATAGGATAGGCTGTGTCGCCAACAAGCTTAAGGTCTGTTGTGTGCAAACCGGCTTTTCGTAGAGATGATTTTAGCTGCCGCACAAACACCCGTGGTTTCTTGCCGTCAATCAATAATCTAGAAATGGTTGTGCCCTGTAAGAGTTCTACGAGTGCAGTATCAAGCCCCCTTTGTAATTGAGAAGGGCTGGTCGTGTAAGCAATGCGCACTTTCATTTCAGCATGCTGTAAGGCCAAGAACAATGCTTCACGGTAGCGCCACTTATCTTTTGCCCAATGAAAGCCAGGAACAGCAAGGTCTTGTTCGGCTTGCATAATGGCTGTATTGAGATGGTCTATATCTTTTTCGGCAACAATTACCGCCGCGACTGTGGCAATGCCATGCTGTAAGTGCGTGCCCGATTCGTCAATTCCAATAATCAAAGCGCCGTCCTCCAGTTAGGTTGGTACGGCGCTTTTAACTGGGGCTATTCTAAATCTTGTGGCCTATGGTGTCAATTCTTTTTGGAACGACGCGGCACAAACCGCAAACGTCGTGCGCCAGAAGCGGCTTCCAGTGCGGTAGTCGGCTCATGGAAAAAGTCTGGCTGCTCGTACTGATCGTAGGTAACCATTAGGGCACGGGACTCAACCGAGCGCAGGGTCTGCAGCGCTACCGATACCAAGATCAAAATACTGGTACCACTGACGGTAATGCTCACCGGCACCCAAATCTGGGCAATCAGCGGCGCCAGGGCTAGGAGACCAAGCGATATAGCGCCAAAGAACGTCAGGCGGTTGACGATTTTAGCCAGATAGGCCTCGGTTTGCTGGCCGCTACGTACACCCTCAATGAAGCCGCCCTGCTTCTGCAGGTTCTCCGCAATCTCTTTGGCATTGAACGTAATGCTGGTGTAGAAGAACGTAAACAGGAAAACCAGCAGGAAGTAGACTAGTGGATAGATGTAAGCCTTAAGCCCCTGCGTGGCAAAAGTTTGGGCGGATGGCTGCTGGAACCAGGTAACTAGGTTGCTGCCAATGTGCGCTAAACGGGCGCTGTGATTGCTGGTCAGTAGCTGACCCACAAAGCTTGGCACGCTCAGGAATGCAACCGCAAAGATAATCGGTACCACACCGGCGGTAATCATTTTAACCGGCAAAATGGTGGTAATACCGCCGTACGCTCGGTTTCCCTGGACGCGCTTGGCGTAGTTAACAATAAGGTTGCGGGCGGCTTCGTTAAGCTTAACCACAATCCAGGTTGTAATAATAACCGATGCAATCAAGCCCAGCCCGTAGATGGCGGCTTTGTTGGTAATTGGCCAGTCGCGGCCAAAGAAATGCCAGCGGTGATTTTTACCCATGCCGGCCTCGAACATTTGAATAATTTCTGCTGGCAAACGGCTGACAATGCCCACCGTAATAATTAGGGAAATACCGTTACCTACGCTCTGCTCGGTAATCAGTTCTCCGAGCCACATCAGAATCATGGAGCCACCGGTAAGCGCGGCCACCATCAGGGCCCACTGCCACATGCCGGCGTGCGCCGTAATATCGCCAATACCGCCAATGCTTTGGGCGGACTGTTTAATAAGGTAAATGGAGCCGATGGATTGAATAATCGCCAATGGGAAGGTCAGAATACGCGTGTACTGGTTAATCTTCTTCTGGCCAAACTCACCCTCTTTGTGGAGCGCCTCCAGCTGCGGGATAGCTTTAGTGAGCAGCTGCATGATAATGCTAGCGTTAATGTAGGGGCCCAGGCCGGCAATCATGATACTGAAGTTGGCCATAGCGCCGCCAGACAGGACGTTAATGAAATTCAGGAACTGCGGCGTGTTGCCGGAATTGAACAGGTTTTGCAGCACTTGGTGGAGCGTCTGCGCATCGCCCAGCGGCACGGGAATGTGCGCCATAATGCGAAACACTAATAGAATACCCAAGACGGCAAAAATGCGCTTGCGCATGTCTGCGTGGCCGAACGATTTGCCAATAATTTTCCAGTTCATTAATTTCCCTCTTTGCTAT
>CAZRPP010000055.1:0-2186 GCA_964602145.1 uncultured Candidatus Saccharibacteria bacterium
ACGTCCGCGCCAGCGGCCTGATTGCCATTAACCTAGACGATGGCGATGAGCTCAAATGGATCCGCCAAACATCCGGCGAAAACGAAGTCGTCATTAGTACAAGCCAGGGCCAGGCCATCCGCTTCCACGAAAAAGACGCTCGCCCAATGGGCCGCGTGGCCCGTGGTGTCCGCGGCATCCGTCTGCGCGCCGGCGACCGCGTGATTGGCATGGACATTGTAGAAGAAGGCAGCAGCATCTTTGTGATCAGTAAATTTGGTTACGGCAAGAAGACCAAGGTGGCCCAGTTTACGCCGCACACCCGCGGCGGCGTGGGTATCCGCTCTGCCGTAGTAAATGCCAAAACTGGCGAGCTGGTAGGCGTAAAAACGCTGGCGGACACCGATGAGCAAGAGGTGATTATCATCTCCAGGAACGGCCAGACCATCCGCCTAGCCGTAAAAGATATCCCAGCCCTGGGCCGCGCCACGCAAGGCGTGCGCATCATGCGTCTGAACGATGACGACGAAGTGGTCAGCCTAGCCCTGGTTGATAAGGGCGAGGACGTGGAAGAGGACGAGGACGGCGGAGACGAAAGTCAAGTGGCCGCAGAAGCATCTGTAAAATAGTGTGCCTTTGGAGCCCAAAACTTGCAGTATTTCAGCTCTGATGTATTATTATGACAAATGATGCATCAGCCACACCAAGAAGATAGGTTAGTCCACCAGGGGGGGGCAGTACGCCTCTGAGCTTGAAGACGTGGAAGTAAAACGAGCAGTTTTTGACATAGACAACACTCTGGTGGGCGACAATTCTGGCGATGCACCTACGCCAGATTTTCAACAGGCAGCCGCGCAGATGGTTTCGCAGGGTAGGCAGGTTGGATTGCAGTCCGCTAGAGGCGGTGATAAAGTCATCGTCCCCGTGCTACAGCCTCTTATAAAAACCGCAGGAGGCGTCAAAGGCCTAGAGCTGCACGGGCTAGCAAACGGCGCGCAGGTCTACGATGCGGAGCATGACGTTATTCGTGTGCAGCGCGGAGTGCCGGCCGCTATCGCCCAGGATTTTGCGGCCTATTTTAGAGAACACGGTATCGCGCACTGGATAAATGACAGTCATGGTTTAGAAAATGCAGATTATATTTGGCGGGGTGGCCAGACCTATGCTCGCCCCAAAAATCTGTGGTTGCCAGGGGTGGCAGATAATATGGTAGAGGTCCCAAACTATGAACCAAATGCGCCACTGGTTGTTGTAGCAGACGAGGTGCCGGAACATCTTTACGGTGATTTACATGACTTTGCCGTATCGTTTGCAGACCAAAACGTTCGGGAACTCATTTATAAGCATGATGAGGAAAAGGGTACCTACAAGCTGTTCTTCTTACATAAAGAAGCCAACAAACGGGCGGTGCTTGAAACGATTGCTGATCTGTCTGGCATAGCGCTGGAGCATACGGTTACGTGCGGCGATGGTGCGAACGACTTTGATATGATTCACGCCAGTGTCTCGGCGGGCGGCCTAGGTTTTGCTATGGGTAACGCCGCTGACAGTTTAAAGCAAGCTGCAACGCATGTCCTGCCATCGCAGGCGGAGGATGGTGCGGCAATCGGTCTGCGCTACGCTTTGCGGCATTTTGCACATGGGGCTAAATAGTTGTGGTAAACACATCACAAAGTGCAAAATTACCCCTTGACCAGGCGGCCAATGTCCTGTAATATAGCACTAAGGTTTGCGAGGAAGTCCTATTAAAGTGTCTTCAAAACGAATCGAAAGTTCGTTAAAAATTGAGTAGTGCAATCAACGTCAGTTCACATTTTGTGAATTGTTTTAGAATTTCGAGATATAAGAAATATTGTCAGTGAATTTCACTGATGCCTAGAACAAATTCTTTTTTGGAGAGTTTGATCCTGGCTCAGGATGAACGCTGGCGGCGTGCCTAATACATGCAAGTCGAGCGGTAAGGCCCCTTCGGGGGTACACGAGCGGCGGACGGCTGAGTAACACGTAGGAACGTACCCCAAACTGAGGGATAACTGCTCGAAAGAGTAGCTAATACCGCATGTGGTCTTCGGATTAAAGCTTCGGCGGTTTGGGAACGGCCTGCGCATGATTAGCTTGTTGGTAAGGTAATGGCTTACCAAGGCGATGATCATTAGCTGGTCTGAGAGGATGATCAGCCAGACTGGGACTGAGAACGGCCCAGACTC
>CAZRPP010000056.1:0-2023 GCA_964602145.1 uncultured Candidatus Saccharibacteria bacterium
CCTCCACACCCACGTTCTCCATGAGCTTTAGGCGCTCCGTATCCGTCTTAGCCACCAAGCCAAACGCTTGGCGCATTTCTAGACTCAGGCGCCGGAAATGGTTGTTAGAGCGGGCCGCCATTTCTTCCTGCACGTTGCCAAACTCGGCCTTAAACTCTTCTTCCAAAAACAGTGGCCGGGTAATGGCGGCTAGCATAAGGCCCAGAATGCGGTCCCACTCAAAATCGGCGCATTCGGCCTCGTAGGTTATGTCGTAGCAGCTGGTGCTGGCGTTGGAGTAGGCGCCGTTTTTTTCTAGTTCTGCCTGAAAATCGCGCGCCCGCGGCAACAGTTCATTGGCGCCTAGGAGCACGTGCTCCATGAGGTGCGGTACCTCATATTTTTCTGGCAGCACTAAATATTCGCCCGCCCGGAAGTTGAGCTGAAACGTCATGACATTGGCGTCCGGAATGTCTATAAACAGACCGCGGGCGCCCGTCTTTAAGGCAACTTCCGATACGGTATGTTTCAAATTATTTCCTCTTGCGAGCGGCCGTTTTGCGCTTGCGCTCTGTTTTGCGGGCTTTTTTACGCTGATCGTGCTGCTTAGATTTGGGCTGTGTGGCCTCTTTGGCGGACTTGCCGGCAAAGTCGCTGGCGTCAAACTCTTCCCCACCACGCATGATTTCTGCGGCGTTATCCACGGAGCCGCGGGCGGCACGGGTCAGCTCTGTTTCCACCGGCCCCTGCGGTACATCGACTGGTTGCGCGTGCATAAGTGCGCGGACAATATCGTGGCGCAGCTGGAGCTGCATTTCATCAAACAGCAATTGGCCACGGCTGCGATATTCCACCAGCGGGTCACGCTGACCAACGCTGATCCAGTGGATACCTTCCCGCAGGTGGTCCATGTTTTCAAGGTGCTGCATCCAGAGGTTGTCCAGGACTTGCAGGTAAATATATGCCTCTACGCGGCGCATTATTTCAGGGGTAAATGCCGTTTCCCGGCCCTTGTACAGTTCTTGTGCGGCTTTTTTAAGGGCCGGCTCAAACTCATCGGCACTGACATCAAACAGTTTATCCAGTTGCTCATTGTCAAGCGGGAAAACTTCACGGACGACGTCTTCTAGCTGGTCGCTCATGAGCAGCGGCGACGTAGCAATGGCGTGGGCTTCTTCGTCTAGTAGCATTTTGATGCGCTTGGAAACATCGGCGTTGATTAAGATGTCGCGGCGCATGGCGTAGATGGCTTTGCGGTGACGGTTCATGACGTCGTCGTATTGCACGACGGATTTGCGCTGGTCAAAGTTGTAGCCTTCCACGCGTTCCTGGGCCTTTTCTAGTGAGCGGCTAATGACGCGGTTTTCAATAGGCGTGTCATCGTCTGCGCCTAATTTTGCCATGACGGAACCGATGCGGTCCGCGCCAAAAATGCGCATAAGATCGTCTTCGGTGCTCACAAAGAATTGGGTGGTGCCGGGGTCCCCCTGGCGGCCGGCGCGGCCACGCAACTGGTTATCTATGCGGCGTGATTCATGGCGCTCTGATCCTAGAACAAACAGGCCGCCGAGCTCTTTGACCCCGTCACCCAGCACAATGTCCGTACCGCGGCCGGCAATGTTGGTTGCTAGCGTAACCGCGCCGGGTTGACCGGCCTTGGCCACGATCGCGGCCTCGCCCTCGTTGTTCTTAGCGTTTAAGACCTGGTGCGGGATACCGGCTTTGGTGAGCGCAGCGCCAATCGCCTCGTTTTTCTCAATGCTAGCGGTACCGATGAGTACCGGCTGCCCCTTGGTGTGCAGCACTTTTACTTCGCGGACAATGGCGTTAATCTTAATCTTTTCAGTGCGATAAATGCGGTCCGTCCGGTCTTGGCGTGCAATTGGTTTATTGGAAGGAATAGTTACCACGTTTAGCTTGTAAATCTGGTGGAATTCCTCGGCCTCTGTGCTAGCCGTACCGGTCATACCGGACAGCTTTTTGTAGAGGCGGAAGTAGTTCTGGAAAGAAATGCTGGCCAGTGTCATGGACTCTTGCTGCACTT
>CAZRPP010000057.1:0-1987 GCA_964602145.1 uncultured Candidatus Saccharibacteria bacterium
TAAAATCCGCTTTTTTGTCGTAGTCTTTGGCCTCGTTGTACCAAGTTTTGTAATGTGTCACATCAAAATCGTTTTTCTCTGCCATAGCGATTGCCGTTTTGGGCACCAAAACCGAAAAACCAAGCGCCTCCAGCTCCTGTTTAACATCCATTACATGTTTGTAAAATGCAGCGCTAGAGCAAATGGTAATCGTCTTCATAAGCATTAGTATGCTACACTGTTAGCAACAAGGCAAAACAAACATGCACGACCTATTATTAGTCCTGGTTGGAATCGTTGTGGGCATCATGAACGCCGTGGCCGGCGGCGGCATGCTGATTGGCTTCCCCGTTTTGGTCATGTTGGGCGTGCCGCCGCTGGTGGCCAACGCCAGCAGTAACATTATTACCATTCCTGGTCAGCTAACATCGGCCTACGGCTACCGGAAATACCTAAAACGCGCACCGCGGCGGCTGGCTTTTCTGCTCATTCCGCTGATTTTTGGGGCCATAATCGGTGCCTGGTTGCTGCGCCAAACAACTGCCGCCCATTTTGCCCAAATTGTGCCGGGCCTGGTCCTTTTTGGCATCATTTTGTTTACCGTGCAGCCGTTGATTCATTTTCATTTACGACAACATCTACACGGTCGTAAACGATGGATACTCCATCTGGTGGTCATGGCGCTTGCGCTCATCCCAATGGGACTGTACGCCGGCTATTTTGGCACCGGTTTTGGCTTCCTGATGCTAGCATTTTTAAGTCTGGCTCACCTACCCGATACGCATACCATGAATGGCATGAAAAACATCGCCGCCGCCTGCACATCGTTTGTGTCTCTGCTTTGTCTGGCCAATTCCGGCTTGATCAACTGGCGCGTTGGCCTGATATGTTCTGCTGGCTGCGCGCTGGGCGGCTGGCTCGGATCGCACTACAGCCAAAGGTTCCCCTCCCACTGGTTGCGCGGCATGGTGGTGATTATTGGCCTCTGCGCGGTGGTGTACTTGGCGCTGCATCACTACTAGCCAACAGAGGCAAAACCTGCTATATTAAACCCTGCCAACAGCAATTTGGCGGCGTAGCTCAGCTGGTTAGAGCACGAGACTCATAAGCTCGGGGTCACAGGTTCAAGTCCTGTCGCCGCTACCACATTAAAGACTAGGATATATCATGGGATTATTTAAAAATCCGGGTATTGAAATTACAGAACTATGCGGCCCGAAAGATGAGCCTACAGATATGCGCTGGGAAGACCCGAATGATTTTTTCAACTCACCTGAGGGTTTAGAAAGAGCTAGGCAAGCAGACAGGAGCCTCGTTGAATTGGTCCGTCTGCTTGACACTGCCGATATTGCGGAAAAACGCGAAGTTTAAATTTACGGTCTACCCGTGTATTCTATGGCCTGCAACGCTGTAACCGTCTCTCCCAGCTGTGCCGCCGTGTTGCAGTGGCCAGAAATTTCTATGAAACCTTTGCTCAGCGGCACGTAGCCGAGCTCTAAACCATCCATAAGTGTGGTGGCACCAGGTGAATCGTTAATAGCAAATTGGTAGAGCGTGTAAGACTTTTTACCGGCAGGGGTTTGCAATGATAACAATTGCTGTCCGTTTGAAGTAATGCTGTGCTCGCTGCCCGCAAAAGTCTTTTGGGTTTTTGCTAATTCATGCTGGATAGAAAGCGTACCGGGCTTGCGCCAAGCAGAGATAAAACAGTTGTGATTATCAGAAAACAGCGCCATGGAATTGTAATTGGTGGCGCCTTGCCGCCAACCGGGAACGCCGTTGAACTTGAAAATTGGCGCCGGCTTAACCACGGCCGATTTGTGAACGACAAACGTATAAAAATCGTTTTTGTACCAGAGCAGCCATCCCGCCAAAGCCAACAGAACCGCGCCCAAAATATAGACATACCGCCGTCGTAATGTAAGCGCAGATTGTTGAGCGGGCCGCGGCTGAAACATGCCTTTAGTATACGCCGATGCTATACTAAATCGCAGATGCAGCAGAAAAT
>CAZRPP010000058.1:0-1746 GCA_964602145.1 uncultured Candidatus Saccharibacteria bacterium
TGCCAAAAAAGGGCCTAAACATCGATATTGACAAGGATTTTGCGCCGCACTACGAGGTGTCCAGTGATAAGCGCAAAACCGTAGCAGAGCTCAAAAAAGCCGCCGCTGGCAAAGAAGTCTGGCTGGCATCCGATGAAGACCGCGAAGGGGAGGCGATTGCCTGGCACTTAACGCAGGCGCTCAAATTGGATCCGGCCAAAACCAAGCGCATTGTTTTCCACGAAATTACCAAGCCGGCCATAGAAAATGCCATCAAAAATCCGCGCACAGTGGACATTAAGCTGGTCGACGCCCAGCAGGCGCGCCGCGTCTTAGACCGATTAGTCGGCTACGAACTCAGCCCCGTCCTCTGGAAAAAGGTCCGCACTGGCCTCAGTGCCGGCCGCGTCCAATCAGTGGCGGTGCGCATTATTGTGGAGCGCGAACGAGAAATCACTGCTTTCCAGGGCGCCAGCTCATTTAAAGTCAGCGCTCAGTTTGCTGATGGACTAAACGCAGAGCTCGGCACCACTTTTGAAACGCTGGAAGATGCCAAAAAATGGCTAGAATCACTAACTGGTGCCCAGTACAGCGTTACGGATATTCAGACCAAACCCGCTAGCCGCAATCCCAGCGCACCATTTACTACCAGCACGCTGCAGCAAGAGGCCAGTCGCCGCCTGGGCTACAGCGTCCGCCAGACCATGACCCTGGCGCAGCGCCTGTATGAATCTGGCCAGATCACCTACATGCGTACCGATAGCACCACGCTCTCCGGCCAGGCCATTAAAGCCGCCGAGCAGTACATTACCGCACAGTTTGGCGCCCAGTACCACCAAGTTCGCCAGTTTAAGACAAAAAACTCTAGCGCCCAAGAAGCCCACGAAGCAATTAGGCCCACGGATTTTGGCAAAACCAGCGCTGGCGATGATGAGCAGCAAAAGAAACTCTACAACCTCATCTGGCAGCGCGCGCTCGCCTCGCAAATGGCACCGGCCGCTCTAGAGCGAACAGAGGTCGTAATCGACATTTCTGGCCACAAAGAAACATTCCTGGCCAAGGGTGAGGTCCTCAAATTTGACGGTTTTATGAAAGTCTACGGCGGCGGTAAAGACGACACGCTGCTGCCACCCGTAGCGCTCAAAGACAAGCTGGACGCAGAGACCGTCACTGCCACAGAAAGCTTTACTCGCCCGCCGGCCCGCTACTCAGAAGCCACGCTGGTGCGCAAACTGGAAGAGCTCGGCATCGGTCGACCGTCCACCTACGCGCCAACCATTAGCACTATTCAAACACGTGGCTACATAGAAAAAACAGACCTTGAGGGAACGCCGCGCACTGTCCGCAAATTGGTCTTGGAAAATGGCATCATTAGCCCAGCCGACGAAGAGCAAATAACAGGGGCGGACCGCGGTAAATTGCTACCTACCGGCATTGCCGATGTTACCACCGACTTTTTAGTTAATTACTTCCCAGCCGTGGTGGACTTTGACTTCACCGCAGCGGTGGAGCAGGAATTTGACACCATCGCCGAGGGCAAGCTGGCCTGGCAGAAAATGATCGGCAATTTTTATAAAGATTTCCACCCGTTGGTGGAGAAGTCAGAGGCCATTAGCCGCCAAGAAGTCAGCCAGGCCCGTTTAGTAGGGGAAGACCCCAAGAAAAACCTCCCCATCTACGCCCGTTTTGGCCGCTACGGCCCTATGCTGCAGCGCGGCGAAACAGACTCAGACGACAAGCCAGATTTTGCACCGCTCCCCAAGGGCG